>NZ_JBTHHU010000021.1:0-126640 GCF_059089585.1 Streptomyces sp. SX-6 | reverse complement strand
GGCGGACCCAGGGGGAGGGGGCCCCCTCTTGACGCCCCGGGGGGTTCAGTTCAGGCGCTCCGCCCCTGCCCCCCTTCCGGGGGCAAGCCCCCGGGCCCCCGCAACGCGGCTTCGCCGCGTTGGTCCTCAAACGCCGGACGGGCTGAATGGTGCCGGGCCGCGCCGAATAGCAACTGTCCGCGCCCACCGACCCGCGCCCGCACGCGATTTCGCGCTTGCGCCGAAATCCGGCGCGGGCGCGCAATTCCAGCCCGGCCCGGCACTCTCCAGCCCGTCCGGCGCTTGAGGACGAGCGGCGAAGCCGCGACAGCGGGGTCTGGGGCGCAGCCCCAGGGTCGGGGTCCGGGGGCGGAGCCCCGGGAAACGGAGAAAGGGCGGGACCGGGGCACAACTCCCCACCCCCACCCACACGCAACATCCGCACCGCTCATCTGTGAACCCCCGGTGACAGATGTCTCAAATTCATGGCACGCAGTGCCTTGTCGAGCGGCACGCCGTGCCATACCTTGAACTCGTCCGGGCGGCCGGCGCGCAGACACCGACGTCGCGCGCCGGCTGTCCCCGCAAGCACGTTGCGCGCCCGGACCGCCTGCGTCACCAGGCACCGCACCACACCGCACGGCACCACCCGCGCCCACCCCCGCGCGGCCAGCGCAAAATCGCCGAAAATGCCGAACCGACGGCACCACCCCCGACGTTCCCTCAAGCCGTTTCCTAGAACGCGCTTCGCCGGAGGCACAACCGTGAACCAGATACTCGACGCCATCCTCGCACCGGACAGCACCAGCGAGGACTTCGCCGCGCTCCAACTCCCCGAGTCCTACCGCGCGGTGACCGTGCACAAGGACGAGGCGGACATGTTCGCCGGGCTCTCCTCCCGGGAGAAGGACCCGCGCAAGTCGCTGCACGTCGAGGAGGTGCCGGTGCCCGAACTCGGGCCCGGCGAGGCGCTCGTGGCCGTCATGGCCAGCTCCGTGAACTACAACTCCGTGTGGACGTCGATCTTCGAGCCGGTCCCCACGTTCGCCTTCCTCGAGCGCTACGGCAAGATGTCACCGCTCACCAAGCGGCACGACCTGCCGTACCACGTCATCGGCTCCGACCTCGCGGGCGTCGTCCTGCGCACCGGCCCCGGCGTCAACGCCTGGCGGCCCGGCGACGAGGTCGTCGCGCACTGCCTGTCCGTCGAACTCGAGTCGGCGGACGGCCACAACGACACGATGCTCGACCCCGAACAGCGCATCTGGGGCTTCGAGACCAACTTCGGCGGCCTGGCCGAGATCGCCCTGGTCAAGTCCAACCAGCTCATGCCCAAGCCCCGGCACCTCAGCTGGGAGGAGGCCGCGGCGCCCGGCCTGGTCAACTCCACCGCCTACCGCCAGCTGGTCTCCCGCAACGGCGCCGGCATGAAGCAGGGCGACAACGTCCTCATCTGGGGCGCGAGCGGCGGACTCGGCTCGTACGCAACCCAGTTCGCGCTCGCCGGCGGCGCCAACCCCGTGTGCGTGGTCTCCAGCGAGCAGAAGGCCGAGATCTGCCGCAGCATGGGCGCCGAGGCGGTCATCGACCGCAGTGCCGAGGGCTACCGCTTCTGGAAGAACGAACACGAGCAGGACCCCCGCGAGTGGAAGCGCTTCGGCAAGCGCATCCGCGAACTGACCGGCGGCGAGGACGTGGACATCGTCTTCGAGCACCCCGGCCGCGAGACCTTCGGCGCCTCCGTCTACGTCACCCGCAAGGGCGGCACGATCGTCACCTGCGCCTCGACCTCCGGCTACCACCACGAGTACGACAACCGCTACCTGTGGATGTCGCTGAAGCGCATCGTGGGCTCGCACTTCGCCAACTACCGCGAGGCGTGGGAGGCCAACCGCCTCATCGCCAAGGGCAAGATCCACCCCACCCTGTCGAAGACCTACCGCCTGGCGGACACCGGCCAGGCCGCCTACGACGTCCACCGCAACCTCCACCAGGGCAAGGTCGGCGTCCTCGCCCTCGCCCCCGAGGAGGGCATGGGCGTGCGCGACGAGGAGATGCGGGCCGAGCACATAGAAGCCATCAACCGCTTCAGGAACGTGTGAGATGACAGAACGTCAGAAAGACCGCCCCTGGCTCATGCGGACGTACGCGGGTCACTCCACCGCCGAGGCGTCCAACGAGCTGTACCGGCGCAATCTCGCCAAGGGGCAGACCGGCCTCTCGGTCGCGTTCGACCTGCCGACGCAGACCGGGTACGACCCCGACCACGTCCTCGCCCGCGGCGAGGTCGGCCGGGTCGGGGTCCCGGTCGCCCAACTCGGCGACATGCGCAGGCTGTTCCAGGACATCCCGCTGGAGCGGATGAACACCTCCATGACCATCAACGCCACCGCGATGTGGCTGCTGGCGATGTACCAGGTGGTCGCGGAGGAGCAGGGCGCGGACGTCACCGAGCTCCAGGGCACGACCCAGAACGACATCGTCAAGGAGTACCTCTCGCGCGGGACGCACGTCTTCCCGCCCGGCCCGTCGCTCCGCCTGACGACGGACATGATCACCTACACGGTGAACAACATCCCCAAGTGGAACCCGATCAACATCTGCAGCTACCACCTGCAGGAGGCCGGGGCCACTCCGGTACAGGAGATCGCCTACGCGATGTCCACCGCGATCGCCGTGCTCGACGCGGTGTTCGCATCGGGCCAGATACCCGACGACCGCAAGGGCGACGTCGTCGCCCGTATCTCGTTCTTCGTCAACGCGGGCGTCCGGTTCATCGAGGAGATGTGCAAGATGCGGGCGTTCTCCCGTATCTGGGACCGCGTCACGCGCGAGCGCTACGGCATCGAGAACGCCAAGCAGCGCCGCTTCCGCTACGGCGTCCAGGTCAACTCCCTCGGCCTGACCGAGGCACAGCCGGAGAACAACGTCCAGCGCATCGTGCTGGAGATGCTGGCGGTCACACTCTCCAAGGACGCCCGCGCCCGGGCCGTCCAACTGCCCGCCTGGAACGAGGCGCTGGGCCTGCCCCGCCCCTGGGACCAGCAGTGGTCACTGCGCATCCAGCAGGTGCTCGCCCACGAGAGCGACCTGCTGGAGTACGAGGACATCTTCGCCGGGTCGCATGTGATCGAGGAGAAGGTCGAGGGCCTGGTCACCGCGAGCCTGGCCGAGATGGACCGTATCCAGGAGATGGGCGGCGCGATGGCGGCCGTCGAATCCGGCTATCTCAAGGCCGAGTTGGTCTCCTCGCACGCCGAGCGGCGGGCCCGGATCGAGTCGGGCGAGGAGAAGATCGTCGGCGTCAACTGCTACGAGACCACCGAGCCCAACCCCCTCACCTCCGACCTCGACACGGCCATCATGACCGTCGACCCGGCGAACGAGGCGCGCGTCGTGGCCGGGCTGCACTCCTGGCGCGACAACCGCGACGAGGTCCGGGCCCAGGAGTCGCTGTCCGCCCTGAAGAAGGCGGCGGCCGGCACCGAGAACCTGATGGCCGCCACCCTCGAGTGCGTACGCGCCGGCGTGACGACCGGCGAGTGGTCCTGGGCCCTGCGCGACGTCTTCGGCGAGTTCCGCGCCCCCACGGGCGTCGGCGGCGCCCCGCTGGCCGTGGCCGCCGAGGCGGGCTCGCCGCTGGCCGTCGTGCGCGAGAAGGCCGCCACCACCGCGGCCGAACTGGGCGTCGGCAAACTGCGGCTGCTGGTGGGCAAGCCGGGCCTGGACGGCCACTCCAACGGCGCCGAGCAGATCGCCGTACGGGCGCGCGACGCCGGCTTCGAGGTGGTCTACCAGGGCATCCGCCTCACCCCGGAGCAGATCGTCTCGGCGGCCGTCGCCGAGGACGTGCACTGCGTCGGCCTGTCGATCCTCTCCGGCTCGCACGCGGAGCTGGTGCCGGACGTACTGGCCCGGCTGCGCGGCGCGGGGGCGGACGACATGCCCGTGATCGTCGGTGGCATCATCCCGTCCGCCGACGCCGACGCCCTGAAGGCGGCCGGAGTCGCGGCCGTCTTCACCCCCAAGGACTTCGGTATCACCGAGATCATCGGCCGTATCGTCGATGAGATCCGCAAAGCGAACGAGCTCGACCCCCTGGAGGTCTCCGCATGACTGCTGTCAACCGACTGCGCCCCCGCCGCTCCTGCCTCGCGGTCCCCGGCAGCAACCCGCGCTTCCTCGAGAAGGCCCAGGGCCTCCCCGCGGACCAGGTCTTCCTCGACCTGGAGGACGCGTGCGCCCCGCTGGTCAAGGAGAGCGCCCGGCACAACATCGTCGACGCCCTCAACAACGGCGACTGGTCGGGCAAGGCGAGGGTGGTCCGGGTCAACGACTGGACCACGCACTGGACGTACCGGGACGTCGTCACGGTCGTCGAGGGCGCGGGCCAGAACCTCGACTGCATCATGCTGCCCAAGGTGCAGGACGCCGAGCAGATCGTCGCCCTCGACCTGCTCCTGACGCAGATCGAGAAGACGATGGGCCTCGAGGTCGGCCGCATCGGCATCGAGGCGCAGATCGAGAACGCCAAGGGCCTGGTGAACGTGGACGCCATCGCCGCCGCCTCGCCGCGCATGGAGACCATCGTCTTCGGCCCGGCGGACTTCATGGCCTCGATCAACATGAAGACGCTCGTGGTCGGCGAGCAGCCGCCCGGCTACCCCGCGGACGCCTACCACTACATCCTGATGCGCATCCTGATGGCGGCTCGCGCCCACGACCTCCAGGCCATCGACGGCCCGTACCTCCAGATCCGCAACGTGGACGGCTACAAGGAGGTCGCCCGCCGCGCCGCGGCGCTGGGCTTCGACGGCAAGTGGGTGCTGCACCCCGGCCAGGTGGAGGCCGCGAACGAGGTCTTCTCGCCCTCGCAGGAGGACTACGACCACGCCGAGCTGATCCTGGACGCCTACGACTACTGCACCTCCGAGGCGGGCGGCAAGAAGGGCTCGGCCATGCTCGGCGACGAGATGATCGACGAGGCCAGCCGGAAGATGGCGCTCGTCGTCGCGGGCAAGGGACGGGCGGCCGGCATGACCCGTACCTCCAAGTTCGAGATCCCGGAGGCGTGAGCGAGATGCAGTTCGGCCGTACCTACGAAGAGTTCACCGTCGGCGACATCTACAAGCACTGGCCCGGCAAGACGGTCACCGAATACGACGACCACCTCTTCTGTCTGCTCACGATGAATCATCATCCTCTGCACATGGACAGCAACTACGCGGAGAAGACGACCGATTTCGGCAAGAACGTCGTGGTCGGCAATTACGTGTATTCGCTGCTGCTGGGCATGTCCGTGCCGGACGTCTCCGGAAAGGCGATCGCCAACCTCGAGGTCGAGTCGCTCAAGCACATCGCGCCGACCTTCCACGGCGACACCATTTACGGCGAGACCACCGTTCTGGACAAGACGCCCTCGAAGTCGAAGAGCGACCGCGGGATCGTGTACGTCGAGACCAGGGGCTACAAGCAGGACGGCACGGTCGTCTGCGTCTTCCGGCGCAAGGTGATGGTGCCCACCGCCGAATACACCGAGAAGCGCGGCGGGGAACAGCCCGGCCGTCCCGAGCCGATCATCCGGGAGAAGTGACATGGGCCGTCTCGCGCAGACCGACGGGCTCACGGACGTCCAGCGGGAAATCCTCGCCACGGTCCGGGAATTCGTCGACAAGGAGATCCTCCCGGTCGCCACCGAGCTGGAGCACCGCGACGAGTACCCGACGAAGATAGTCGAGGGGCTCAAGGAACTCGGCGTCTTCGGCCTGATGATCCCGGAGGAGTACGGCGGGCTCGGCGAGTCCCTTCTCACATACGCCCTGTGCGTCGAGGAGATCGCCCGGGGCTGGATGAGTGTGTCGGGAATCATCAATACGCACTTCATCGTCGCCTACATGCTCAAGCAGCACGGCACCCAGGAACAGAAGGACCACTTCCTGCCGCGCATGGCGACGGGCGAGGTACGGGGCGCGTTCTCGATGTCGGAGCCGGGCCTGGGCTCAGATGTGTCGGCCATCACATCGAAGGGTGTGCGGGAGGGCGACGAGTACGTCCTCACCGGCCAGAAGATGTGGCTGACCAACGGCGGCTCGTCGACGCTGGTGGCCGTGCTGTGCCGGACCGACGAGGGGCACCCCGAGGGGACGGCCCCGCACAAGTCGATGACCACCTTCCTGATCGAGAAGGAGCCGGGATTCGGTCAGGTCAAGCCGGGGCTGACCATCCCCGGCAAAATCGACAAAATGGGCTACAAGGGCGTGGACACCACCGAACTGATCATGGACGGCCTGCGCGTTCCGGCCGACCGGGTCCTGGGCGGGGTCACGGGCCGAGGTTTTTACCAAATGATGGACGGCGTCGAGGTCGGGCGCGTCAATGTGGCGGCGCGTGGCTGCGGCGTCGCACAGCGTGCGTTCGAGCTGGGCATCGCCTACGCCCAGCAACGGCAGACCTTCGGCAAGCCGATCGCCCAGCACCAGGCGATCCAGTTCAAGCTGGCCGAAATGGGGACAAAGGTCGAGACCGCCCATGCCATGATGGTGAATGCGGCACGTAAGAAGGACTCGGGGCACCGCAACGACCTCGAGGCCGGAATGGCCAAGTACCTCGCCTCCGAGTACTGCAAGGAGGTGGTCGAGGATGCCTTCCGCATCCACGGCGGCTACGGCTTCTCCAAGGAGTACGAGATCGAGCGCCTCTACCGCGAGGCCCCGATGCTGCTCATCGGCGAGGGCACGGCAGAGATCCAGAAAATGATCATTGGGCGTCGACTACTCGAGGAGTACCGGTTCCAGGGATAATTGTCCGGAAAGAGGTGCTTTGTACGAGAAGTAGATCACACCCAGTCATCGATGTTCGGCCATGGACTGGCCCTGGCGCTTGGCCAGTTGTCGGTCGCAACCGATAGCATCGCCGGAACAGCCGCCGTCCCCCGCTCGTAAACGCGGCAACCCTCCGCTACGAAGGTCACCAATGCCCCACAGCTCTTCCTCTGCACCACGCGACAGCCGCCCCGGTGTTCGCCTTGCGCGCGGAGCATCGCCGTGGCTCCTCCCGACCGTCGCCACGGCGGCGGTCAGCCTCGCCCGCGCCCGCCGCTCCGGGCGCTGGGCGGCACTGGCCGTGCCCTCCACCGCGCTCGCGGCCGGCATGCTGTGGTTCTTCCGCGACCCCGATCGCGAGATCACCCAGGGCCGGGTCATCTCCCCGGCCGACGGTGTGGTGCAGAGCATCATGCCGTGGAAGGACGGGCGCACCCGCGTCGCGATCTTCATGAGCCCGTTGAACGTCCACGTCAACCGTGCGCCCCTGGCCGGCACGGTGACTTCGGTCGAGCACATTCCCGGTGGATTCGTACCGGCGTTCAACAAGGAGAGCGAGAACAACGAACGCGTCGTCTGGCATTTCGACACCGAGCTCGGTGACATCGAGATGGTCCAGATCGCCGGGGCCGTCGCACGGCGCATCGTGCCGTACGTGCCGCAGGGCACCAAGGTGGAACAGGGCGAGCGCATCGGCCTGATCCGCTTCGGCTCGCGCGTCGACATCTACCTCCCCGAGGGCGTCGAGGTGAATGTCGAAGTCGGCCAGGCCACCACCGCAGGGGTGACTCGCCTTGACCGTGATTGATCCTGACACACAGGCCGCCTGGGTCCCGGAAGCGGAGCCGGAGGACGACGTCGATGACATGCCGCTGTCGACGCGGCTGTCAATAGCGGACACCCTCACCCTGGGCAACGCGATCTGCGGCTTCATGGCCGTGTACTTCACCACCACCGGCGTCCTCATGCCCCACCTCACGGGCAACGACGACGGTGGCATGGCCCGCAACAGCGCCGCGACCGCGGTGATGCTGATGCTGCTCGCGTCGGTCTTCGACCTCTTCGACGGGCTCGTCGCGCGCAAGCTGCGCAGCTCGGCGATGGGTGCGGAGCTGGACAACCTGTCCGACCTGATCAGCTTCGGCCTCGCACCCGCGTATTTCGTGGTGGTGTGGGGCGTGGTCGCCGAGGGCGCGCATCAGAAGGTGTCCGCCGTGGCGGCCGTGGTCCTGCTGCTGTCGGTCGTCCTGCGCCTGGCACGCTTCTCGTGCGTGCCGATGCGGGACGGCATCTTCCAGGGCATGCCGAGTCCCTTCGGGGCGCTGACGGTGGTCTCCGTGGTGCTGCTGGAGCTGCCGTTCATCCCGACGCTGCTGGCGATCGTGGGTGTGGCGTGGCTGATGGTGAGCCGCGTCGAGTACCCGAAGCCGCGGGGCCGCCTGGCGATCGCGATGCTCAGCTGGATCGTGCTCAGCATGGGCCTGCTGTGCGCGTGGGCCTTCGACGCCCCCGGCGGCGAGCTGCTGCTCCAGACCGGCTGCGCGCTGCAGCTCGTCCTCGGAGCGGTGATCCCGCTCTTCGCGACGGCCCGCCGCGTCAACGCCTTCCGCGACAACCGCCGCGAGGCACGAGCGGCTCAGTCGTAGAACACACAGGCACAAGGGGTGTGGGGGCCGGGCAACTTGCCCGGGGCCCACACCCTTTTCCGCACCCGCCAACGGCGCGCAACCGCCCACAGGCGACCCGAGCCTCACTGTCAACAGTCCCGGGTGGTGCGCGGGAGGGTGGCCTACGCGCCGAAGGCGCGTGCCCACCCACAACACGTCAGCCGAAGAAATCAACAGCAACCCGCTCCGCCACCTTCTCCAGCAGCGGCCCCGCATCCGCAACGCACCGCGCAACATCCGGCTCAAGCTCCGTGAGCGCGTACGCCCGCTCGATCCCCACCCCCGCAAGCGCCGCAGGCGCAAGCGCAAGCCGCCCGCAAACGGCAACCACATGCGCACCCCGCGCAGCCCGCGCAACTCCCACCGGAGCCTTCCCTCGCAGGGACTGCTCGTCCAGCGCCCCCTCCCCCGTGATCACGAGCTCCACGCCCTGGACCGCCTCCGAGAACCCCAGCACCTCGAGCATCACCTCGATCCCGGACCGGAACACCGCCCCGAGCACGGCCATAGCGCCGTACCCCACACCACCCGCGGCCCCCGCCCCCGGCGACTCCGGCGGCCACCCCAACACCCGCGCGTACCGCGCGAGCGCCGCGTCCAGCACGGCGACGTCCTCGGACGAGGCCCCCTTCTGCGGCCCGTACACCGCGGCCGCCCCCATGGGCCCGGTCAACGGATTGTCGACGTCACTCGCGAGCACAACCCGCGCCTCGCGCACCCGCGAATCGAGCCCGGACAGATCCACGACCGCCAGCCCCCCAAGCGCCGCTCCCCCGGCCCCGACATCCCTCCCCTCCGCATCAAGAAACCGCGCCCCGAGGGCGCTCAGCATCCCGGCCCCGCCATCCGTGGACGCACTCCCGCCCACCCCCAGCACGATCTCCCGCGCCCCCGCGTCGAGCGCCGCCCGCAGCAGTTCGCCGGTCCCGTACGTCCCGGCCGTCAGCGGCGCGAGCCGCGACGCCCGCCGCAGCCCCGATGCCTCGGCCATCTCCACCACGGCCGTCGCACCGCGCAGCGCGTACGCCGCCGTGACCGGCTCGCCCAGCGGCCCCCGCACCCGTACCTCGCGGCGTTCGTAACCGGCCGCCACCGCCGCGTCGACCGTTCCGTCGCCGCCGTCGGCAACCGGCAGCGACGCGATGGAGAGATCCGGCACCGCCCGCCGCAACCCCGCCGTCACATGGGCGGCGACCTCGACCGCCGTCAGCGAGCCCTTGAACTTGTCCGCGGCCACCAGCACACGTGCCATCCCGATTCCCCTCGCCTCGGCCCGCGCCGCGCGCGGGCAGTCGCGCCGCAGTGACCCTATCCGGCGTGCCAGTCCCTCCGATACGCCCTGAACCCGGCCATAGTGGGGCGACATGAGCACCGAGAGCTCCGAGACCACAGGCACTACGGCCCACGAGGGCGAGCCCCCGGACACGCCCCTCGTCGTCATCGGCATCGCCGCCGTTCTGGCCGTGGTGGCCTGGGCGGCGCTGGGGAAGCACTCCTTCGACCAGGTGTCGACGAACGCCCTGGACTGGGTGCTGTCCAACTGTGCCTGGCTGTTCGTCACCGCGGCCGACGTGTTCCTCGTGCTGTGCGCGGTCATCGCCGTCAGCCGGTACGGCCGGATCAGGCTCGGCGCGGACGACGACCAGCCCGAGTTCAGCAATCTCGCCTGGATCGCCATGATGTTCAGCGCGGGCATGGGCATCGGCCTGATGTTCTACGGCGTGGGAGAGCCCCTGTTGCACTACGTCTCCCCTCCCCCGGGCAGCGGCGTCGACCCGGGCACTCCGGCGGCGGCCCGTACGGCCCTCGAGTACTCCTTCTTCCACTGGACCCTGCACCCCTGGGCGATCTACGGCATGGCCGGGCTCGCCCTCGCGTACGCCGGGTTCCGCAAGGGCCGCGGCAACCGGCTCAGTTCGGCGTTCGTCCCGCTGATCGGCGAAGAGCGGGCGGCGGGCTGGCCCGGGCGCGTCATCGACCTCCTCGCCGTCTTCGCGACGGTCTTCGGCACGGCCACCAGCCTGGGCCTGGGCGCGCTCCAGGTGTCCAAGGGCCTCAACATCACCACCGGCGTCAAAGACACCACTTCACTCGAGCTCGTCATCATCGGCTCCCTGTCCGCCGCCTTCGTCGTCTCCGCCTTCTCCGGGCTGCACAAGGGCGTCAAGTGGCTCAGCACGCTCAACATCGCGCTGGCCGCCTGCCTGATGCTGTTCGTCTTCCTCCTCGGCCCGACGGTCTTCGTCCTCAACACCATCCCGGCCGCCGCCGGCGGCTACCTCAGCGACCTGGTCACCCTGGCCACCCGCACCGGAGCGTTCACCGACTCCAAGTGGCTCGGCGCGTGGACGGTGTTCTACTGGGCCTGGTGGCTCTCCTGGGCCCCCTTCGTCGGCACCTTCATCGCCCGGATCTCCCACGGGCGCACCATCCGCGAATTCCTCATCGGCGTCCTGCTCGTGCCCAGCGGTGCCACGGTGGTGTGGTTCTGCGTCATGGGCGGCAGTGCGCTGCGCCTGGACATGACCGGTGCGGCCGACATGGCCGGTACGGCCCAACAGGGCGCGGAGGCCTCGCTGTTCGCCCTGCTCGACACCCTGCCGCTGTCGACGCTCGCCTCCTGGGTGGCGATGGTGCTGGTGATGACCTACTTCATCACCAGCGCGGACTCCGCGTCCCTGGTGATGGGTTCGCTCTCCAGCCGTGGCGCCCTCCACCCCCGCAACTGGCTCGTCGTGACCTGGGGCATCCTCATGGCGGCAGTGGCCGCCGTACTGCTCGTGGCGGGCGGCCTCAAGTCCCTCCAGTCCGCGACGATCCTCGTGGCCCTGCCGTTCGTCGTGGTCATGCTCGCCCTGTGCTGGTCCCTGCTGTCCGAGCTGCGCACCGACCCCGGCGCGGGCCCGGCCCGCCACCACGCGCTGCACGGACTGCGGGACGCCCTGCGCACGATGATCGGCGAGGCCATCACGGAGGCGGGCCCGGTCCGCCACCCCCGGCTGCGCCGGGTCGCGGAGAGCGCGCGGGACCGCGAACGGGAGGACGACGAACGGTAGAAACACACCCACCTAATTCCGGTTGTGTCGAAAACTGGCCTCTGACCAGGCAACTTAGGCCGAAAACAGCACACCGCTTCCTCTACCGTCCATGATCGCCAAGCGGCTATATTCGCTGCCACGATCACGCAGAGGAGCGGACCGTTCATGGAGAGAGACCAAGAGGCGCGATTATCCTCGCTGTCCTCGTTACTCGGTCGGGTCGAGCAGCGCTCCATCGACTGGGTGCCCTACGAGGAGCGTCACCGGCGGGTGCGTCATATCGGCGCCCTCTGGTTCGTGGGAAACATCAATCTGACGGCGATGGCGACGGGTGTCGCGGCCCTCGCCGTGGGAGCACCGCTCTTCTGGACCCTCGTGGCCACGGTGCTCGGCTCGTTCTTCGGCAGCCTCTCAATGGCGTGCCACGCGCTCCAGGGCCCTCGGCTCGGACTCCCCCAACTCGTGCAGTCCAGGCCTCAGTTCGGGTATCTGGGGGCCGCCGTCACCGTATGGGTCTTCGCTCTCCTCAACTGTGTCACGTACAACGTGTCCGACGCGCTGCTGGCCGCGTCGTCGATGCATGTCGTGTTCGGGCTGCCCGATATCGCGGGGTACAGCATGGCCGCGACGGCCGCCGCGCTGCTCGCGCTGTTCGGCAGTGAGCGGATCCAGCAGGCCGGCAGGGTGCTGGCCGGGCCGTTGATCGTGTTGCTGGCCGCGATCACGGGAGTCGCGCTGGCCGACTCCGCGCTGAGCGCGCGGATGTGGAGTCCGGACGGCTTCGAATTCCCGTCTTTCGTGACCGTGTTCGTGATGGTCGCGGGCTTCCAGCTCAGCTGGGCACCGTACGCCTCGGACCACTCCCGCTATCTGCATCCGGAGACGCCCCGCGGGAGAACGTTCCTGTGGAGCTATCTGCCCAGCGCGCTCTCGGCCGTGTGGATCATCGCGCTCGGCACGGTGGTGGCCGCGGCGGCGCCCGGTCAAGGGCTCGTGCCCGCGCTGGCGGCCGCGGTCGACAAGGTACTGCCCGGTCTCGGCCGGGTCGCCGTGGCGGCGCTCCTCGTCGGCCTGTTGCTGGTGATGGCGATCAACCAGTACGGCGGCAGTCTGGCCATGATCTCGATCCGCGACTCGTTCCGGCCCGTCACCCCGACCCGTCGCGTCCGTGCGGTGGCCATCGGCATCATGCTGGTCACGGTGTGGACGATCGCCCAGTTCGTCGGGAGCGGGCGGTTCGCCGCCTACCACGGCAACGCCCTTGTCTTTCTGGCGTACTTGTTCACCCCGTGGACCGCGATCAACCTCGTCGATCACTATCTGGTGCGCCGGGGCCGGTACGTGGTCCGGGACATCTTCGACCGTGACGGCATCTACGGACGCTGGAACTGGCGCGGCTTCGCCGCCTACGCCCTCGGCATCGCCGCCATGGTGCCGTTCATGGTCACCCAGCCCTACGACGGTCCGCTCGCCCAGGCGCTGGGCGGCGTGGACTGCTCGATCCTCATCGGTCTTCCGGTCTCCGGCGGCACGTACTGGCTGTTCAGCCGGAGCCTGGACCTCACCGCGGAGATGCGCCTCGTCGCAGGCGAAGGCGTTCTCCCATCTTCAACCAAGTGAAGGGAATCCCGCACCACATGTACGTGTTGGGCATCAACTGCTGTCTGTCGCCGCGTGACAACAACTTCATGCCGCAGCGGTGGCCGATCTACTACCACGACGCCGCGGCCGCACTGCTCCGTGACGGCGAGGTGGTGGCAGCGGTCGAGCAGGAGCGACTGAGCCGGGTCAAGCACACCACCGAGTTCGCCTCCGACGCGATCCAGGCCTGCCTGGACACCGCGGGGATCCGGATGTCCGACGTGGACAAGCTCGCCTTCTTCTTCGACGAGGACTACACCGACCGGGAGTTGTTCCAGCTCTACGCGCAGAAGCCCGAGCTGCCGGTGCGGTTCAGCCGGAACATGCTGCTCGACCGGGTGCGCGAGAACTTCGACACCGAACTCCCCGGCGAGCGCGTCGACTTCGTACATCACCACCTGGCGCACGCCTTCACCACCTACCCGCAGTCCGGCTTCTCGGACGCGCTGGTGGTCGTGATGGACGGCGCCGGCGAGGACAACGCCGTCTCCGTGTACGACGCGCACGGCTCGACCGTGAACATGCTGACCAGCAAGGACATCAGCCACTCCCTCGGGTACCTGTACCTGGCCGGCACCGAGCTCCTCGGCTACGGCCTGGGCGACGAGTACAAGGTCATGGGCCTGGCCCCGCACGGCAACCCGGAGACCTATCGGGACGTGTTCCGTTCGGTCTACGAGCTGCGCCCCGAGGGCGACTTCCGGCTCGACCATGAGGATCTGCAGCCCGCGTTCGGACGGATAGGCTTCCCGGTCCGCCGACGCGGCGAGGCCTTCCGCCAGGAGCACAAGGACTTCGCGGCAGGCATGCAGGAGACCCTGGAGACCATCGCCTGGCATGTGGTGAGCCACTGGCAGAAGGCGACCGGCCACCGCAAGGTGGCCATCGCGGGCGGTGTCGGCCAGAACTGCACCTTCAACGGACGTCTGCTCCGGTCCGGCCTGTTCGACGACGTCTTCGTCCACCCTGCCTCCCATGACGCCGGCGCGGCGCTCGGCGCGGCACTGAAGGTCCACTCCGATGTGACCGGCAAGGTCCCGAACCGGCGCGTCCGGCAGGTCTTCTGGGGGCCGTCGCTGCCCGAGAGCGGCGACGCGGAGGTCGGCCTGAAGCCCTGGCACCGGTTCGTCACGGTCGAGCGGTCGGCCGACGTGACGCGGGACACCGCCCGGCTGCTGGCCGACGACAAGGTGGTGGGCTGGGTCCAGGGCCGCTCCGAGTTCGGTCCGCGAGCGCTCGGCAACCGCAGCATCCTCGCCGACCCGCGCCCCGAGCGGAACCGTGACCGGGTGAACATGGTCGTCAAGCAGCGGGAGACCTACCGGCCCTTCGCGCCGTCGGTCAAGGCCGAACACCTGCGTGACTACTTCGAGTTCCCGGAGGGCATGGACACGCCGGACTTCATGGTGTTCACCGTGCCCGTCCGACCGGAGAAGCGGTCCGACCTCGGAGCCGTCACCCATGTCGACGGCACGGCCCGCGTCCACGCGGTCGACCAGGAGGTCAGCCCCCGGTACTGGCGGCTGCTGGACGAGTTCGGGGCCCTGACCGGTGTCCCCGTGCTGCTCAACACCTCGTTCAACAACCACGCCGAGCCCATCGTCGACTCGGTCGAGGACGCCCTGCGCTGCTTCCTCACCACCCAGCTCGACCACCTGATCGTCGACGACCTCGTCGTCTCGAAGCGCCCGTGGACGCTCGCCGACCTCGCCGACCTCGCCCCGCGCCTCGCCGCCGCCACCGCCCTGCGGCGCGAGGACGACCCCGCCGACCCCGCCGACGGAACGCGGCACTTCATCGCCTTCACCTACACCGGCGGCAAGGAGTACGAGGTGTCGGCCGAGGTCTACCGGGCACTGCTGGCCGCCGACGGCAAGACCCTGCTGCGCGAGCTGTGCTCCTGCGACAACGAGACGCTCACGACGATGCGTTACCTCTGGGGCGAGCGCTGCGTCTCCCTCGCTCCGGCCGACGCCTGATCATCGGTGCAGACACCACGGCGCCCCGGGCCCCGGCCCGGGGCGCCGTGCCTCCGGTGGCAGAGCGCCCCGTTCGGGTGGGCGCGGGACGATCCCCGGACGCGGCCGGGAGCCCGGGCTACATTGCCCACCCTATGGAGGGCATGGAGGGCATGGAGGGCATCGACGCACGGACAGGCTGGCGGCTGCTGGACGAACTGCTCGACGAGGCCGTGTGGCTGGACCACTGCCCCTTCGTCAGTGCGTCGTTCGGCCCGGCACCGCCCTGGCTCCGGCATGAACCGGTCTCCGCGTGGGAGCCGTTGCCCCCACCACCGCCCGGCGGCCCACAGGGTACGCCGGGCCCGCGCCGCGTCTGCGTCTCGTTCGCACCCGAGCACGGCACCAACGCCCGTACGTGGGCCCGTACATACGGCTACCGACTGCTCGCCCCGGACCCCGGTGTCACGGCCTGGGCGGCGGACAAGATCAGCGCGCTGGACCTGTTCACGGAGGCAGGCGTACCGACACCGCCGTCGGTGATCATCCCCGCGGCCGGCCGGGCACCGGCGTACTGGAACGACCAGTGGTCCCGTGCAGTCCTCCAGCGCCGCCACAACAACCTCATCGGCAAGGGCACCGTCCCCGTGGACTCCCCCGCCGAACTCGCCCGTTGCCTCGCCGCCTGGCCGAACGAACCACTCCGGCTCAGCCGTTGCGCTCCCGGCATCTCCCTGACCGTCACGGCATGCGCCGGGCCGGACAGGACCGTGGTCTCGGCCGTGTCCCACCAACTGGTCGGGCTGCCCGAACTCGCCGCCGCCTGGGGCACGCACTGCGGCAACCAACTCGTACGCCCCGGCGATCTGCCCGAGGGGCTGTACGCACAGGCCCGCGAGGCGGCACGGCGCGTGGGCGAGGTGCTGCGCGGGCGCGGCTTCCGGGGCCTCTTCGGCATCGATCTCGTCGAGGACGACGACGGACGGCTCCTTGCCATCGAGGTCAACCCCCGCTTCCAGACAGTGGTTTCGCTCGTCCAGGCCGTGGAGCGCGCGGCGGGGCTGCTGCCCTCCCTGGGCCTGCACATCCTCTCCTTCCTGCTGCCCGAGCTGCCCCCGTCCGTGCCGGGGACACTGCCGGCAGGCCCCCTGCCGAGCCAACTCGTCGTGCACGCCGCCGAGGACGCGGCCACGTACGTCCCCGTCCCCACTGGCCGCTACCGCCGTGACGGCGAACGGCCGGCGGGCCCGTCCGACGTCACCGACCTCCGCGAGGACGAGGCTCTGTACTGGGCCATCGCCCGCCAGGGCCCGGTCACCGCCGGGCAGGAGCTCGCCCTCCTCCAGTTCGCGCACCCCGTGGCCGCCCTCGAACCGCGGCCCCGCCCCGATCCGGAAGCGCTGGGTCGATGCCTGCTCCGGCAGAACCCGCTGCGTCTGGCCGAGGAACCGATGCGCACGGCAGGACGACACGCACTCGAGCTCATCATCGAACGATTCGCCGCCCCGCCCGACCGGCCGCCCCTCCGCGTCCCCTCGCCCGAGGCCCTCCGCGCCGCCCTGGACGAGCCCCTGCCCGAGGAGGGCACCGACGACCTGTGCGCCGTCCTCGACCACGTCACCCGCGACGCCCTCGGCGAGGCGACCCGCCTGGACCATCCCCGAAGCTTCGCCTTCACCCCGTCCACCGGCAACTTCCCGGCCGTACTCGCCGACGCCCTCGCCTCCGCCCATCTCGCGGTGCCGGGCGCGTGGCTGGTCGGGGCCGGGCCCACGCAGCTCGAACTCACCACCCTGCGCTGGCTCATGACGCTCCTCGGCCTGCCCGAGAACGCAGGAGGCCTCTTCGTCAGCGGCGGCTCCGTCGCCAACCTCACCGCCCTGGCCGTGGCACGGGACCAGCACCTCGACGACGACCTGTCCCGCGCCCGCCTCTACTGCTCCGCCCAGGCCCACCCGTCGATCGCCCGCGCGGCCCACCTCCTCGGCCTCACCCGCGACCGGCTCTCCGTCGTACCGGCCGACGAAACCCTCCGCCTGAACCCGGCGGAAGTCGCCCGCCGCATCACCCACGACCGGGCCGCGGGCCTGCGCCCCTTCGCCGTCGTCGCCACCCTCGGCACCACGGGGACCGGCACCATCGACCCCCTCGACGACCTCGCAGACCTCTGCCAACGCGAAGGCCTCTGGCTCCACATCGACGGCGCCCATGGCGCAGCGGCTGCCGCCACCACGCGAGGCCACGGCCTACGAGCCGCACTCCGCCGCGCCGACTCCCTCACCGTCGACCCGCACAAGTGGCTCTTCCAGCCCTACGAGATCGGGTGCGTCCTGCTGCGCCGCCCGGAACTGCTGCGCACCACCTTCGACCTCGCCCGTCACACCCTCGACGCCGGCTACCTCAGCCCCACCGATCCCCGGGACGACGAGGTGAACCTCTCCGACCACGGCCCCCAACAGACCCGTGGTCTACGGGCCTTGAAGCTGTGGCTCTCCCTCAAAACCTTCGGCGCGCAGGCCTTCCGGCGAGCGATCGAGCACGGCATGGACCTCGCCGACCACGCGGCCACCCTGGTGAGGTCCCACCCCGAGCTGCGCCTGGTCACCCCGCCCAACCTCGCCATCCTCACCTTCCGCTACCACCCGGCCGACGACTCCACGCAGGAGCGCATCAGCCGGGCAGTGTGCACGGAGAGCGGGGCGCTGCTCCTCACCACCCGCGTCCACGGCGCCACGGTGCTCCGTATGTGCACCATCAACCCCGCCAGCACCCGGGACGATGTCGCGTACGTCCTCGACGAGGTCGTCCGTCACGGACGCCGCGAGGTCAGGAAATCAGCAGCGCAGAAGGGCCGGTGATCTGCCGCACCCCTCGCTCCGTGACGCACGCGGGGACGTTGAGGGTGAGCTGAACCCCTGGGGAAGCAACGGTCCGTCCCGCGAACTTCCCCGACACCACCTTGCCGACGATCAACACCACGGCCTGCGCGGCAACTTGCTGCACATTGCCCATGGGGTAGATCACTGTGCTCCGCTCACCGGTGTTCCAGGTGACCTTCTCCACGGTGGTGGCATCGGAGGCGAAGCATCCGTTCACCCCGCCACCGCTGATCACGGACTTCGCGGAGGTGAGGGCGGGATCGGCGGACGTACAGCTGTAGGTCCCCGATCCGCCGATCTTCGTCCTCCGCGCCTTCAAGCTCAACCCGGGCGAGAACTCAATGGTGTTGCTCCCCAGGCAGCTGACCCCGGGCTTCGCCTCATGCGCCTCTACCGGCGCCGCCGAGATCCCCATCACCGCCACGGCCACCGCCACGCACACTGCACGCATCCCTCATACCCCCTGCCGTCGCCGACTCCCTGCCGGCAACGGCATTCTCCCGATCACCCGGGGCGGCACAGGGCGAACGGCCTGCCATCCCCCGCGCAATCGCAGCGTTCACGACACAAGGGGCGCGCGCGTCCGCCCTGGCTACCTCCGGTAGTAGCCGTCGACCGGAATGCGCGCCTCGTCGAACAGCGCCGGGCCGTCCTGCGCGACCGTCGGCCAGGCGCCCGACTCCGGGTTGAGCTCGACGAGTTGGTCGGTGGAGAGCGCGTGGACGACCCGGCCGAGCCCGGAGCGGACGATGGCGCCGGCACACATGGTGCAGGGCTGGCAGCTGGTGTACATGGTGGTGCGTACGGCCGTCTCGGGGTCGAGTTCGCGGGCGGCCCAGCGGGCGAGTTTGAGCTCCGGGTGGGCGGTGATGTCGCTGTCGCGACGCACCGTGTTGTGGGCTTCGGCGAGGATCGTGCCGTCCGGGCCGGCCAGCAGGGAGCCGTACGGCGCATCGCCCAGGGTGACGGCGTGCGCTGCGATGCCGATCGCGCGACGCAGGAGCTTCTCGTCGGCAGGGGTGATCACGATGCTGTCCTCCAGTGGGTGGCCACGGCGGTGAGCGCCTGCCAGGCCGCGTGGGGCCGCCGGGTCTCCTCCGGATCCCCGTGGTAAGGGTCGAGTACGACGGTGTCGGCACCGAGCCGGTCCAACTCATGGAGATCGTCGAGGATCTGCTCGATGGTTCCGACACCGGCGGGCCGCTCGGGGTCGTCGACCGGTGCGGTGGTCAGCCGCAGCGCGATGCGGGGCGCGAACCCCGGCAACGAGTGGTTCGCCAGGACCGAGCGCATCCGGGGAAGGGTGAGGCGCAATGGGTGCCATGCATCACCGAACCTGACGGCACGCCGGATCCCCGCCTCGCTGTTGCCGCCGACCCAGACGGGTATCGGCGTGGCGACGTTGCGCAGGGTGGCCAGGTGCTCGTCGGTCAGCCTGCCCCGCGCGGTGAACGGCACGCCGAGCGCGTCGAATTCCTGCCGCGCCCAGCCAACGCCCACCCCGAGCACGAGGCGGCCGCCGCTGAGCTGGTTGAGGTTGGTGGCCATGCGTGCGACCAACAGCGGGTGCCGGTAGGGCAGCAGGAGCACGGTCGTGCCCAGCCGCAGCCGGGTGGTGATGCCGGCCAGCCAGGACAGGGTGGTGAACGGTTCGTAGAACGGCTCCGGGTACCGCTCGGCCACGTCCGGGGTGATGACCACGTGGTCCGACACCATGAGGAGATCGAAGCCGAGCCCTTCCACGGTCCGCGCCCACTCGCGCAGTACGCCGGGATCGGTTCCCGGTCCGAAGTTCGGTACGTTGACGCCCAGTTGCATGATCAGAGGCTATCCCGGCGATCATGTGCAAGTGAACGGATTCTTCCCGGCAAGACCGGCCTCCTCCCGTCATTTTCCCGGTAGGATCGCGATATGGCCGTGAATCTCGACGAGGTCGACTGGGCAATCATCGACCAGCTGCAGCAGGAAGCCCGCATATCCCTCAGCGAGCTGGGGCGGCGCGTGAAACTCAGCTCTTCGGCCACCACGGAACGGGTGCGGAACCTGGAGGCGTTGGGCGTCATCACCGGCTACCGCGCAGTGGTCGACCTGGCCAAGGTCGGCTACCCCGTGCTCGCCGTCGTCCGCCTGAAGTACCCGGGCAACCGCCACCAGCCACTGCACCGGCTGCTCGCCGAACGGCGGGAGATCCTGGAGTGCCTGCGCACCACCGGCGACGACTGTTACACCCTGAAGGTGGCCGCGACCTCCATGGAGCACCTGGAGACGCTCATGGACGAACTGGCCGGCTTCGGCAGCACGACCACCAGCGTCGTCTACCGCCAGACGCTGCCCTACCGCGGACCCGACCGGCCCTGACCCTGCGGTGCCCATAGCCGGTCGGCAGCCACCTCGCTGGCCTCCTCCGGCCGCCAGACCGGCACTACCCTGGGCGTCGCACTCTCCGGAACGATCGTGGGCCCGACCGTGACCCGATGCGGGACAGCGTTCATCGACGAAGTGGACCATGGCGCGAGACTGCTGCCCTGTCGAGAGGAGACCGCATGATCCGGGAACGGGACGGCCACCCCACCTTCGTGCTCGTGCACGGCGCACACGGCAACTCCTGCACGTGGTCACCTTTGCTCCAAGAACTTGCGCTGCTCGGGCACCGTGCACTCGCCGTCGACCTGCCGGGCCACGGCGGGGACGCTTGCCTCCCCGTCTCCTACCAGGCACCGCAAGACCTGGAGGACTTCGCAACACAGCCCTCACCCCTGGCCAAGGTGACCCTGGCGGACAATGTCGCCCACGTCGTGGCGGCCGTTCGCCGGGTCGCGGAGTACGGGCCGGTGATCCTGGTGGGCACCAGTGGCGGCGGGGCGACCATCAGTGGTGTGGGCAACACAGTGCCGGACCTGATCAGCCGGATCGTGTACGCCTCCGCGTGGTGCTGCGTCGAGCTGCCGAGCATGGCCGACTACCTGGAGATCCTGGGACACCGGAACGTGGCCTCGTCCATGGTCAATTGGCGCTCGGCCGACCCGCAATTCCTGCGCACGGGCAAGGAAGCCCTGATGGCCGACGGGACTGATGAGCAGTTCCGCGTCTTCCTCAATCTCCTCGAACCGGCCGACTCCGCACAGGTCCTCACCGCCGACGCCCGCGTCCGGGCAGAAACTTGGGGCCGGATCCCCCGCACCTACATCCGTTTCTCCCAGGACCGGGCGATCCCGCCCGCCATGCAGGACCGGATGATCACCGAGGCCGACGCGCTCACTCCCGAGAACCCCTTCGACGTCCACACCGTGGACACCAGTCACGCCGGTGTGTTTCTCCGCCCTGTCGAGATAGCCAAGATCCTCGTGATGGACGTCTGACGGGACATCGTGGCCATGGCCGACGACGCTGGCCTCGCCGAGACCTACACCACCGCCATCGCCAAAGTCACCGAGCACCACAAGGACCTGCTGTGACCCCCATGCCCACCACACCCGAGCTCCTGGATGACCTGGCCCGCGCCGCCGAGCGCGACGGGATCGAGAAGACCGTCGTCGGTGCTGTCATCGCCGACTCCGGCGGCAAGGTGCTGCTGCTGCACCGGCCGGCGGACGACTACCTCGGCGGGCTGTGGGAGCTGCCCTCCGGCGGTGTCGACACAGGCGAGAGCCTGACCGAGGCCCTGCGGCGCGAAGTCACCGAGGAGACCGGCCTGACGCTCGCGCGTCAACGGCAGCGAGGAATGCGGGGCCGGTCCCGGACGACTGCGCGCAGTTCGTCGACGTAACGCCGTACATCCGCCACATACGCCTCATCGGGGTCGGCGGTGCGCTGGTCTCCGTGACAAGCGCGGCACAGACCACCGGGAAGGGCCTCAGGCGGTCCGGGGTCGCCGCAGTTGGTGCATTCCATGATGCGGATGGGAGGGATTACGGGCGCCGGGAGCGGGAGTTCGGGCGGCATCTTTTCTGTGAGGCGCCTGCGGACGAAACCACCTGGAGAATGGACGGTCTCGGGGAGACCGGACGTGAGAGCGCGCGTCAATTCGCGCTCGGTGGTGCCCCGTTGGAGCCATTCATCAGCGAGGGATTCGAGCGCTTTGCATTCGGCGGCGGAGAGCGTCACCCGGCAGTCGGCGCGGCCGAGAAGCGCGAGCACGGTGTAGGCGGCGGACCGCCCCGACACGGCCCGCTCCTGCGCAACCTCCACTTTCGGTGGACGTCCCGCGAGGTACGTTGACCACCATGCGTCGTCCCGCGCGGTACGGCTGAAGTGGGTGCGCCAGACCCATTGCGTGCGCTCCTCGTCGACGGTCTGGCGTACGCGGCGCAGATGCCCGGCCTCGGAGAGGTTGTTGAGAGCAGCACGAACGGCCTGCTGACCATAGGCGGGGATCTCCTTGGCCAGGGTCTTCACGTCCATGGCGGCACCTTCGGGGAGCCGGTCGACGTACGCGGCGACGGCCGCTTCACGCACGGGAAGGTGGGCGAAGTCGCGCCCGGTGCGGGGGCCCTGGTCTGGGGCGGAGCGCTTGCCGTAGCCGGGGGCGGCCATGGGGGGCGCGGAGGAACGAGCGACGTCGGTAGGATTGCCGACAGCCATGGGATCAACTCCGTGATCTTGATGGTCAGGCCCTCGCCGAGTGTTGCTGCACCGGCGGGGGCCGTTTGCTTGTGCCGCACGCTACAGAGCCGCCGCGCCCCGCGGCGATCTCGATCGCGAAATGTCATCCGTTCGTGTGCGCAAGGGACTTGGGACTTGGGAGGGAGGGTGGGATTGAACCAACCAACCATTCCTTGGAAAAGACGCTCGAACCTCGACCCCCGAAACCCGACGCTCAAGCCCCGGTTGCACGGGCATGCAATACACCCAGGCCAGAATTGGCTCGCCATCCGGGACTTGAAGAACCCGAGCATCGAGCCTCGGGCGTCGTGCTGAAGGCCGAAACCTTTGTGGTCACCACGGAGCGAGCGGTAACCGATCGTTCCCCGATTCGGCCAGCAAGTGTTGAGGTCTGGTGCGAACTCCATGCAGATGCGGGCTGCCACCAGTGGCTCAGCGACGGGCATCTCCCGCTCAACCACTGCTACGGTCGCGTGCATGAAGCTCTCGGTCTCCACGGGTCAGGCTGTTGATCTACGGGTGCAGCCGGTTGACGAGGTTCTCGCTCACGTCGAGCGGTTTCTGCAAGTGCGTTTGCTCCCGGAAACGGCGGTGCGCAAGCGTCGGTCTGTGGGGGCCAGAACAGACCGCGACACCTGGGTGCGGATCGAGCGGCGCTTGCTCGACAAGATCACCGACCAAGGCTGGAATGGCACCGAGTGTGCTGCGCGTCTGGAGGGCATCGCCCTGCCCGAATGGCGCGGATGCGTGGTCTGGCGGGACGCGGACGGGCCGGTGATGTGGCGGGCCGACGAAACTGAGCTCCTGCCGGGATCTCCCGTCGGTACCGCCGTGTTGAGTGTCGCCCCGGAACTGCCGGATGAGTGGTGGGCGGCGTTGAACGCCTCGTTGGACGCGCTGGCGGGTCAGAACACAAGGCGGGTCGCCACACCGGACACCGTCACCATCACCCAGGCCCTCGTCACCGAGTCCATCCGGGGTTCCTTCTCCGGTGACTTCGATACGGCCGTCGAGCGGTGGGTGCCGGCCCACGCGGATCTCAACTGGGCCAACATGACCGCTCCGGTGTTCAGCCTCTTCGACTGGGAGGACTGGGGTAACGCACCGCTGGGCCTGGACTCGGCCTCACTGTGGGCAAGCTCCCTTGCAGTCCCGGCCCTGGCCGATCGCGTACGGCACGAGCGCCGGTCCGACTTCGAAAGCCGGGACGGCAAGTTGATGACGTTGTTCGCCTGCTCGAAGATGCTCGGACCGTACTCGCACCCGGAGGACCCCCGGCTTGAGCCGGCACAGCGCATGGCCGAGCAGGTCATCAAGGAGCTTCAGGCAGATTGACCGCGCGAGCGATCCCGAAGGAGACTCCGGTACTCCTGGAGGGTCCGCTCCTCGACCTCGCCAGCCAAGGCTCCGACGAGTTCGCCCAGGTGGGCTGGCTCATCGGTGCCCACGGCGACGGAGCCGACCCTCGGGAGGTGATACGCGGCTCTGAATGCCGCCTGCACGCGGGAGAGTCGGCCGCCGTCCCGGAGGAAGATGCGTGGGTCGATCCTGGCCCACGCTGGGTCACTGGTGCTGCCGCCGAAGGGGCTCATTCCCCACACCTCGCCGCTGCCCAGGGCCCACGCCTTGGTGAGTACATCCGCGGCATGCAGCGTTCTGGCTCCGACAAGCAAGCCGGCGCGGACCATGAGGACCGACGGCTTCGGTACGGTCGCGTCGATCAGGCTCAGCAGCGGTGACGGGTCCCAGGACGCGACGCCCCAGGCGGCGCACAGCCCCTTCGCTGTGGCGTAGTCGAGGGTCGTGCACGCCTGCGCCAGTGTGTCCTGGTTGTGAGGGGCGGCTTGGCGGAGCGAATGTTCTGGGTTATGCAGGAACACCAAGTCCGGCTCTCGTCCGAGGTCCTTGACTGCCTGTGCCAAAGCCGAGTGCAGCCATGCGGGATCCAGGGAGTGCTCTGCCCCGTCAGGCCCCGGGAAATAACCGACCTTGGTGGAGACCATGAACTTGGGCAGCAAGTCACCGGCCGTCCGAGCCAGGACCTGATGCGAGCGGAAGTCAAGGTAGTTGGTGCTGGTGTCGAGCATGGTGACGCCGAGGTCCAGCGCTCCAGTCAGGAGACGGCGTTCGTGACGAGACCGGTGTAGCCCGAGGACAACTCGGGGGTCAGCACCGCGCACAGCTCCTCCTTCACCAAGACCTCGGCGACCTCCGTCACTTCGGCCCCGACGACGGCCGCGGCCCGCTCCAGCGCGACCGGCCTGCCGCACAGCAGCAGACGCAGTGCGGGCAGGGCCTTGGCCGCGAGGGTGAGCTTCTTCCCCGAGGCCACGACGTCGACGGTCTCCCCGCTTTCCTGGATCCGGGGAGGGAAGTGGGTGGTGCACACCACGGCGTCAAGCGGCCCGAGGATGTCGAGGAACGGCACGTGCCGCGGCAGCATCGTCTCCTGCTCGTACACGGCCAGGAAATCGGCCGGGGAGTGTTCGCCGACCAGCTGGGCGGCAGCCGCAGTCAGAGCTTCGCCGTCGGTTCCCTGCCCGCGGTCGAGGTCGTGGCGGAAGATCTCGCGCTCGCGGCACCAGTCGGCCAGCCACCCGAGCCAGCTCGCTCCCGTGCGCTTGGTGATGCCGAACGTGACGTGAAGGCTCTTGCCGGAGCCGCTGCCGGTTCGCGTCGCCTGGTGCCAGTGGCCTCGAGGAATGTGCATGACGTCACCGGTCTGCAAAGCGCCGGACCAAATGATCTCGCCGCTCGGAGTGTTGTTGGGGTCGGAGTCCCGGTACATCGGGACCTTACGAGAGGCCGCGCGCACCTCCCACTCCTTCTCACCCGCGAGCTGGACGACCAGGACATCGTGGTCGTCCCAGTGCAGGGGGAAGCCGGCAGCGTCGTTCGTCGTCAGGTATGCGTTGACCTGGACTCGCTCGTGGGACCACCACTGCAAGGCCCGGCACGCGACCTCCATCGTCGGATCGAAGATGTTGGCCTGGTCCAGGATGAGCGTCGCGCCTTCCCGCAGAAGCCTGCCCACGCTGCGCATGTTGGCCATGGGGATGCTCTGGCCCCGAGGGCTGACACTGTCGGTGTAGTAGATGGCCGGATGGACCTCCTCGCCCTTCTGGAAACATCGGAACTGCGGGCGGTTCAGGCTCCTGCGCATCGCGATGTCGAGCAGGCGGTTCGGAGTCATGATGCGGGAAACGAGTGCAGGGTCATCCATGCTCCCGCGTACGAAGCCCTTGCCCAATTCCTCCGCTCCGCTCCATCCGAGCGCCGTCTCGATGGCGATGACCAACCGATGTTCCATCGTTGCTTCCTCCATGGGCTCGACCACGTGATCAGGACACGGTGGGGGCTGGCACGGCTGGCCGTGTCGGCCCCCACCGCTTGGCGCCTACTCGCTGTCGTGCAGGTTGCCGTCACCTCCCGGCCACGGAGCGTCGCCGGAACTGCCGGCGTTGTCCGACCGGAGGCTGTCGTACCGGTTGTGGACAGCGGTCAGTTCTTCCACCGCCATCAGGAGGCCGCTCCGGGCCGGAGGCGGTGTCGTGCGCTCTGCCACCTCGTTCTCCTTCCTCTTCGGTTCTCCCACCAGGGCTCCGACGGGAGGTCGGCGGCCGCACCACTGCCATGGGAGAGTTGGTTATCGTGGGGCGGCAGTCATGGGGCGGCGCGGTGAACCGCCAGTCCTACACCGGCGGTTAGGTAGGTCGGCGAACTGCATCGGCAGGACGCAACCGCCACAGTGAGCGACTCTGGCTCGGCTACGACGCCACACTTCGGCTGTAGCGCGAATAACCCGCGCAGAACGGCGGCTCGGATAGCAGGCGCCGCGATGGGAAGCGCGATCTCCGCCCATACGCGCTTCCCACAGCGGGAAGGCTCCCAGCCAAACCGCGAAGCGAGAAGACCGACCAGCGCCAGGCCGCGCCCGCCCTTGTCACCATCTTGGGCACAACTCGCCCGGGGAGCCGAGGGATTGCCGTCAAAGACATCGATCACCAAGTGACCGGGCCGGTGGTACAGCACGACGGTGACGGGCCCCTCCCCATGGACCACGGCATTGGCGATGAGCTCGGAGGCGATGAGACGGATGGCGTCGGCTGTCTCCTCGTCCATCGGCACGTCCCACGCATGCACCCTGTCGACGACCATACGTCGGGCGAGGGGCACTTCCGTTTCCGTACCCGCGAGAAAGAACCGTTGGACGAGCGTGGGCATGGCGGACACCTCCGAAGAACTGACCGGTCCGAGGAACCGTTCGGGGAACGATCACCCTGGACGTGCTTCGTGGAGCGGCTGATACTCAGTCAACGGCCCCAGCACGCAAGGTGGAACGTTTCTGAGGGGTTTCTCGTGGGGACGCCCCGCCCCGTACGTGGAACACACGAAGTAGCCTCCCCAACTACGCCGTGAGGGGATGACGGGAGTGACGACGTGCCTGGTGAGCCGTTAGCAGTCCATCCGCTGAGCTTCGTCCGCCAAATGCGCGGGTGGGGGAAGGCCGAATTCGCCCGGCTCATGCAGGTGCACGGGAGGTCGCTCGGAATCCCGCTGGCGACCAACCGGACGACCGTATGGAAGTGGGAACGGGGGCAGGAGCCGGACGCGGATGCCCAGCGCGTACTCGCCGACTTGCTGCGCATCCCGTACGAGCAGGTGCGGGAGGAAGGATGGCCTCGATGGCTCCCGGTCTGGGAGGTGACGGGGCTCACCGCCCCGTGGACCGAGGTCGGTACCGTTGAAGCCTTGTCCGAACTCGTGGGGAGCGGCCGCATGGATCGCCGGGGCTTTCTCACCATCACCGGCGCCGCCCTGACAGGCCTCGCGGCGAGTTGGGTGGACGCGCCCTCCGCCTTCGCCTCGGCGCTCAACGGGGATCAGGTCACGGACACGTTGGTCTCGACGATCGGGCAGCGCATCAGCACGCTCCGCACGCTCGACGACCAACTCGGAGGTTCCCGGCTCCTGGAACAGGCACGCGGTGATCTCGCCCTTGTCACCGGTCTTCTCAGCGCCAGCCGGTACACGGACAAAGTCCGCGTCCGACTCTACGCGCTGGCCGCCCAAGTGTCGCACCTGACTGGCTGGATGGCCTACGATGCGGGTCTGCGGTCCGTTGGCCAGCGGTACTACGTCGGGGCCCTGCGGAGTGCTCGTACGGCTGGAGACGACGCCCTCGGCGCCTTCATCCTCGCGGAGATGGGCGTTCACGTCTCCGAGGCCGGACGGACTGCAGAGCGGGTCGCTCTCGTCTCGACCGCCATCGACAACGCTCCTCAAACACTGTCGCCGTACACTCAGTCCTTCCTCTACCTGCACAAGGCTGAGGCACTGTCGCGCGACGGTGACCACCGGAATGCCGGAATGGCGCTCAACCGTGCCGCGGCCCTCTGGGAGCGCAGCGTGGTGGAGGAAAGCACCGACTGGCTCGCCTGGTTTGGCGAGGCGCAGTTGAAGTCGACCGAAGGCAAGGTTTTGTTGCGGTCCGGGCAAGTGGAGCGCGCGACGAGTTCCTTGGAGACCTCGATGAAGAGCGCGGCTCCTCGGGACAAGGCCGTACGGTCCAGCCGCCTGGCTGAGGCCCGGCTCACCGGTGGTGACTTGGAGGGGGCGCTGGACGCCGCGAACTACGGCGTCGAGCTCCTGGAGAGCAGCGTCAGCTCCGTACGGGCTCTGGATCGTTTGAAGGAGTTCGCCGTGCGGCTCGAACCGCGCAAGTCCGTCCCCGCTGTCCGTGAGTTCCGCGAGCGTCTTCAGGCACTGCCAGTCGCAGCCTGACAATCGCTGTCCCGGGACTCCGGGGACGAGCCCGCCCCGTAGGAGTAGTCGGTCCCAATGCCAGGATGGACGGCATGACGACGATCGACGGTGAGGTCGCGGCTGGATTCGAACCGGTGCGTGAGGCGTTCGCGGCGAACTTCTCCCAGTACGGGGACATCGGCGCGGCGGTATGCGTGTACCAATACGGCCGACCGGTGGTGGACCTGTGGGGTGGCATCGCCGATCCGGAAACCGGTCGTCCGTGGACACGAGACACGCTGCAACTGGTCTACTCGGCTACCAAGGGGGCGACGGCGACCGCGGCGCACATGCTCGCCCAGCGCGGCGTGTTGGACCTGGACGCGCCTGTGGCGAAGTACTGGCCGGAGTTCGCGGCGAACGGCAAGGCGGACATCCCTGTGCGCTGGCTGTTGTCCCACCAGGCAGGCTTAATCGCGCTAGACCAACCAGTACCGTTGAACGATGCGTTGACCTGGCACCCGATGGCGGCCGCACTGGCCGCTCAGCGTCCCCTGTGGACTCCGGGAACGGCGCACGGGTATCACGGCCGGACTTGGGGCTGGCTTGTCGGCGAAGTGATCCGCCGGGTGTCCGGCCGGACACCCGGCTGCTTCTTCACCGACGAGATCGCCACCCCCCTCGGGCTGGACTTCTTCATCGGGTTGCCGGCGGGCGAGCGCGATCGGGTCAGCCGTATGGTGCACCAGCGGCCGGACGTCGACCTCACCACTGTGTCCACCGAGTTGATTCCCGAGGAACTCCGCAAACTGGTCGCCGCGTGGCGTGACCCAGATTCGTTCAGCAACAGGGCATACGCGGTCACCGACCCTCCCGAGATCGACTTTGACTCGCCCGATGTGCAGGCCGCGGAGCTCCCGGCTTCCAACGGCATCGGTACTGCTCGCGGACTGGCGCGCATGTACGCCGCGCTGATCGGCGAGGTGGATGGCGTGCGCCTGCTTACCCCGGAAACCCTGGCTTCGGCAACCAAGGAGCTGGCCAGCGGGGTGGACCAGGTGATGCTTATCCCGAGCCGATTCAGCTCCGGATATATGCTGCCCACTGCGACCAACCCCATGACCGGCCCGAACGCCTTCGGCCATACCGGTAGAGGCGGCTCACTTGGCTTCGCCGACCCAGAGCACGGCATCGCGTTCGGCTATGCGATGAACAACATCATCGGGGGCCCCGACGATATGCGTGCGATGTCACTGGTCGACGCTGTGAAACGCTGCGCTGAGTGGAAAACGGCTGGCCCCGCAACGTACCCGGTCACCAGCCTCGGCACCCATGAACCAGCGCAAGCGGAATAAGCTCACCCGTCACCTCATCGAAGCAACCGTCGTCGGTGATACCGCCCGCGCGAAGACGGTCCTGCGGGCCGGAGCCGCCCCGGAGCGACGAGACAGTGACGGCAGCACCCCCTGTATGCAACATCCGTGAACGGAGAAACAGAGAGCATCCGTCTGCTCCTGGCGGCGGCCGAGGCCACCTTGTTCGACCAGGCATAGGAACCCGCCCTGTTCCTCGAGGGCTGCCAGGGTCGGGGGATGGATCGTGTCGGCCGACATGAAGCGGGTCAACGAGGTTTTCAGCACCCAGCTGACGTCCACGTTCTCCGCGACGCCGCGGTTCGCGGCTTTCCCCGCTTGGAAGCAACCCGAGTGTCGAGCCTCGAGCGCCGTAGGCCCCCACCCGAACCTCCAGCACGCGGGCTAGAGTTGGGGAGCATGACGGAGAGAATGCTCCCCGACCCCGGCACCCCGTTCGGCGAGCGGGTCCGGCGCCGGTTGCGTGAAGAGCAGGTCATCTGGATCACCACGGTCGGCAATGACGGCACCCCGCAGCCGAACCCGGTCGGGTTCCTGCTCCAGGACGACAACTCGATCCTGATCTACAACGCGGTCGAGGCGAAGCGGATCTCCCATGTCGTCGACCGGCCCCGGGTCGCCCTGCACTTCGACGGCGATGGCGACGGCGGCGACATCGTGGTCTTCACCGGCACCGCGCGCCGCGTGGATGACGTCCCCCCGCCGCACGAGAACCTGGCATGGCTTGCCAAGTACGGGGACAGCGCGGCCCGGGTGTTCGGAAGCGTGGAGAAGTTCAGCGAGCTGTTTCCGGTGCCCCTGCGGATCGAGATCACGCGGACACGAGGGCGCTGAGCCCGCCGGACGTGGACAGTTCGTCGGTGTCAGCGACGTATGCTCCTCCGGAGACCAGGGCGCAGGCCATGTAGGCCATGCCCACGCAGACGCCGCAGAACCCGCGCTGGCCTCTCGCTCCGGCCGGGCCCATGCGCCTGGCCGGAGGAGGGCGACCCGAAACGTCAGGGCCTCAACGCACCGTCGAACTGCTCCCAGCCGGACCAGCCGCCACCGGCATACGTCTGCCAGCGGTGATAGACGTTTCCGCCGCCGTTGACGCCGAACAGCTCAACTCGACCATCGGCGTTGGTCTGAGCGGCGACCTGGGCCAGCGCACCGTCGAACTGGGTCCACGTCGACCACCCGCCACCGGCCGACATCTGCCAGCGGTGGAATACGCCGTCCCCACTGTTGGTCCCGAAGAGCTCCAACCGACCGTCCGCGTTGCGGGCCGCGGCGACCGAGGAACCGAAGCCAGGGACGCCCTGCTTGGACGCGACGGCCGCCGAGGCGGCGCCCGGCGCCGTGACCAGCATCGCCGCAACCGCCGCCGATGCCACCAGACTTGCTCTCAAGACCCTGACCAGCTGGCCGATGCGTCTGAATCTGCTTTCCGGTCTCTTTCGCATGCGACTGCCCTTTCACCATGAGACGTGCCCGAATGGTGTGGACCTGACGGTGCCTCAGGCGAAGCCCGGGTGGCTAGCCGCCGGTCCGCCGAGCGGAACGGAAACGGCTCCCGGACGTTCATTCCCGGCCATCCTTCCAGGGGTTTGAGCCTGCTTGACAGGGCGGTTACGGGCTGGGGCTCCGGCTCGTCCGTGGCCATGTGGGGCGGGATCTCAGGGGCTAAGCTCGGCCCATGACCTTGCAATGGGAACAGGTGATCGTTCACTCGGTAGATCCGGCGGCCTTGGGGCAGTGGTGGGCCGAGGCTCTTGGGTGGGTCGTGGTCTACTCCTCCGATGACGAGTTCGAGATCCGCCCGGAGCCGGATCGCCTGCCGGGGTTGGAGTTCGTCCGGCTCGATGAGAGCAAGAAGGTCAAGAGCCGACTGCATCTCGACTTCAGGCCTGATGACCAGGACGCCGAGGTGGCTCGCCTTGAGGCTCATGGTGCAAAGCGTGTCGACATCGGCCAGGGTGACCAATCGTGGGTCGTCATGGCAGACCCCGAAGGCAACGAGTTCTGTGTCCTTGGCCATCGGCGTCAGTAACTGAGCGCCCTCCACGTGTCAACGACGGTGAGGAATGCGAGGCCGATCCCGGACGACTGCGCGCAGTTCGTCGACGCAACGCCGTACATGCGCGACTTGCGCCGCGTCGGGTTCGGCACTGCGCTTGCGCTGGTCGCTGTGGCAGGCACGACAGAGACCTCCGGGGAGGGCCTCGGACGGTCCGGGGATACCGCAGTTGGTGCATTCCATGACGTGCACAACCGAGGGCCTCAGCGGTGGGAGTTCCGGCTCAATCCCCGACTGCGCGAGCACGCAATACACCCAGGCCAGTAATGGCCCACTGCCCGGGACTCGGGAAACCCGAGCGTCGGGCATCGAGCGACGAGCGGCTGGTCGAATGGTGAAGTTGCCTGGTCAGCTTTAGGCGCTGAGGTCGAGGCGCCAGTCATTGCTGCGCATCAAGGTGCCGCTGCCGCGCGGGTATTCGAAGTCGCAGGGGCCGACGAGATGGAAGCCGAGACGGCGGCACAGGGCGTTCGACGGGGCGTTGTCTACCGAAGGGAACGCGTGCAGACTGCGCGGGGCGCCGGGCTTCCTGGCGGCTTCGCGCACGATGTCGATCAGGGCGGTACCAGCTGCGGCAGCGATGCCCTTGCCCTGATAGGGCGGCAGGACGTTCCAGCCGGTTTCGTAGATCCGTGTGCCTTGCCAGTCAGGCTGGTGGTAGCCGATACTGCCGACCATCTCGTCGCCGAGCAGCACAGCGAACATGCAGCCATGGCCCTCCGCCGGCATGGCAAGGTAGCGGCGGTGCCGGACGAGCAGCTCGCCCTCCGGCTCCGGTCCACCGAGGTGATGGCGCATATCCGGGGTGTTGATCCTCCGGAGAAGAGCAAGCGCAGGCTCCGACCAGGGCTCGATACGAACGTCCATGCGGCGAAGTCTCACAGACCCACAGGACGTCTGTCCTCTCAGATTCCCCCTCGCCGCGGCGCGGTATACACAGGGTTGACATGGATCAGGGGCCTTCGAGCCCGATGACGTTTCCGAAGGGGGCAGTGAGTTGGCAAATCCGGCGCCCCTCTTCGACGTCGAGTGGGCCGCGATGATGGACACATCCGACGCCCAGCAGGCTCTCTGGCGCCAATGAGATCATCAACTGTCCAGTAGGCCACGGGGCTTCCGCCCTGTGGGTTGCGCTCGGGGGAAGCCGGGTGGACAGTGCGGATACTGCGGAACATAGCGCTCCATCCCCTGCGGGTCGTTCACATCACGGCACCGTGCAGGGAGCGCAGGCCTGTGGAATGCCTGGCGAATCAAGCAGGGTTGACATCCATGAACTGGTAGTCGACGTGAATGAGACCGTCCGCGTCGCGGATGATGAACTCGGTTCCCACCGCCACCACGTCGGTGCCGCCGACCGGGACCATGTGCCAAATGAGCCGCACCGACTCGTGGTTCTCATGGAACTCGTTCACCTTGAACATGAATCCCTTGAGGATGAAGTCCTCATAGGCTTCACGAATGGCGGCCTCCACCTGCTCGCGTCCTCGGTATTCGCGCTCGCCGTTGGCGTAGCGGCCGTCCTCCGCCCATAGTTCGGCGACGAGCTCCTCGCGGCGCTCGGCGTCCGATTCGTTCCAGACGGCGGTGTAGCGGTCGGCAAACTCGGCGATGGCCCTCAAGGTGGTTCCCCTCATAGCGGAAAGCAGGATCGGGTATCGGGTTTCCGGTCCGGGCCCCGAAGCCGGGGCGTGCCGTCCGGAAACATCTGCAAGGCTGCCAGCGGGCGAACCGACCGTCGATTACCTGACGGGTAATGACCGGCGCCAAGGACGGCTACTGGACAGGCCTTCCCTCTGAGGTAGGCGGTCCGCTCTTGCCATGACCCCGCGAGCCGGGGAACCGGTCAGTCCACCCGGGGACGGTTCAGCACGATGTCGCCGGCCATGGCGCGTACCTCGGTGTGGGTGTGGCCGGGGTGCTCGGCGGCGAGGAAGTGGCTGCCGATGGCCAGGCTGAAGGCGAGCAGGCTGCGGGCCTCGATCTCGTCGGGGTCATCGCAGAAGGTGCCGATCATCTCGCGCAGCAGGGCCATGCGCTCGTTGTCGACCCGTCGCAGGCACGCGGCGGCGACCTCGTCGCGTCGGGCCCAGTCGCGGATCGCGAGGTCGATCGGCAGCAAGCGGTCGGCGGACAGGGTCAGTTGACCGGCCAGCCGGATCTTCTCCCGCGGGTCGCCGTCGAGGTGCCTGACCCGTTCGAGCACCTTGTCGATGCTCTCCCGCTCCCAGGTGTCCAGCATCGCCTCCAACAGCGCGTTGCGGTCGGCGAAGTACCCGTAGAACCCGCCCTTGGTGACCCCGAGTGCCTTGGCGAGGGCCTCGATCCGTACGGCGTCCACGCCACCGGAGGCAAGCGCCCGTAGCCCTTCCTCGACCCAGGCCTCGCGCGGTGTGCGCTTCGCTCCCACGGTGTGTCTCCTCTCACGTCCTGTACCCGCTATACGCCACCGTATAAGCGGGCTAGCCTCGCTGTTGTACGCCACCGTATACATCGACGTCAGGAGAGATCCACATGACCGTCGGATTCGTCGCCTTCCACTACCCCGAGCCCGAGTACGTCGAGGAGTTCACCGACCGCGTGCGCCAGGTCGCCGGCATCCTGCGGTCGCAGCCGGGATGCCTGTCGGCCCGCCCCTGGGTCACGGCCGAGGGCGACGCCGTCGTCTCCACCGTGGAGTTCGAGTCCCAGGAGGCCCTGGACGCGGCGTTCGCCGCCACCCGCGAGCAGGTCGCGCCGATCACCGTCTTCGACGAGCGGGAGTGCAAACCTCGTCAGATCTTCCCCCTCGAGTCCAGGTAAAGGGGCTGTGGCGATGAGGCTCCCGAATGCTGCCCACACCTCGCGGCCGTGGCGGATCCACGAAGTCGCCCCCGATTTCCGGGTGGAAGACGTGTGGTCCTTCCGCACCCCCGGCGCCGGACCGGACGACTTCCCCGTGATGCTCGCCGCGCTGCGGGTGGCCGGAGGGCTCAGCAAGCAACCCCCGCTGGTGCGTTTGCTGTTCGCGATGCGCTGGAAGCTCGGTGCCCTGTTCGGCTGGGACAAGCCCGGTGCCGGCCTCGGCAGGCGGGTCCGTTCGCTGTGCGACCGTCTGCCGGATGACCTGCGCGGTCCCCTGACCGGGACGGTGTCGCGGGACACCCCGTTCACCACCGTGTACGAGCTGTGTGACGAGTCCGCCCAAGAGCTGGCGAACAAGACCGTCCACACCATCTGCCACCTGGGGTGGGTGCCGGCCGACAGCGGCGAGTACGAGCTGCGGATGGCGGCTTTGGTCAAGCCCAACGGCCTCTTCGGGCGGCTGTACATGGCCGGCATCAAGCCGTTCCGCTACCTGGCCGTCTACCCGGTGCTGACCCGTCAGTGGGAGCGCGCCTGGCGCGACCGCGAGCATCTGTGTGCCCAGCCGCTCGTGGACGGGGGTTGACGCCCGCGATGCGCATTCATCGCCCGGCGGGCACGATCTCCACACCGCTGCGCAGCGCTCGTTCCTCTGCCTCGGTCGGCCCCAACGATCCTGGCGCCAGCCCTCATCGGGCCGGCGCCACGATCAGGGCGACAAGGGGTCAGCCCACGTGCCACTGCTGCTGCGGACTTCCATTGCAGTCCCACATCTGGACGGCCGCGCCGTTCCACTGGTTCGCACCGGAGATATCCAGGCACTTGTTGCCGTGCACCAGTTGATTGCCGTTCCAGGCCCAGGTCTGGCCGCCGTTGCAGTCCCACATGTTGAGGACGGCGCCGTTGGCACCGTTGCCGTCGGCGACATCGAGACACTTGCCGTTCAGGTCGCTGACGATGGACGAACCGCTCCAGTACCACCGCTGCCGCGGGTCGCCGACACAGTCCCACATCGCCACTGAGGCGCCGTTGCCCGCGTTGGCTCCGCGGATGTCCAGGCACCGGTTGTTCATCCATGACACGATCAGAAAGCCAGTGAGCGGCCGGGGCGTCCCCATGGGTCTTGCCGCCGCCGATGCGGTCGTAGTGGCGGATAAGCCGCCGACCACCAGCACCAGGCCTGCCAGCACTGTCACCAACCGCTGTGGTTTCTTCATGATCCTCCCTCGCTGTACGACAACTTGACGTGTGCGTGAGTGGATTGCGCGTCTCAGGATTCTCTGGATGGGGACGGGCGGGAAGCCGTTTGTCAGCCGCGGAGTCTCCAGGACATGTCCGGTGAGTGAGTGGTGTGGGCCGCGCCCCACGGAGTGGTGCAGGCATCCGGTACCTACGATTCCGCGGCAGGGGGCTTGAGAACCATCACCCGTTCGACCTGCAGCGCTCGCTGTGGTACGTGGGTTCGGTTTCGATGGGGTCTTCCAGGGATGTCCTAACGCACCCCATCACTCACTCAGAGACGTTGAACGCCACGGAATGCTGCGTCCTTCCGAAGATGGTGTTTTCCCCCGGCCCCATCTCCACTGTGGGTGACTGGCAGGCATCGTCGCCGTAGACAGTCGCCGTTCCGTCCGTTTCATTGGTCGCACCGGTCGCCCCGCCGCTCAGGGGAATGCAGACGTTGTCGTCAGGGTTGGTCAGCACCAACTCGACGCCGCTGGCCGTCGTGTAGGTGAAGTCTCCGCTGGCGGCCTGACTGCTGGTGGCGAGACCTGTCACCAGTACGGCGGCCGCGCCGATGACCAGACCTGCTCGTCCCGCATGCTTGAACGTACGCATGGGGTCCTCCTTCACCGATCGTGACACCGGGGCGGGACGAGGCCGGGACGCCGACACCGTCATGGAAATCACCCGGTATCCAGCAATACTCAACAGAACGCCCCAAAAGGTCAGTTCTCAAGACGAAGGATCCGCCTTGCGCGGTCTTGTCCGTAAGCCCCATGAAAGCAAATCACTCCGACGAGTGAGGGAGCGCCGTCCGGCCCCGTTCAGCGCAGCTTGTCGGCCTCCCGCACTCGGTGGAGGTGGATGAGGACGTCGAACAGCCGGGCAAGCGCGACGTCGGCGAGCGGGCAGGGATATTCGGTACCGACGCTGTGCGTGGGGCGGGCGGTGTTCAGCCAGGCGCGGGCCTCGGCTGGGGCGTTGCGGATGTCGAGGAAGTAGTCGGTGTAGCCGACCTGGTCGAGGGTGTATTCGTTGCTGCCGGGATCGGCGGCACCCACCGTGAACTTCTTCCACGGGCCGGAAAGACTCTTGTCCTGCGAGAGGAAAGAGCCCTGGTCGAAGGTGAAGCCGATGGGGAGGTAGCCCCTGCCGAGCGCTTCGCGCAGGAACCCGCCCTGTGCCTTCGGGTGCGTCTCGGGGTCGTCGGGCACATACGCCACATGCCCGTTGTGGGCCGACAGCAGCATCTTGTGGCCGGTGTGCCGATGCCACCAGATGACGTTCTCGGCCATCAGCCGGTCGCGGTAGATCATCGCTTCGCGCACCGCCCCGGTGTCCTCGAGGTCGTAGGCGAGAAACGTGGCGGTCTGGGCGATGGAGCGGGCGTGCTGCACCGTCCACTGGAACTCCGTGCTAGGTGCGGCATGTTGGGCTTCCAGCAGGCTCAGGGCCTGCTCGGCGTTGGTCGCCAGTCGCTGTCGCTCCGGGAGCGGCCTTCGCATGTAGGCGGAACTGTCGTTCAGGGGGCGCAGACCGGTGTACAGGTCGGTGAAGCGCGGTAGGAGGTCCGGGTGGTGCTGCCGGACGTAGCCTGTCACTCGCTCGAAGAGGTCGTCGCCCACCTTCGGGAAGCCGACGTCATTGCCCATGAAGTGGACCCGGCGGCCGGGATGGCGCCGGTTGTGGTCCCGCATCCACTCGATCAGGTGCAGGAACTCCTCGCGCTCCCACGGCGATCCGCCCAGGGCCTCCTTCACGACCTGGCGCGCGTCCCCCCGGCCGCTCTGGACGTACGCGTCGATCCGCAGCCCTGCGGGCCAGCTCATCTCCAGGGTGAAGGTGGTGAATCCCTTCTCCTCCACGAGGTAGCGGAAGACCCGCTCCTTCATGGTGAAGAACTCGTGCGACCCGTGCGTGGCCTCGCCCAGGCCCACCACCTCGGCGTCGCCGACCATCGCCCCCAGGGGCCGCAGATCGGCCGTGTCCGCACCCGGCGCCGTCGACCGCAGCGGGTGCGCCGCCCGCTCCAGCGCACGGACCGGGTCCCGGCCATCGGGCTTGGCCGGGGCGGCCTTCTGCGCCGCGTGGGCCGTCGCCGGAGCCAGCAGCGCCCCCAACGTGCCCGCCGCTGCCACCAGCAGCGGCCGCCGCCGTATCTCCTCGGTCATGCCGGTCGTGCCGGTCGTGCCAGTCATGCCAGTCACTCCTCAACTCGATTCAACTCGATTGCCTCGGGCCGGGAATGATCGTCGCGCCGATGGCGCGGCCGCGCCCTGCGGCTGGCCTCCATCCTCTCCTGGGGGTAGCCCCCCATCTGCGTGGTCACCCCCTTGTCGGGACGTCAACGATGCGCTGGAATGCGTGAGCTTGTCGGGACGGGTGTTCCGGAGGCCTCTGGCATGCCCTCCAATGTCTTATCCGGACGAAAGGTCGAAAGGATGTCGATGTTCAGCTGGCGAAGATCGCGGCTGGCAGGCGTCACGCTGGCCGCCGCGTCCGTGGTCCTGACCCTCGGGACCACCGCGAACGGCACTGAGTTGACTTCTGCACCGAACGCCCGGGCGCTCCCGAACAGTGGAGCGCCGCAACCTGTGATCGTTGTCCTCAAGGACCAGCTCTCCAACACCCCGCCCGACGCGGACCACTTGGCGGCACGCAAGCGGGCGGCCTCCGCCGCGCAGGCCCCGTTGCTGGCGAAGGTCAAGGCCAACGGCGGCACGCACGTCAAGAGCTTCGTGGTCGGCAACGCCTTCTCCGCGACGGTCGGTCCGGCACTGCGCGCGGCCCTGGCGGCCGACCCCGCCGTCGCCTCGGTCATCGCGGACGAGACGGTGAAGGTGACCCCGCCGGGCGCCACCGCACCGGGCGCTCCGGGCGCACCGAGTGCCCCGGGCCGCGGCAAGGGGCCGAAGGCCATCGCGCCCAACGCCCGGGGCAAGGTCAAGGGCAACGGCAACAATGGCGCGGACCCGTACGGGATTTGCCCCAGCGACCCGTCCAAGCCTCTGCTCGAGCCCGAGGCGCTGTACTCGACGCACGTCGAGAGCACCCCCGGCAACCCCGGCGCCCACCAGATCGCCACGGGCAAGGGCGTCAAGGTCGCGTACATCGCGGACGGCCTGGACCCGGACAACCCGGACTTCATACGCCCCGACGGCACGCACGCGGTCGTCGACCACCAGGACTTCTCGGGCGACGGCTGGGACGCGCCGAGCGGCGCCGCGGAGGCGTTCGGTGACGCCTCCGCGATGGTCGCGCAGGGCCGGGAGAGCTACGACCTGTCGAAGTTCGTCAATCCCACCCACCCGCTGCCCGCCGGTTGCACCATCCGCGTCAAGGGCTTCGCGCCCGACGCCTCGCTGGTGGCGCTCAAGGCCGGTGGCACCTCGTTCCCCAACTCGGCGATCCTGCAGTCCATCGACTACGCCGTCTCGGTCGCCCATGTCGACGTGCTCAACGAGTCGTTCGGCAGCAACGTGACCCCGGACAGCGGTGCGCACGACACCATCACGCTGTTCAACGACCAGGCGGTCGCGGCCGGTGTGACAGTGACCGTCTCCAGCGGTGACGCCGGTATCAACGGCACCATCGGCACCCCCGCCACCGACCCGCTTGTGATCTCCACGGGTGCGTCGACGGACAACCAGAGCTATCTGCAGACCGGTTACGCGGCCTCCCAGTTCTCCAACGGCACCTGGTCGAACAACCGGATCTCCGCGCTGTCCTCCGGCGGCTTCACGCAGGCCGGGCGCACCGTGGACCTGGTCGCGCCCGGTGAGGCGGACTGGGCGCTGTGCTCGCCCAAGATCAGCGAGTACACCGAGTGCACCAACTACAACGGCACCGGCAGCCCGGTCCAGCCGTTCGGCGGCACCAGCCAGTCCGCCCCGCTGACCGCGGGTGCGGCGGCCCTGGTGATCCAGGCCTACCGGGACAGCCACCACAACCAGTCGCCGACTCCCGCACTGGTCAAGCAGCTTCTCACCGGTACCGCCCAGGACCTCGGCCTGCCCGCCCACGAGCAGGGCGCCGGCCTGCTGGACGTCCGCTCCGCCGTGGAGGCCGCCCGTGGCTACCACAGCCCCGCGGGCGCCGGGCAGAGCAACACCGTCGCCGTCACCACCGGCCAGCTGGACATCGCCGGCACGCCGGGCTCCGGCCACACCGCCGACGTCACCGTGGTCAACACCGGCCACACCACCCAGACGGTGACCGGTGCCACCCGTACCTTCGCGCCGCTGGCCAACTCCCGGCAGACGGTGCCGTTGAACTCCTCCGCCGACCCCAAGTTCGCCTATGCGACCGACGGTTCGCCCTGGGTGCACCACGAGGTGACGTTCACCGTGCCGCAGGGCGCCGACCGGCTCGCCGCGTCGATCGCCTGGCAGGGCAAGCCGCAGAAGTCCGGCGCGGGCACCGTGACCCCGGTGGTCCGGATGACGCTGCTGGATCCGTCGGGCAGGCTGGAGACCAACACCCGTCCGCAGGGCGGCCCGGTCTCCGCCAACTTCGGCATCGTGGACGTACCGCACCCGGTCGCGGGCAAGTGGACGGCGGTCCTCTACACCCCCGAGGGCAGCAACGGCTTCACCGGTCCGGTGCTGCTGGACACCGCCACCCAGCGTGCGGTGCCGGACGGCTTGGTCAGCCCGAAGGTGACCAGGCTGGCGCCAGGGCGCAGCACCACGCTGCGCGTGCACCTCACCACCCCGAGGACCAGTGGCGACAGCGCCGAGTCGATCACCGTGGCCAGTTCGAACGGCCGCACCACCAGCGTTCCGGTGATCCTGCGCAGCCTGGTCCCGCTCTCCGGCAAGGGCGGCGCCTTCACCGGCACGATCACCGGCGGCAACGCCCGTGACGCCTCGCCCGCGCAGTCCTTCGCGTACGCCTTCGACGTGCCCAAGGGCCACCGCGACATCCGCGCCGGTGTGACACTCAGCGACCCGAACGTGCTGGTGCAGGGCACGCTGATCAGCCCCGACGGCACGCCCGTCGACATCGAGAGCAACGCCCTGATCAGCCCCTCCGGTGCCGTCACGGGCACCACCAAGGGTGTGTCGGCCACCGCGGTCGAACCGGCGGCCGGGCGCTGGCGGTTCGTGCTGACCGTCCTCAACCCGGTCAGCGGTGCCGAGCTGAACCAGCCGTTCCGCGGCACCGTCGGCCTCGACCAGGACCGGGCGACCGCCGCCGGTCTGCCCCGCAGCGCCACGACCAAGCTGGCGGCCGGCAAGCCCACGACGGTACGGGTGACGTACGCCAACAACACCGCGGCCACCCAGATGATCCACGCCGACGGCCGTCTCACCACGATGGTGGACGTCCCGCTGGTGCCGCAGGGCACCTCGGCCACCGTCGCGCTGCCGCTGCACCCGAACTCGGCCACTCCCGGCTTCCTGGTGCCGCCGGGCACCGACCGGTTGACCGGGGTCGCGGCCTCCTCGACGCCCGCGCAGCTGGAGTTGAGCGCCACCACCGGTTCGCCGGACGCGTTCGGTGACCTCAAGCAGGCTCAGGACGGTTCGACCGTCTCGGTCGTCAGGGCCTTCGGCGGTGCCCGGCAGCCGGTGGTCCCGGGCTTCTGGAGCAGCTACGTGCAGCAGATCGGCCCGTTCCCGGCCTCCGGCGCTCCCGCCGGCACGTCGACCGTCACCGCCGACGCCCACACCCAGGCGTTCGACCCGGCGCTGACCTCCAGCACCAACGACCCGTTCGCGGCCGCGGTGGACGCCTCGGCCCCGGCACCCAACCCGGTCACCGTGAAGCCGGGCGCGACCGGTTCGTTCCAGGTCACCATCACCCCGCGCGGCCCGAAGGGCAGCACCGTGCGCGGTGTGCTGTACCTGGTGACCGCGCCGGGCGCGGTGGCCACCGCCAACAACCAGCTCGGCACCACCGGTTCGGTGCTGGCGGCGATCCCGTACAGCTACACCGTCAGCTGACGCGCATCGGTCGAACCGGCCGGGGCCGCCCCGCATCGGGGCGGCCCCGGCTGCCCGTTACTCCCTCATCTCCTTCGGACAGGGCGTGCCTCGCGGCAGCTTGTAGCGTGCCCCTATCCGGTACTCGCCGGCGCGGGGCGCGTACAGGACCGTCCATGTGTCGTTGTCCTGCACGGACTTGGCCAGGCAGCCCTGCCCCTGAGCGTCTATCAGGCCGAGCCAGGGCGAGTACGGGATGCGGACGAGCACCCGGCCCGGCTTGTGCACGCGGATGACCGCTTCCTCGGCCCCCACACGCTCCACCGTGGCCCCCGGCCCGGCCAGTGGCTTCGGGTCATGGACCTTGTAGAGCTTCCAGTTGGCATCGGACCAGACCCGCTCCAGATAGGGCAGTCCGCGCGCCACCAGAGCCGCCTCTTCCTTGCCCGCGAAATCCGGGGCGTCCCCGGACAGCACGACGTACCGCACCGCCCAGTCGCGCAACCACTGGTGATAGGCGGCGGGTGACAGCGGTTCGTCGTCGTAGAAGAGCGGGTTGCGCTCCTTGTCCGCCTGCCGGTTCCAGCCACGGGCCAGGTTGACGTACGGAGCGAGGGCCGAGGCCTCGCGATGGCTGCGGACCGGCACCACCTCGACCCGCCCGCGGTCCGCCCCGACCCGGTCCAACTGCTGCCGCAGCGGCGCCAGCGCCCGCGTCCAGGACGCGGAGGGCGTGGTCCTGATGACGTCGCTCGCGGCCTGCGTGGCCTGCCACACCGTCACCACCACGAGGGCCAGGGCCATCGCCGTCCATCTGCGGCCCGTGGTGCCCAGCACGATGAGAGGCGGGACCCCGGCGGTCGGGAGCGCGGCGAGCAGCACCACGCCGCCGAAGATCAGGCCGAAACGCGTCATGTTGACGCCGATCTGGGAGGGGATCAGCCAGACCAGCACCACCCCGGCCGCGTACAGGACGGAGGCGATCCGCACCGTACGCCACTGCCTGGGCGCGGAGACGAAGGCCGCGACGGCGCTCAGCAGCGGCAGGACCATCATCGAGAAATCCATCGGCATCGTCCCCGAGAAGGGGAACAGCCAGGCGGAGAGCCCGACCACGAGAACCGGGGTCACCCCGAGGGCATAGGCGGCGGGCCGCCGCCCGGTCAGCCACAGCGCCGCGGCCACGATCCCGACGTACAGCCCCGCCACCGGGCTCGAGGCGGTGGCGAGTGCCGAGAGCAGTGCGGCGAGCCCGGCCCGCGGGAGCCGGTGGGCCCATCTGCGCGTGCGCCACTTCGCCGGCCATACGGCGATCACGGCCACGGCCGCGAGCCCGAACATGAGGCCGACCCCGAAGGTCACCCGGCCCGACACCGCGTTGCAGACCAACGCGAACGTGCCGTACAGAGCGGGCCGCATGGGCCGGCGCACCGCACGGCTGCGCACCAGGATCACCGCCAGCAGCCCGGCGGAGAGGGTGCCCACGACCACCATGGTCGTACGGACCCCGACGGCCCCCATCAGGAACGGGGAGAGGACGCTGTACGACACCGGGTGCATGCCGCCGTACCAGGCGAGGTTGTACGCCGAGTCCGGGTGCCGGAGCGCGAACTCCGCCCAGGCGTCCTGCGCGGCGAGGTCGCCGCCGCTGTTGGCGAGCACGAGCACCCACAGCAGGTGCAGGACCGCCGCCAGAGCCAGCGAGGCGGGCACCGGGTGCATCATGGCCCGGCGGAGCGCACCCCAACCGCCCATCTCACCGAACCGGCCCGCGCCCACAGCGTTCACTGCGGCTTTCCCCCTGATTTCCTCTGAAGTCGTCACACCGCGCAGGCGGCCCTCGACGCTAACACACAGCGTGTAAGGGGCATTTAAGAGGCATTTTTCAGTGGCGGTCGGTGATGTCGAGGAAGTCCCTGATGTCTTCGGTGAGTTGTGCTGCCGCGTCCTCCAGCACGAAGTGCCCGGCGCCGGGGTAGAGGTGGAGCGACGCCCGGGGCAGGCGCCGGGTCCACTCGGCGAGGACGAGGTCGTCGTACAGGGGGTCGCGCATGCCCCAGCCGATGAAGACGGGCAGTTGGGTGAAGGTGATGAGGGCCCGGCCGAGGCGCCGGGCGTGGGACCATCCGGGGTCGGCCGGACCGAGGGGGATGTCCCGGGCGAAGCGCACCAGCGCCGGACGGTCGCGCCGCCGCCGGTAGGGGGCGAGGTAGGCGGCGCGTACGGCCCGGGGCAGCGGGCGGTGCGGTGACGACTGCCGCAGGGCCAAGTGCGCCACGGCGTTGGAGGCGTGCGCGATGCGGCCCAGTACGGGCAGTCTCAGGGCCCGGGTGTCCCGTGGGAGCCGGTATCCGGCGGGCGGGGGGAAAGCGGCGGTGTTCAGCAGGACGAGGCGGTCGACGACGCCGGGGTGCAGGTGGGACCACCACATGCCGATCGGGCCGCCCCAGTCGTGCACGACCAGGGTCCAGCCGCGCGCGGGTGCGCCGCGGGCGGAGGTGAGGTGGTCCACGAGGCGGCCCAGGTCCTGTGCCCGGGTCTCGGCGAGGAGTTCGCCGTCCGGATCGCGTGCCCGGTCCGAGAGTCCCATGCCTCTGAGATCGGGGGCGATGCAGCGGTAGCGGTCCCGCAGGCCGAGGACGAGGCGGCGCCACATATAGCTCCACGTGGGGCTGCCGTGCACCATGAGGACGGGCGCGCCCCGGCCCTCGTCCAGGTAGTGCTGGTGCCATGCGCCGTGGCCGAACCAGCGTCCCTGGAAGGGGTAGTCCGGCAGGCGGCGGGCCTGTTCGGCGGTGAGAGGCGGCCGGGGGCTCATACGTCTACTACGTCTGCTGCTTCGGCGAGGAGTGGATGCCCAGGCGCTCGTGGATCAGGCGGGCGAGGTGGGTCAGGGTGCGTCCGCCGCCGAGGAGTTCGCCGGGCGGGAGGTGGATGCCGAAGTATTCGCGGGCCTGGAGGATGAATTCGGCGCCCATGAGGGAGTCGACGCCGAAGTCCTCCAGATTGCGGCCGGGGTCCAGTTCCGACGGGTCGAGGTGCAGGACGCCGGCGAGGTGGCGGACCAGGGTTTCCGTGATGGCGCGAACGGCGTCCTCGGGGGTCATCGCGGCCAGGGAGCGCAGCAGTTCCTCGCGTCCCTCGTCCGCTTCCACGGCACCGGCGGGCACGAGGGCGCTGTAGCGGGGGCTGCCCAGGGAGGACAGCAGGCGGCGCGCGCGGGCCCAGCGGTAGCGGCCGACGCCGGCGACGTCGGTGCCGGTGGCGACGAGGTGGTCGGCGGCGCCGAACGCCTCGGTGGAGGTGACGGGTTCGAAGCCGAGGCCGGTCATGGTGGCCGTCAGGGTGTTGCGGGCGACGTATCCGGTGTCGGCGATCGGACCCCAGGCGATCGCGGTCGCGGGGCGTCCGACGTGGTGCCGGGCTCGTGCGAGGGCCTCGAGGTAGGCGTTGGCGGCGGCGTAGGGGGCCTGTGCGAGGTTGCCGATGGCCGCGGCGACCGAGGAGTACAGCAGGAAGAGGCCCAGGTCGTGGTCGGCGGTGACGCGGTCGAGGACGTCGGCGCCCGCGGCCTTGGGGGCGAACACGGCGGCGAAGCGGTCGTCGGTGAGGTCGGCGAGCGGGGTGTCGTCCAGGCGCATGGCGCCGTGGACGACGCCGCGCAGCGGATGTCCGGTGGCGTCCACGGCGGCGACCACCCGGCGCACAGCCGTCTCGTCGGTGACGTCGGCGGCGTACGCGGTGGCCGTCACCCCTCGTGCCGCGAGGCGTTCGAGGACGGCCGCGGCCTCGGGGGCCTCGGCTCCACGGCGGCTCAGCAGCGCGAGGTGGCGGGCGCCGCGGTCGGCGAGCCAGCCGGCGGTGGCGGCGCCGAAGCCGCCGAGTCCGCCGGTGATCAGGTAGGTGCCTTCCGGGTCCAACGCGGGGGTGGCGAGGGCGGGTTCGACGGGGATCGGTTCGTCGAGCGGGTCGAGGGTGACGACGACCTTGCCGACGTGGCGGGAGTGCTGGAGCAGCCGGAAGGCCTCGTCGACGCGGGCTGCCGAGTGGAAGGTGTGCGGGAGGGGACGGTACTGGCCGGTGGCCGTCCGGGCCGCGGTCTCGAGCACCAGGCGGGGACCGCGTACGGGGTCGAAGACGATGCTGTCGAGGTTGAAGCCGATGAAGGTGATGCTGCGGTGGAAGGGGCGCAGCAGGAGAGGGGTGTTGAGGAAGATGTCGCGCTTGCCGAGTTCGATGAAACGGCCGTTGGGGCGCAGCAGGTCCAGGCTCTGGGCGATGGCTTCGCCGCTGAGGGAGTTGACGACGATGTCGACGCCTTTGCCGTCGGTCAGTTCGCGGACGCGGGGCGCGAAGTCGAGGCTGCGGGAGTCCAGGACGTGCTCCACGCCGAGCGTGCGCAGCAGGTCGCGCTTGGTCTCGGTGCCTGCTGTGGCGATCACCCGCAGGCCCAGGTGGTGAGCGCACTGGAGAGCGGCGAGGCCGACGGCCCCGGCGCCGCCGTGCACCAGCAGCGTCTCACCGGGCAGTGGCCTGGCCTCGCCGGCGAGGGTGTGGTGGACGGTGAGGAAGGCCACCGGGAAGGTCGCCGCCTCGGCGAAGCTCATGCCGTCGGGGATGGGGCCGACGGTGACGGCCGGTGCGAGGCAGTGGGAGGCGAGGGCCGCGGCCATCAGGCCGCCGACCCGGTCGCCGACCGCGTATGCGGTGACGCCCGGACCGACGGCGCTGACGACGCCCGCCGCGTCGGTGCCCAGTCCTCGGCTGAGCGGGGAGCCCTCGACGGCCTCGGGCGGCAGCAGGCCGTTGGCACGCATCGGGTCGCGGTAGTTGAGCGCGACGGCCCGGATCTCCACCACGATCTCACCGGGACCCGGATGGAAGGGTTCCGCCTGCCGCCACACCAGCCGGCGGGACAGGCCCGGCTCCCGTACCTCCAAGGCGAACGGCGTGCTCGCGGGGACGGGGACGGGGGCGGGCTGGTCGGCCGGGCGCTGGGTCTCGCGGGGGACGAACCGTCCGCCCCGGGTGAGCACGATCTCGTCCTCGTCGGTGGGTAGGAGCAGTTCGCGGGCCAGGCGCCGGGCGTCGGCGGCCGGGTCGCCGGTGCGGTCGAGGGAGATCCGGCGCAGGTGCAGGCCAGGTTGTTCGTTGGCCAGGGTGCGGGCCGTCCCCCAGGTCGCCGCGTCGAGGGGGTGGGCGGGGCGCTCGGGGGCGGGGAACAGGCCGGTGGGCCGGGTGACCAGCCACACGCCCGCCGTCCGTTCGGCGCAGGATGCGGCCAGGGCTCGTAGGACGGCCGCGCGGCGGGTCGTGCGGGAGACGGTCTCCCGGGGGTCGCCGGGCTCGCTCAAGAGACAGACGACGCCGGTGACTTCGGTGGACAGCGCAGTGGCCCAGGAGTCGTCGTCAGTGACGGTGATGACGTCGGCGCCCAGGAGCCCGGCGAGCTCGCGCGCGGTCGGTGTCTCGTCGGCCGACTCGACGGCGACGGTCCAGACGGTGCCCGGCGCGGGCGCGGGCGGGTCGGGTTCGGCGGCGGGGAGGCGGTCGGCGGCGGCCAGGAGGACGGAGCGGTCGTCGGTGCCCGTCTGTACGGTGCCGGTGAAGCCGCACCGCTCCAGGAGGGGCAGCCACCGGTCGCTGGGCAGAAGCACGGTGTCGGGGCGCAGCGTGCGGTCGTTGCGCTGCCAGATGTCCTCGGTGGCGCCCAGGAGGAGGGCGCGTTGCCGCGCGTCGTGCGATTCGACGGCGAGCAGGTGTCCGCCGGGGGCGAGCAGGGTGCGTACCCGGCGCAGCGCGTCGGCCAAGTCGGCGGCGGTGTGCAGGGTGTCGTCGGCGACGACCAAGTCGTATCCGCCGTCGCGGAAGCCCTGGGAGACGGGGTCGGTGTCCGGGTCGAGGGTGCGGTGGTCGACGAAGTCGTGGGCGGCGAAGCGGTGTTCGGCGGCAGCGAGGGCGGTCGCGGACCTGTCGGTGCAGGTGTAGCGGGTACGGTCGGCCGGCAGCAGGGGGAGCAGGGCCGCGGTGAGAGCGTGGGGTGCGGCGCCGAGTTCCAGGATGCGCAGGGGGCGGTCGCCGGGCCAGCGGCGGACGATCTCGCCGAGCAGCGTCTGGGCCACGCGGTGGGTGTGGCGGTGGGCGGGCGCGGCGGCGTACATCTGCTCGTATGTCGTGGCACCGTTCTCCAGGAGTTCCTGTGTGCCCGGGGTGTCGCGCAGCACGGCGGGCAAGTGCCGCAGGTGCGCGTTGAGATGGAGGGTCTCGGCGACGAAGGCCGGGTGGTTCTCGGCCAGTGCCTTGAGGAGCTGGTCGGGGCGGGGCACGGTGCCGGTCAGCTGCCAGCGCTCGCCGTCGGCGGGGCGGGCCAGTCCGTGCCGGGCGAGGAGCGGAAGCATCAGCCGCACCAGCCGCCGGTGGCGCGGCTGGAGCCCGCCGTGGACGAGGTCGGGCAGGGCGAACGCGGCGGAGCCGTCGTCGAGCAGTCCGGCCAGGGCCGCGGCCCAGCAGTGGGCCGCCGTTTCCCCGACGGCGGCCCGGAAGCGGTCGTGGCCGGTCTCCCGCAGGGCGTCGTGCAGTCGGCCGATCCGATTGCGGACGGCGTTCGCCAGGTCGGCGGGGGGCGGCAACGGCGAGGGTGCGGCCGGGATTTCGGGGTGCGGTGCGGCGCGCAGGACGGTGTGCTGGACGGTCAGCGGGGTCCGGTCGGTGTTGTACGCGCGCCGGGTGCGGAACCCCTCGATCTCCGCGGTGACGGTGCCGTCGGTGTCGGCGTAGGTGACGTCCCAGCAGAACTCGGTCTCGGTGCGGCTGCGTTGGTGCAGGTGGACCACGCCGTACGGGGAGGGCGTGCGCCACACTCGCACCGAGCCGAAGGTCGACGGCAGATAGACACGGCCGGCCCGCATGAGCTCCTCCACCAGGGCGACGGTGGCCTGGAAGGGGCCGTCGAGCAGGACCGGGTGCACCGTGTAGGCCTCGCCGGGGTGCTCGTTGCGGTAGTCGGCCAGCAACTCACCCTCCCCCACCCGTAGTTCGCGCAGCAGCTGGAAGGCCGGGCCGACGTCGAGGCCGACGCTGTGGCAGGTCGCGTAGAAGTCCGGGCCGCTGACGGTGCGGGGGCACCGGGCGCGGATCGCCTCGGGGTCGATGGGGGCGGGGGCCGTGCCGAGCAGGGTGCGGACCTGGGCGCGGACGACGGGGTGGCAGGCGGTGCCGCGGCCTTCGCTGCTGCTGATGGTCACCGCGCCGTCCTCCGGGGTGACGGCGGTCTGCAGCCGGGTGGTGCCGGTGTCGGGCCAGGCGATCGGGAGCGCACTGGCGATGCCCAGGTGCCGTACCTCCACGGGCCGGTCCAGCGCCCGCCGGCCGGCCGACAGCGCCATCTCGACGTACGCGGCGGCGGGCATGAGCACGGATCCGGCGATCCTGTGGTCGCCGAGCCAGGGCACCAGCTGGGGCTCGACGGAGCCCTCCCACAACGGGTGCGGTCCCGGGAGGCGTTCGCCGAGCAGGGGATGGTCGAGCAGCCCGGTGCCGCTGGTGCGCAGGACCAGGTCCTGGGGCGTGCCGATCCAGTGGCGTTCGCGCTGCCAGGGGTAGGCGGGGAGGTCGGTCACCCAGCCCGGGCGGGGGAAGTGCGTCCGCCAGTCGCAGTCCGCCCCCGAGGCGAGCAGGGCGGCGACGGCGGCGGTGGTCTCGCGGGGGCCGTCGCCGCCGCGGTGCAGGGTGGGGATGTATGTGGCGTCGGTGCGCTGGAGGTAGGGGCGCAGCACGGGGTGCGGGCCGATCTCGACGAGGATGTCGGCGTGGTCGGCGAGGACGCGGGTGACGGCTTCGTGGAAGCGGACCGGTTCGCGGACGTTGCGCCACCAGTAGTCGGCGGTCAGGGCCTCCCCGGGCAGTGCCGTGCCGGTGACGGTGGAGAGGAAGGGGATACGGGCGGCGGCGGGTTCCAGCCCGGCCAGTGCGGTCCGCAGCGGGCCTGCGACCGGGTCCATGGCGGGGCTGTGGAAGGCGTAGTCGAGGTCGAGTTCGCGGAAGAAGACGTCCCGGGCGGTCAGTTCCGCGCCGAGGGCGGCCAGGGCCTCCGCATCACCGGCGACGGCGACATCACGGTCGCTGTTGATTCCGGCGATCTCCAACCTGTCCGCGTACGGGGCGAGTTCCTCCCGTGCCGCGTGCTCGGGCAGGCCGACGGCGGCCATCCGTCCGGTGCCCGCGGTGGCGCCCTGGGTGCGGCTGCGTTCGGCGATCACGCGGGCGGCCTGCTCCAGGGTGAGGGCACCGGCGGCGTGGGCGGCGGCCACTTCGCCGACGCTGTGCCCGATGACGGCCGCCGGGCTCAGACCGTGGGCCGCCAGCACGGCCACCAGGCCCACCTGCACGGCGAACAGGGCGGGTTGGGCGATCTCGGTGCGCTGCCAGCGGGCCGCTTCCGGCTGAGCCAGCTCCTTCGCCACCGACCAGCCGAGGTGCGGGGCGAGTGCGGCATCCGCCTGTCCGACGGCCGTACGGAAGGCCGGGTCACCGGCCATGAGGTCGGCGGCCATGCCGGGCCATTGGGAGGCGTTTCCGGAGAACACGTAGGCCACCGTGCCCCGTTCGGCCTTGCGGGCCCTGGCTCCATGGGCGGGCGTGTCCACGAAGAGCCGGTCGAGCCGGTCGGCCGCCTCCCGGGGGCTGTCGGCCAGGACGGTGGCGCGGTACGGGTGGGCGCTGCGGCGCCGGGTGGTGGTGTGGGCGAGGTCGTAGAACTCCTCGGGCACCGCCTCCCGCAGGTGTGCCGCGACGCGTGCGGCCAGTTCGCGCAGCGCCTTGGCCGAACGGGCGGAGACCACCACGGGCAGCGCGTCGGCCGGGTGGTACTCGCCCCGGGGCGGGGCCGGTGGCGTGGTGAGGACGGCGTGGGCGTTGGCCCCGCCGAAACCGAATGAGTTGACGCCCACGGCCGCCCGCTCCCGGCGCGGGAGTTCGACGGGTTCGACGGTGGGGGCAAGGCCCAGCGCGGTGAAGTCGATATCCGGGTTGAGGGTTTGGGCATGCAGGGTCGCGGGGGCGACGCCGTGCCGGAGGACGAGCATGGCCTTGAACAGGCCCGGCATGGCGGAGGCCGGTTCCAGGTGGCCCAGGTTGGACTTGACGGATCCGATCGGCAGGGGCCCCACGGCGCGGTGCTGTCCGAGGGCCCGCCCGATGGCCTGTGCCTCCGCCGGGTCCCCGGCGGGGGTTCCGGTGCCGTGGGCCTCGAAGTACACCAGCTCGTCCGGGTCCACCCCGGCCCGCTCGTACACGGTGCGCAGGAGCGCTTCCTGACTCCGGGTGCTCGGCAGGGCCACACCGCGTGTGCGGCCGTCGCAGTTGGTGCCGGTGCCGGCGATCACCGCGTGGATGCGGTCGCCGTCGGCCAGCGCGTCGGCGAGCCGTTTGAGGACGACCACTCCCCCGCCCTCGGCCCGTACGAAGCCGTCGGCCCCGGCGGAGAAGGCGGCACAGCGGCCGCTGGGCGAGAGCATGCCCGCGTGCGAGAAGCCGATGAAGGGGCCTGGGCTTCCCAGCACGTTGACGCCGCCGGCGAGGGCGGTGCGGCTGGTGCCGTCCAGCAGGGTGCGGCAGGCACGGTCGAGGGCCACCAGCGCGGAGGAGCAGGCGGTGTCGACGGCCATGCTCGGCCCGTGCAGGTCGAAGCAGTACGACAGGCGGTTCGCGGCGAGGGACAGCGTGGACCCGCTCATCATGTAGGGGTTGGCGTACTGCTCGACGGTCGTCTGGACCGTTCCGTAGAAGGGGTCGGAGATCCCGACGAAGACGCAGGTGTCCGATCCGGCCAGCGACTCGGCGGGGATCCCGGCGTCGTCCAGGGCTTCCGCGGCCATTTCCAGCACCAGCCGCTGCTGCGGATCCATGGCCTGGGCCTCTTTCGGGGCGATGCCGAAGTAGGCGGCGTCGAAACCGGCCACGTCGTCGAGGAAGCCCCCGGCCGCCGTGTAGCTGCGGCAGGCACGCAGGCCCCCAGGGTCCACCAAGCGGTTCTTGTCGAACCGGTCCGGCGGGATCTCGCCGACCGCGTCCCGGCCTTCGCGCAGGGCCTCCCACAGCTCCCGCAGGTCCGAGATCCCGCCGGGCAGCCGGCAGCCGACGCCGACGACGGCCACCGCGCGATCATTGCAGTCCATCGTCAGCCCCCGTCCGGTTCCCCAACGCGGCCTGTCCTGGCGCAGGTTGCCATCCCTACCCCGGTGCGGAGCCGGTCAGCGTGGACAGAATGGGCAGATTACTGGGTGATCTCCCCTGAAAATTCGGAAAACATGGATACTTGGTGATTGTTCTCCGATAGCGGAGTCCTGCCCGCTCTACCGCCGTACGGTGATGTGGTGCCGCCTTCCTGCCGGGCCCGGCTGCTGTCGAATGCCGTGCACCTGCCGCCGCAGTACCGGACGATGGAACAGGTCCGGGCGGGCATGGCCGCGGCGGGGAGTCCCTTCGTTCCCCCGCCCGGCGCGCTGGAGAACCTCACCGGCGTCCGGGGCGTACACGTCAGGTCCGACGACGTGCAGGCGTCCGACCTCGCGGTGGCGGCCGCTGTCGAGGCGCTGGACATGGCGGGGGCGACCATCGGCGAGGTGGACCTGCTGCTGTTCGCCTCGACGTCCCAAGACCTCGTCGAACCCGCCACCGGCCATATCGTGGCGGCCAAACTCGGCGCTCACTGCCCGGTGTTCGATGTGAAGAACGCTTGCAACAGCGTGCTCAACGCCGTGGAGACGGCCGCAGCCTTCATCGAGACCTGTCGGCACCGCACCGTGCTGATCGCCTGTGGTGAGACGGCGACGCTCACCACCCGCTGGCATGTGCCCGACCAGGAGACCTTCATGCGTCACCTGCCCGGCTACACCGTCTCCGATGCCGGCGCCGCACTGCTCCTGACCGCCGGACCGGCCGGCCCGGACGATCCCGGAGTGCTGCACGCGGTGTTCGCCGCCGACTCCTCCGCCTGGGAGGCGTGCACCGTCAAAGCCGGCGGATCGATGTTTCCGCGGTCCCTGGACGACGACCACTACTGTCTGCGGCTCAACGAGAACCAGTTGTCCCAGACCGGCCGCGAGATGGCCGGGTTGGTCCTGGAGCACGCGCCGGAGGAGATGGCCCTGGTGCGCGAGAGCGCGTTCGTCGCCGTCCACCAGATCTCCATGCCGCAGTTCCAGGAGGCCTGCGCCGTACTCGGTCTGCCGGAGGGCCGGCTCCTGGCCACGGTGGACAAGCACGGCAACGCGGCGTCCGCGTCCCTCCCGCTGCAACTGGCCCTGGCGCAGCGGTCCGACCGCGTCATGCCCGGCGACATGGTCGCTCTCATCGGCCTGGCCAGTGGGTTCAGCATGGGGCTGGTGCTGATCCGGCTGTGAGCACGGCGGCACCTCTCAGCGGCGCAGGGCGGTCTCCCGCCGCATGTGCGACAGCTTCTCGGGGTTGCGCACGGCGTAGAGCCCGGTGATGAGGCCGTCGTCGATGCGCACCGCCACAACGGTGTCGATTACGCCGTCGAACCGGATGATCAGCGCCGGGTGGCCGTTGACCTGTGCCGGCCGCATCGACATCGTGTCGGCGGCCTTGCCCAGTCCGCCGATCAGCAGGCGGCCCACCTTGTCGGCCCCCACGATGGGCCGCGGGACGGCCTGTTTGATCCCGCCACCGTCGCCCATCATGACGACATCCGGCGCAAGGATGTCGAGCAGGACCTGCAAATCGCCTGTCTCGGCCGCCCGTTGGAACGCGTCGAGCGCGTCCCGGGTCTCGGCCGGGGAGACGGTCCCGCGCGGCCGGCGCGCCGCGACATGGGCCCGTGCGCGGTGCGCGATCTGGCGGACCGCGGCCGGGCTCTTGTCGACGGCCTCGGCGATCTCGTCGTACCCGAGGTCGAACACCTCGCGCAGCACGAACACCGCCCGCTCGGTCGGCGTGAGCGTCTCCAACACCAGCAGCATCGCCATCGAGACGCTGTCGGCCAGTTCGACGTCCTCGGCCACGTCGGGCGTGGTGAGCAGCGGCTCGGGCAGCCAGGGGCCGACGTAGGACTCCTTGCGGCGGCCGAGCGCACGCAGCCGGCTCAGCGCCTGGCGCGTGGTGATCCGGACCAGGTACGCGCGCCGGTCCCGTACCGTGCCGAGGTCGACGCCCGACCAGCGCAGCCAGGTCTCCTGCAGGACGTCCTCCGCGTCGGCGGCCGAGCCGAGCATCTCGTAGGCGACGGTGAACAGCAGGTTGCGATGGGCGACGAACGCCTCGGTGGCGGGGTCCGTATGCGTGTGCTCGCTCTTCACCATGGCTGCTCCTGCCTGTCGTCCCATGCGCACAAGACGCCGGTACCGGCGGCGTTGTGACATCCGGGTGCGGTGGTGCTCGTCACACCGCTGCTCCGTCACAAGGAGCGGGTCTCCGGCATCTCATGGTCGTTCAGTGCAGCACTACGAGTGAGGAGACGACGTCATGGACGCCCGTTTCAACATGTTCGACAACGAGCTCGCCACCAAGTTCGCCAAGCGGTTCGCCAACGCGGCCATGGTGATCTACCAGTCGCCGTTGCCGAGGTCCACGCAGGAGCTGGTGTCGCTGCGTGCCAGCCAGATCAACGGCTGCGGCTGGTGCATCGACGCGCACACCAAAGAGGCCGCGGCCGCCGGTGAGACCGCGGTCCGGCTCAACCTGGTCGCCGCCTGGCGCGAGTCCACCGTGTTCACCGAGGCCGAGCAGGCCGCGCTGGCACTCGCCGAGGAGGGCACCCGGCTCGCCGACGCCCACGACGGCGTGTCCGACGCGACCTGGGCCCGGGTGCGCGAGCACTACGACGACGGCCAGATCGCCGCGCTCGTCTCCCTGGTCGCCCTGATCAACGCGGCCAACCGGATGGCCGTGATCGTGCACCAGCGGGGCGGTTCCTACGAGCCCGGTATGTTCGCCGCCGTGCTCAACTGACCGGCGGCCAGAGGCGGCAGTGATGTTCGGCCGCGATGTCGACACCGTGGATTCCGTCGGGCCCGGTATCGAGTTGCCGGACGTAGGGGACAGCCGCGTGGGAGCGCACCTGCGGCCAGCGAGGCAGTCCCCTGCTGTCCGGCCGGCCGGTACGCGCGAAAGCGGTCCAGTAGTCGATCATGTGCGCGGCCAGCCGCTCCTGCGCGGGGGTGAATGCCGCGTGCCAGCCGCCGAGATCGAAGAGGTAGGTCAGTTCGGTGGCGTGCGCGGCGCCCAACGGGAGTTGCGGCGACTCCGGGTAGCCGACGTTGGGCGCGCGGCGGTCGGCGAACTCGTAGCCGTAGGTGGCGACATGCCGGGCGAGCAGCCGGTCGGCGGTGAGCGTCGAGCAGGCGAAGACTCGGTCGGTGTTCAGCGCCGCCCAGGCCAGTGCCGGTGTGCCGTACGCCGTCGGGGAGTAGACCGCCTCCAGTCGCCGGGCACGGCCGTCGCCGAAGGTGTCCCGCAGAAGAGTGCGGTAGTACTCGGCTGTGATCGGGTGCGCGTGTTGCAGGGTGGCGGCGAAGGCCCGCATTTCGTCGCGGGTGCTGCCCTGCAGCACGGGGACCCGGTGGAAGCGGCCCTGGCCCAGCGCGGTTGCGGACGCCGGGGCACCAACGGAGTGCCGTAGGTGACCTGTTCGAAGTTGTCGTTCGTGGTCAGCAGCGTGGCGACGGGCTTGCCGCGCAGGCACGACAGCGCCCGGGACGGCTGAGGACAGCCGAGGGTGATGGCCGCCTGCCGGCCTGCGGACTCCACCGCCGCCCGTGGCGACCACGGCGCGTAGTCGCCGACACCCGGGTAGACGGAGTTCTTGCCGAAGTCGACCAGGCAGGAGCCGCTTTGGATGATCGCCTTGGCGAACAGCCCGGCCGCGCCCGGTGAGGTCAGGTGCGTGCAGGTGCTCATTCCTCCGGCCGACTCCCCGGCGAGCGTCACGTTCGACCGGTCGCCCCCGAAGGCACCGGCGTTGCGCTGCACCCAGTGCATCGCCGCCTGTTGATCGGCCAGCCCGAAGTCGCCGGATCCGGGCAGGCCCGGGTAGCCGAAGTTGCCGAAGACGCCGAGCCGGTAGTTGATCGTCACCACGACGACGTGCCCGCGCACGGCCATCCGGTGTGCGTCGTAGCTGCTGCCGGCACCGGTGATGAACCCGCCGCCGTGCAACCAGACCACGACCGGCAGCGGCCGTTGCCGGTCCGTGCGGGGGACGGTGACGTTCAGGTACAGGCAGTCCTCGTCGATACTGCCGCCGTGCACCTCGCCCGCCTTCTGCGGGCACGGGCTGCCGGGTCGGCCGGCATCCCGCACGCCCTCCCACGACCGCACCGGGCGAGGCAGCTGCCACCGCAGGCTGCCAACTGGCGGTGCGGCGTACGGGATTCCGGCGAACGTCCGGTACGTCCCGTGGTCGACACCGCGCACGACTCCCGCGTCGGTGGCCGCGACCGGCTGCCCCGGCGGGGCCGATGCCCGGGCAGGAACGGTGGATAAGCCAAGACAGACGGCCAGTGCCAGAGCGGCGGCGAGAGCCATCGGGCCAAGGCGACGAGACACCGTTTTCACGGTCACCTCCAGAGCTCCGTGTTGCGCACGATTCCTCGTCATTGCATACCCATGGCCCAAGGGGTTGACGACCGTGCCCCCAACCCCCAGTAGCCTCAGCACCCATGAACCAGCGCAAGCGGAAGAAGCTCACCCGGCGTCTCATCGAGGCGACCATGCTGGGTGACGCCGCCCGCCTGAGGATGACCTTGCGGGCCGGAGCCGATCCGGAGTGGCGGGACAGCGACGGCACCACCCCTCTGTACGCGGCATCCGTGAACGGGGAAGCGGTGATCGTCCGCCTGCTCCTGGCGGCCGGGGCCTCCCCCGACGTCGAGAGCGGCGGCCCCGGCGCGGAGGGTACGCCGCTGTGCGCGGCCGCGTGCTGGGGGCACACCGAGACGGTGCGCGCACTACTAGCGCACGGCGCCGATCCGGACCTTCGCGAAGATCACGGCACCGGCCGGTCCCCCATGGAGTGGGCGAACAGCGACCTCCACCCCGCAACCGCCGGGCTCCTCGCCGCGGCGGGGGCTGGGTAGGGTGGGCGCGACACACATCGCGTACGCGGCATTCGCGTACCGGAACAAGGAGCAGACGTGAGCGAGCCGGCGTCCATGGCCCTGCAGCAGGAGATCGCCCGGGAACTCCAGGTCGCCGAGGTCTTCGAGGCCGAGCGGGAGATCGAGCGCCGGGTGGCCTTCCTCGCCGAGCGGCTGACCTCCACCGGCCTGTCCTCCCTGGTGCTCGGCATCAGCGGCGGCGTCGACTCCACCACCACCGGCCGGCTGTGCCAGCTCGCGGTCGAGCGGGCCCGGGCCGCGGGGCACGAGGCGCGGTTCCACGCGATGCGGCTGCCCTACGGGGTCCAGGCCGACGAGCACGACGCCCAGCTCGCGCTGTCCTTCATCCGGGCCGACCACGTGCTGACCGTGGACATCAAGCCCGCGAGCGACGCCGCGCTCGAGGCCTCGCTGGCCGGGGGCGCGAGCTTCCGTGACGCACATCACCAGGACTTCGTGCACGGCAACATCAAGGCCCGGCAGCGCATGATCGCGCAGTACGCGGTGGCCGGCGCTCACAACGGCCTGGTCGTCGGCACCGATCACGCCGCCGAGGCGGTCTCCGGCTTCTTCACCAAGTTCGGCGACGGCGCCGCCGACCTCGTCCCGCTGACCGGCCTGACCAAGCGCCGGGTGCGCGCCGTCGCGGACGCGCTGGGCGCGCCCGCCGAGCTAGTGTGGAAGACCCCGACGGCCGACCTGGAGACCCTCGACCCGGGCAAGGCCGACGAGGACGCGCTCGGGGTCACCTACGACGACATCGACGACTTCCTGGAGGGCAAGCCGGTCGACGAGCGGGCCTTCGAGAAGATCGTCAACCGCTACCGCCTCACCGAGCACAAGCGCCAGTTGCCGATCGCCCCTTGAGGGTCGCCCGGCGGCAGTAGGCCGTAACCATACCTGCGCGCCTTGACGGGTCCCCGTCAAGGCGCGCACGCTCGTCTCGCACCGTCGAAACCGCACCACTCATCTGCCCGGCCCGCCCCTCCCGTCCGCGGGCCGGACCCACTGCAGAAGGAGTACGCGTGAGACGCCACCCCCGTACCACCGCTTTAGCGGCCGGCGCCCTGCTGGCCGTCTGTTCCCTCGCCGTCCCGGGCCTGACGGCCACCGCCGCCGCGCCCGCCCCCGCCGAGCACGCCGTGACGGCACAGGACGCCGCGCGGACCGCGGCCTTCTGGACCCCCGAGCGCATGCGCGCGGCCACCCCGCTCGACGTGAGCCCGGAGCGCGCGGACACGGCGTCCGCCCCGGCGACCGGCGGCCGGCACACCGTCGTCCCGTCCACCCCCGCCCCCGCGCACCTGGACGGCGCCACCGTGCGCTCCTTCCCCCAGGCCGGCGGCCCGTGGACGGGTGGCGGCGCGATCATGAAGACCTCCGGGCGAGTCTTCTTCACCATGCAGGGCCGCAAGGCCTCCTGCTCCGGCGACGCGGTCACCAGCGGCAACCACAGCACCGTGATCACGGCCGGGCACTGTGTGAAGTACCAGGGCAACTGGCACACCGACTGGACCTTCGTCCCCGGCTACCACGACGGCCAGGCGCCCTACGGCACATGGTCCGCGACCAAGACCCTCTCCACCCCGCAGTGGACGGCCAGTGAGGACATGAACTACGACGTGGGCGCCGCCGTCGTCGCCCCGCTCGACGGGAAGAAGCTCACCGACGTGGTCGGCGGCCAGGGCCTGGACTTCAACGGCGCCTACGGGCAGGCGATGTACTCCTTCGGCTTCCCCGCGGCCTCCCCCTACGACGGCACCAAGCTCATCCACTGCAGCGGCACCGCCACGCAGGACTTCCTGCTCACCAAGGACCACGGTCTCAGCTGCAACATGACCGGTGGCTCCAGCGGCGGTCCCTGGTTCACCTCGTTCGACGAGTCGACGGGCACGGGTCTCCAGGCGTCGGTGAACAGCTTCGGCTACGTCTTCCTGCCGGACACCATGTTCGGCCCGTACTTCGGCGACGACGCGAAGGCGCTGTACGACAACGCGCAGAACACGTGAGCCCGTTGCCCTCGGTGTGAAGGGCCCGCGGCAACGGGCCCTTCACACCCATGCCTAGTCGTCGCTCAGCGCCTCGTCCAGCAGCGCACCGCCCACGAGGCCGGCCGCGCCGGCGCCGACGACCGCGCCCATACCGAAGCGGCGGCCCTGCTGCTGTTGCCCGGGAGCGGGCTGCTGCGGGTAGCCCGGCTGCACCGGCTGCGGCTGGGCCGCCTGGGGAGGGGTGTAGTACGGCGGCGGCGTGGTCCGGACGCGCTGTGCGCAACTGGCGCACGCCTGGATCTGGCGGGGCACGCCCCACTGCGGCGAGTAGCTCACCGAGTCCGTGCCCGGGCCGTGGCCGGGCTCGAAGAAGCAGGGCGCCGGCGCCTGCTGGGGCACAAGCGGCGCAGGCGCGGAAGCGGACACGAGCGTGGGCGTCGGAGCCACGGGGGCGGGCACCGGCGCGGAAGCCACGGGTGCGGGTGCCGACTCGGCGGCGGGCGCAGGGGGCGCGCTCTCCTTCAGGACGTCGACGCCGTAATCGGTCGCGATACCGGCGAGCCCCGAGGCGTATCCCTGCCCGATCGCGCGGAACTTCCACTCCGCACCGTGGCGGTACAGCTCGCCGAAGACCATCGCGGTCTCGGCGGCGGCGCCCGTGAGGTCGTAACGGGCCAGCTCGGTGCCGCCGTTGCGGTCGGCCACGCGGATGTGGGCTCCGGCGAGTTGCGCAAAGCTCTGGCCTCGCTGAGCGGCCTCGTAGATGGAGACCGGGAAGACGATCCGCGTCACCTCGGCGGGCACCCGGGCGAGGTCGACGTGGATCTGCTCGTTGTCCCCGCCGGTGCCGCCGGTGCCACCGCTGCCGGCATGGACGACCGAGCCGTCCGGGCTGCGCAGGTTGTTGAAGAAGACGAAGTGCTGGTCGGACAGCACCTTGCCGTTCGCACCGCACAGCAATGCGCTGGCGTCGAGGTCGACACCGCTGCCTGCCCCGGCCCCGATCTGCCATCCCAGCCCGACCGTCACGGCGGTCAGACCGTGTGCCTGCCTGGACAGCGACACGTTGCCGCCCTTGGGTACGGCCACGCCCATCGACGTCCTCCTGAACTCAATATGTTGCTGCTACATCATGGGTGAACGGAGCCCGGCGACCGACAGTTCCCGTGTTGCGCAATCGATGTAAAGGTCTGTCAGGCACGGGCGGGGACCGCCGCCTCCGGCATCGCGGGCTCGTGGAGTGTCCGCAGCAGGAACCAGCCGACCGCGGGCAGGGCGATCAGGGGCGCCAACGCGACCTGGAGCGACGTCGCGTCGGCGAGGGCGCCGATGAGCGGGCTCGCGATGCCGCCGACGCTGACGGTCAGGCCCAGGGTGACGCCGCTGGCCGTGCCCACGCGCCGGGGCAGGTAGTCCTGGCCGAGGGTGACGTGCAGGGAGAACGGCACGTACAGCCCGGCCGACGTGAGGACGACGAACAGGTAGAGCAGCGGCCCGGGGACGAGGACGACGCCCGCGACGGCGAGGACGGTCAGGGCGTACGACCACCGGACCACCGTGACGCGGCTGTACCTGGCCGCGAGCCGTCCCCCGGCCACCGTGCCCACCGCGCCGCCGAGGTAGAGGACGAACAGGGCCGCCGTGCCGGATATTTGGCCGCCTCCGGTGCGCTGGCGCACGTAGAGCGAGACGAACGCGCTCAGGCCGACGAAGACGACCGAGCGGCACACGATGGCCCCGGACAGCTTGAGGAAGGACGCCCAGTTGTCCCTGCCCCCGTCCCGGCTCGCGCGGGTGGCGCCCGCAGCCGGGGAGGCGACCGTCCGCAGCGCTGCCACGCACAGCGCCGCACCGGCGAGGGCGGGTACGGCCAGCAGCGGGGAGGCGTGCAGGCCGCCGGTGGCGATGACGGCGGAGACGAGCAACGGGGCAACAGCGAAACCTATGTTGCCGCCGAGGGAGAACCAGCTCATCGCGGTGTGGCTGCCGTTGCTCGCGTTGCGTGCCACGCGGGCGGCCTCGGGGTGGTACGCGGCGACTCCGATGCCGGACAGGGCGACTGCGGCCAGGGTGAGGGCGTACGAGCCGCCGACCCCGCTCAGCGCGACGCCGAGGCCGCCCAGCAAGGTGCTCACCGGCAGCAGCCACGGCATGGCCCACCGGTCGGTGAGTGCTCCGAACAACGGCTGTACGACCGACGACAGCAGGGACGCGGCCAGCACGATGCCGGACGCCGCGGCGTAGGAATAGGCACGCTCGGAGACGAAGAACGGCACCAGTGCGGCCACCGCTCCCTGGTAGACGTCGACGCAGGCGTGCCCCGAGGACATCAGGGTGATGGGACGGTTCGTGGGCATGCCTCGATCGTTGGCGATCACATGAGTGTCGCGCTTCCGGTAAGTTGCCAACTCGTGCCGAAAATCCGCCACACGCCGAAAGCCCCGACCCGTGCCCAGGTCCTGGCGGCCGGAGAGGAGATCGACGCGCATCGGCACGACGACCACCAGATCGCCTACGCGGGTTCCGGTGTCGTGGCCGTCACCACCGATGCCGGCACCTGGTTCGCGCCCGGTACGCGCGCCATCTGGATCCCCGCGGGGACCGTCCACGCCCACCGGGCGTACGGCCACCTCGAGGTGCACTTCGTCGGGCTGCCGGCCGACGACAACCCCCTTGGCCTGGACGCCCCCACCGTCCTCGCCGTCAGCCCGCTGCTGCGCGAGCTGATTCGCGCCTACACCCGAGCGCCCGACGACACCGGCCCCGAACGCGGACGTCTACGGGCCGTCCTGCGCGACCAGTTGCGCGCCTCTCCCCAACTGCCCGTACGGCTGCCCGCCCCCACCGACCCCCGTCTCGCGGCCGTCTGCTCCATACTCCGCGAGGATCCCGCGGACCCTCGCACCCTGGCCGCCCTCGGCGCCGCGACCGGAGTCGGCGAACGTACGCTCAGCCGCCTCTTCCGCTCCGAACTCGGCATGACGTTCCCCCAATGGCGCACCCAGGCGCGGCTCTACCACGCCCTGCGGATGCTGGCCGACGGCATCCCCGTCACCACGGTCGCCCACCGCTGCGGCTGGTCATCGGCCAGCGCGTTCATCGACGTCTTCCGACGCGCCTTCGGCTGCACCCCGGGCCGCCACAGCCGCCGCTGAAGAGCGAAGAAAAATGGCTCGCCAGAGGCATGCGAAGCGCTTGTAGAGTGCACCGGCCAAGAGATCTTCTTACCCGAGAACGGAAGAGCAGCACGATGAGCGAGCACAGCGGCGCACAGGCCGGCACGGGGCGGGTGTGGTTCGTCACGGGGACCAGCTCCGGTTTCGGACGGGACATCACCCGGGCCGTCGTCGCTCACGGGGACCGGGTCGTCGCCACCGCGCGGGACATCAGCCGCATCGAGGACCTGGTGGCGCTCGCGCCGGACCGGGTGCGGGCCGTCCGGCTGGATGTGACGGACCCCGAGTCGATCCGCCGGGCCGTGGCGGAGGCCGAGGAGGCGTTCGGCCGGATCGACGTCCTGGTGAACAACGCCGCCGCCGGACTGCTCGGCGCGTTCGAGGAGTTGAGCGAGGACGCGCTGCGGCGCAACTTCGAGACGAACGTCTTCGGCGTGATGGCGGTCACCCGTGCCGTCCTGCCGCTGATGCGGCGGCAGCGGTCGGGGCGCATCGTCCAGATGTCGTCGGTGATCGGCGTCATGGCGGCGCCGGGCGGCACCGCGTACGCCGGGACGAAGTTCGCCCTGGAGGGGATCTCCGAGTCGCTCGCGGCCGAGGTCGCGCACCTCGGCATCCGCGTGACGATCGTGGAACCGGGCTCGTTCCGTACCGAGTTCGGCGGCCGGTCGCTGCAGTGGGGCGAGCCGATGGCGGAGTACGCCGAGATCATCGCTCCCGCGCGCAAGGCGCTCGAGGGCTCGCACGGCAGCCAGAAGGGCGACCCGTATCGCGGGGCCGAGGCCATCATCGCCGCGGTCGGCCTCGACGAGCCGCCGCTGCGGCTCCCGTTGGGAGAGGACGCCTTCACCTGGCTCCGTATGCATCTCCAGGGCCGGCTGGCGCAGCTGGACGCGGCGGAGGAGCTGGGGTCGGACACCGCGTTCCGCTGACCGCCGCGGCGGGTTGACCTTGCCCCCAGGGGCAGGGTTTAGCGTCCGTGACAGCAAGCGGAGGTGAGTGAGCGGCATGAGGATCGGTGACGTCGCGCGGGCGGCGGGTGTGACGGTGAAGGCGGTTCGTTATTACGAGTCGCTGGGGCTGGTCACGCCCGGCCGGCTGGCCAACGGATACCGCGAGTACGGCGAGCACGATGTGCGGCTGGTCCGCGAGATCAAGGCGCTCAGCGGGCTGGGCATTCCGGTCGAGCGCACCCGCCCGTTCCTGGACTGCCTGGCCTCGGGCCGGCAGCACGCGGACGACTGCCCGGCGTCGCTCGCCGGGTATCGCGAGGCGATCGACGAACTGACCGAGCGGATCGACGCGTTGTCGGCCCGCCGGGCGGTCCTGACGGCGCACCTGCACGAGGCCGCTCACCGCAACAGCATCGTGAAGCCGAACGTGACGCCAGGAGAGCACCCCATGAGCGACGACTACACCCGGCTGCCGGCCGGTCTGCCCGTGCCCGAGGACGACGGGGCCGCCGATCACCTGCCCGGCGCGGGCCTGCCCGCCCTCGAACTGACCGCCACCTCCGGCGGGTCGGTCCGCCTGGACGCGCTGGGCGCCGGGCGTACGGTCGTCTACCTCTACCCGCTGACCGGGCGGCCGGGCGTCGACGTGCCCGAGGGCTGGGACGCCATCCCGGGGGCGCGTGGCTGCACCCCGGAGTCCTGCGGCTTCCGCGACCACCACGAGGAGCTGCTCGAGGCGGGCGCGGAGCGGGTGTTCGGGCTGTCCGGGCAGGAGACGGACTACCAGCGCGAGGTCGTCGAACGGCTCCGCCTGCCGTTCTCGATGCTGTCCGACCCCGGTCTGCGGCTGGCCCGGCTGCTGGAGCTGCCCACCTTCGAGGCGGGCGGGGCGGAGCTGTACAAGCGGCTGACGCTGATCGTCCGGGACGGCGCGGTCGAGCACGTCTTCTATCCGGTCTTCCCGCCGAACGAGCACGCCGCCCAGGTGCTGGACTGGCTGCGTACGCACCCGGCCTGACATGCCGGTGGCCCGCCGACGGGCGGGCCACCAGTGGTGCGACGGCTTCGGCTGGCGGTGGAGATCCCTGACCACCGCCGGCTTCAGGCCGGGAAACAGACGCCGAACACCCTCAGGGTGATGGCGGTCGGACTGGTGTTGTTCACCCCCACTAGGTAGAGGTTCTCCCTGGTGTCGGGGAACGCGGCGATCTTGTTCAAACCGTCCGTCCAGTTGCCCGGTTGGAGGTAGCCACCGCTGATCACGCGGGTGGCCGCCGGGCATACCGGACTCCTCAGCTCCTGCGCCCGGGCGCCTGAGGGGACGGTGTAGTCCTGCTCCACCAGGCGCGGTACGCCGAGCGTCGCAGGGGGTCCGGCGGGCCCGGTGGGGCCCGCAGGTCCTTGGGGGCCCATGGGCCCGGAGGATCCGGTCGGGCCGGCGGGCCCGGCGGGGCCCATCGGTCCTACGGGTCCCAGGGGTCCTTGGGGGCCTACGGGGCCGAGGGCGCCGGTTTCGCCTCGGTCACCCTTGGGGCCCATCGGGCCGGTGGGGCCCATCGGCCCTACGGGTCCCAAGGGGCCTGCCGGGCCCATGGGGCCCTCCGGTCCCACCGGGCCCGCGGATCCGATCGGTCCGGTCGGCCCGGCGGGGCCCGCGGGTCCGATCGGGCCCGTGGCTCCGGCGAGTCCCTGGGGGCCCGCGGCTCCGGCCGGTCCCGCGGGGCCGGTTGTACCCGAATCACCCCGGTCGCCCTTCGGGCCCTGGGGGCCCGCGGGGCCGGCAAACCCTACGGGGCCGGTCGGTCCCGTAGCACCGGCGGGGCCGGCAGGGCCTGCGGGACCGGCGGGGCCCACCGGTCCGCCGGGGTCGCCCTTGGGGCCCTGGGGGCCGACAGGACCCATGGGGCCCATGAAGCCCGTGGGACCGGCGGGTCCCATCGGGCCCATCGGACCGACCGGTCCTGTGGGACCGGCATCGCCGCGGGGGCCCACGGGTCCCTGCGGGCCGGTCGGCCCGCCCGGATCTCCCGGATCACCCTTGTCGCCCCTGTCGCCCCTGTCGCCCTTCGGACCCTGGAGACCTGTGGGCCCTGTAGGTCCTGTGGGGCCTTGCTGGCCCTGGAGGCCTGTGGGTCCTGTGGGGCCTTGCTGGCCCTGAGAGCCCGTGGGACCGGCAGGGCCCATGGGTCCCATGGCGCCGGCGGGACCGGGCAGGCCCCGGTCGCCCTGGGGACCGGGTGGACCCCAGTCACCCCGGGGACCGACGGGGCCGGGCGGGCCCCAGTCGCCCCGGGGGCCGGCCGGACCCATGGGTCCGGTGGGCCCGGCAGCACCGGGCAGGCCCGGATCGCCCCTGTCGCCCTTCGGTCCGGGGGGTCCCGGTTCGCCCTTGTCCCCCTTGCCACCCTTCGGGTCGTGGTCGCCCTTCGGAGCATCGTGGTTGCCCTTGGGGTTGTGGTCGCCCTTCGGGGCATCGTGGTTGCCCTTGGGAGCGTCATGGTGACCGTCGCCGCGGTGGTCACCGTTCTCGCTATGGCAGAGCGGCACTTCGCCCTGACTCCGGACGAACCGGGCGCTTATCCAGCCCCTGCGGTCGGCGAGCCGGTACCAGCGCCGGTCCCCCTGCACGTCCTCGCCATCGGCCTTGCAGGCGAGCTGGACGCGGTCCCCCGGCTGGTAGAGCCCGAGGGCCGCGGCGCGGGTCGTGGGCTCGCCGCGCACGTACTGGCCGGTGCGGGAGACCACCTTGCCCGGCACCGACCGGCTGCCCGCGCTGCTCGCGCTCCCCGCGCTCCCCGCGGCGAGCGCCCCGCCCGACGCGGCGCAGAGTGCCAGCAGCACCCCGGAGGTCACGGCACCCCGCCTGGTCGCGAAGGCCACGAACCCCCTCTCGAAAAGCGACATGTCGCTCCTTTCACTCCTGGAGAGCTCCGGAGTCGCACAGCACCACGAAAGTGGCGGCGTGTCGGCGAGACGGGACCGGGCATACGCCCAAGCGCAGCACGTACATCACTCACGCGAGGGATGGGTGAGTGATACGAAACGACTTCACGAAGTACGCCGGAAGTCGACAAATCAACAGCATGGCCAATTCCGTCGCCGCCCGCCCCGGCCCTGCGTACCCTCACCGCATGCGCAACGACGACCACGACGGGACGACCCGGAGCAGGCCCCTGGTGGTGATCCTGAGCGGCGCCGGGATCTCCACCGACTCCGGCATCCCCGACTACCGCGGGCCCAACGGGCTCTGGCGGCGCGACCCGGAGGCGGAGAAGCTCGTCACCTACGCGTACTACATGGCCGACTCCGAGATCCGGCGGCGGGCGTGGCGGATGCGGCGGGACGCGCCCACCCTGCGGGCCCGGCCGAACGCCGCGCACGAGGCGGTGGTGCGGCTGGAGCGCTCCGGGGTTCCCGTACGGGTGATCACGCAGAACGTGGACGGGCTGCACCAGCTCGCGGGCATGCCGGAGCGGAAGGTGCTCGAACTCCATGGCACGGCACGGGCGGTGGAGTGCACGGGCTGCGGGGCGCGCTCCGGCATGACGGAGGCGCTGGCGCGCGTGGAGGCGGGTGACCCGGATCCGGCGTGCGAGGCGTGCGGCGGGATCCTCAAGTCGGCCACGGTCATGTTCGGCGAGCGGCTGGACCCCGAAGTGCTGGGCGAGGCCGTGGCGGTGACCAAGGCGTGCGACGTCTTCATCGCGGTCGGCACGAGCCTCACGGTCCACCCGGCGGCGGCGCTCGCGGGGCTGGCGGCCGACCACGGCGCGCGCCTGGTCATCGTCAACGCGGAGCCGACCCCGTACGACGACCGCGCGGACGAGGTCGTACGGGAGCCGATCGGCACCGCACTGCCCAAGGTGCTGGAGCGGCTGGGGGGTTGAGCGCGGGGCAGGCCCTCAGAACAGCCCGTCCTGCGTCGGCTCCCCCGCCGTCCCGCGCTCGAAGGCCAGCAGTTGCCGCTTGCGGTCGAGGCCGCCGCCGTAGCCGGTGAGGCTGCCGTCGGCCCCGATGACGCGGTGGCAGGGGACGATGATGCCGATGGGGTTCTTGCCGTTGGCGAGGCCGACCGCCCGGGAGGAGCCGACGGAGCCGATGCGCTCGGCGAGTTGGCCGTAGGAGAGCGTCGTCCCGTACGGGATCTGCCGGAGCCCGTCCCAGACGCGGCGCTGGAAGGGCGTGCCCTCCAGGCGCAGCGGAAGGTCGAAGCGGGTCAGCTCACCGGCGAAGTAGGCCTTCAGCTGACGGATGACCTCGGCGAAGGTCGTGTCGTCGCGGTCGCCGAAGCCTCCCTCGGGCGGCCGGTGGCGCTGGTCGGTCATGTAGAGGCCGGAGAGCTCGCCTTCGGTGGCGACGAGGGTGAGCAGGCCGTAGGGGCTGTCCAAGGTGGTGTGAACGGTGGTGTGAACAACAGCCATGGCGGCCTCCTTTCAGTTCGCGGGCGTGTTCGCGGGCATGCGGGCGGCCGCATGCTCGTCGGCGGACCACAAGTATTGGACGGCATAGGCGCGCCACGGACGCCAGGCCTCCGCGTGACGGGTCAGCGCGGCGGGTGTGGCGGGCAGGCCCGTACGGGCCGCCGCGCGGCGCACCCCGAGGTCGGTCGCGAGGAAGGCGTCGGGGTCGCCGAGGGCCCGCATGGCGATGAGGCCGGCGGTCCAGGGGCCGATGCCGGGCAGGGCGGCGAGCCGGTTCCTGGCTTCGGACCAGTCGCTGCCGACGTCGAGGCGGAGTTCACCGTCCGCGAGGGCCCGCGCCGTGCGCAGCACGGTGGTGCGCCGTGCCGCGGGCATCGCGAGGGAGGCGGGGTCGAGGGCGGCCAGCGCCTCGGGGGTCGGGAAGAGGTGGGTGAGGCCGCCGTCGGGGGTCTCGAGGAGGGTGCCGTGGGCGGTGACGATCCGGGCGGCGAGGGTGCGTGCGGCGGCGGTGGAGACCTGCTGGCCTAGGACGGCGCGGAGGGCCAACTCCTCGGCGTCCACGGTGCGCGGGACCCGCCGGCCGGGGTTCTTGTCGACCAGCGGCGCCAGATGGGGGTCGGTGCGCAGCAGTGCGTCGACGGCCTCGGGGTCGGCGTCCAGGTCGAGGAGCCTGCGGCAGCGGCTGATGGCACCGGCCAGGTCGCGCTGGTCGGTGAGGGCGAGCCGGCACTCGATGTGACCGGCGCGGGGAGCGAGGGCGACGGTTCCCTGCCCGTACGGCAGGCGCAGCGTGCGGTGATAGGCGCCGTCGCGCCATTCCTCCACGCCGGGTACGGCGGTTGCGGCGAGGAGCCCGAAGAGGTTGTCGGGGCACAGGGGTTCGCGGTAGGGCAGACGGAGCGTCAGCTTTCCCGGTACGGACGGGAGTCGTCCGCGCCCGGCGCGGGCGCGCAGTTCGCTCGGGCTGAGCGCGAAGACCTCGCGCACGGTCTCGTTGAAGGTGCGGATCGAGGAGAAGCCGGCGGCGAAGGCGATGTCCGCCATGGGCAGGGCACTGGTCTCGATGAGGACGCGTGCGGTCTGCGCGCGCTGGGCGCGGGCGAGGGCGAGCGGTCCCGCGCCGAGCTCGGCGCGGAGCTGGCGTTCTATCTGGCGGGTGCTGTAGCCGAGGCGGGCCGCGAGCCCGGGCACGCCCTCGCGGTCGACGGCTCCGTCGGCGATCAGCCGCATCGCGCGGGCGACGAGGTCGGCGCGTTCGTTCCACTGCGGCGAGCCGGGGCTGGCGTCGGGCCGGCAGCGTTTGCAGGCCCGGAAACCGGCCTGCTGGGCAGCGGCGGCGCTCGGGTAGAAGCTCATGTTCCGGTCCTTGGGCGGGACGACCGGACAGCTCGGGCGGCAGTAGATGCGGGTGGTCAGGACGGCGGTGTAGAACCAGCCGTCGAAGCGGGAGTCCTTGGACCGCACGGCCCGCACACAGCGGTCGAAGTCGATCTGCATGCTTCAAGGATCACGCGCGCGGGCCGCCGGGGCTCGCGGAAATCCGACATGGCCGTCTCCGCTTGTCAACATTCATTGACAGGCCTCCTTTGTCATCCTACGTTGACAGCATGGCCGGAACGGATGCGAAGGACGCGGTCGGTACGACCGAGGCCGCCATGAACGCGGACCCCCGTGTGGGGCTGCGCGCGGTCGCCGCTCTGCGGCGGCTGGTCGAGCGCCTCGAGGCGCTCCAGGTCGACAGCGCGCGACGGCAGGGCTGGTCCTGGGAGGAAATCGGGGCCGCACTCGGCGTCAGCAGGCAGGCAGTCCACAAGAAACACGCCAGGAGGTAGACATGTTCGAGCAGTTCACGAAGAGCGCGCGGGCCGCGGTCGTCATGGCGCAGGAAGAGGCGCGCATGCTGCACCACTTCCGCGTCGGCGCCGGGCATCTCCTGCTCGCCGTCTGCACGTTGGACGGGGCGCCGGGGGCAGTCACGCTGGCGCGGCTCGGGATCACGGCGCAGTCCTGGCGTACGGCCGTGAAGTCCGCCGGCCCGCTCGACGAGGACGACGCCGAGGCGCTGCGCGCGCTGGGCATCGACCTCGACGCCGTGCGCGACCGCGCGGAGGACGTCTTCGGGCCGGGCGCCCTCGACCGGCCCGAGGAGGAGAGCACTCGACCGTGGCACCGCCGCGCCAAGGGCCCCAAGGGGCACATCCCGTTCGACCGGAGCGCCAAGCACGCACTGGAGCGCGCCCTGCGGGAGTGCGCGGCGATGGGCGACCGCCACATCGGGTCCGAGCACATCGTGCTGGGCGTCCTGGCCGCCGGCGACAAGACGGTCGACGGGCTCCTGCGCAGGCACGGGACCGAGCCGGAGGCCGTCCGTACGGCGCTGCTCACCGACCTGCGGAGCGCGGCCTGAGACGGACAGGGAGAAGGCCCCGGCGCACCGCCCCCGTATGCGCGCCGGGGCTCATGTGCCAAGGGAGGAAGGCCCGTTGACATCCCCCTTCCGTGCCCCTGCCACGTAGTAGCGAGCATGACGCACGGGACGTCGTCCGGAAATCCCGAGTTCTTGGGGGTTGTGGAGAGGCACACTCGGGTGCATGTCGATGACGACAGTCACAAATGTGGCGGCGGCCGGAAACACCGCCGTGGGAGAGCTCGCACGCGAGCTCTCCCACCGGATCAGGGGGCTCATCCCCCACGACGGCCTCCTCCTCGCCGGCTACGACCCGGTCACCGGGGCAGGCTGTCTGCTCACCGGCGAGCACTCCGGTGGCGCCCCGCCGCTCCGGAGCCGGCTGGACGCGATCGTGAACGGCCCCCAGCCACCGCGCTATTACCGCGGGCAACTCGCCACGGCGGATTCCGGCCACCGAGTGCTCGAGGTCACTCACGCCAAGGGCTGGGGCAGCGAGATGCAGGTGACCCTGGTGCACGGCGGAACAACCTGGGGCTCCGTGATCCTGGTGCGCGATGAGGGAGGACGGCCGTTCTCTGCCGACGAGGCCCGCCATGCCCGGCTCCTCGTCCCGCCCATGGTGGACATCCTCAAGCGCTTCGTCAGGGCCATGCCTCCCCGTCCGCTGCGGACGGCGCTGCCGACGGGCGTGATCGTCGTCGGCGCCGACAACCGGATCGCCTCCGCGACCCCCTCGAGCCGGGAGTGGCTGCGCACCGCGGCGTCCCATCCGACGCTGACCGACGAGGACTTGTGGATCACGGTCTGGAACAGGGCCTTCCTCACACGCCTCACCGGCGCACCCACGGTGTCCCGGATCCCGACGCCGGGCGGCTGGATCGCGGGGCACGCCCAGTTGCTGGAGGGCGGCGCCCCCGGAGAGGTCGTCGTCACCATCCAGCCCGCCGCGGCCGGTCTGCTGCTGCCCGCGGTGAGCGCCTGGTACGGGATCACCCCCAGGGAACGCGGCGTCGTGGAGCAGGCGCTGGAGGGGCTCTCCGCCAAACAGATCGCCCGCCGCCTCGAGTTGTCCCCGTACACGGTCAACGACCACTTCCGGTCGGTCTACCGCAAGATGGGCGTCGGCGGCCGCGACGAGCTCATCGCCGCGCTCTCCCACGGCTGACAGCGACCATCAGGCCCCGCGCAGCCTCCGCCACACCGCACGCGCCGCGTGGTGTCCCGACATCCCGTGCACCCCGGGCCCCGGCGGGGTGGCCGAGGAGCACAGGAAGACGGCGGGGTGGGCGGTGGCGTACGGGACGCGGGCGAGCTTGGGGCGGACGAGCAGCCGCAGCCCGGCGACGGAGCCGATCGCGATGTCGCCGCCGACGTAATTGGCGTTGCGGGCGGCGAGTTGGGGCGGCCCCTGGACGGCACGGGCGAGCACGAGGTCGCGGAACCCGGGCGCGAACCGCTCGATCTGACGCTCGATCACCTCAGTGGCGTCGCCCTCCCATCCGTTGGGCACGTGCCCGTACACCCAGAAGGTGTGCCGGCCCTCGGGGGCCCGGCCGGGGTCGACCACGCTGGGCTGGGCGGTGATGAGGAAGGGGACGGAGGGGTCGCGGCCCTCCAGCGCGGCCCGCAGCGCGGCGTCGATCTCGCCGTAGGTGGGCCCGACATGGACCGTGCCGGCCCGGCGGGCCTCCTCGGCGGTCCAGGGCACGGGGCCGGACAGCGCGTAGTCGACCTTGAAGACGCCCGGGCCGTAGCGGTAGCCCCGGTAGGCGTTGCCCAGGTCCGCGATCCGGGCGAGGGCGGTCGGCGAGGTGTCGAAGACGTACGCGCGGGCGGGCGGCAGGTCGTCGAGCCGCTTGACCTCGAAGCCGGTGTGGATCGCGCCGCCCAGCGCGCGCAGGTACGAGCCGAGCGCGTCGGCGATCGACTGGGAGCCCCCGCGCGGCACGGGCCAGCCCCGCTCATGGGCGGCGAGGGCGAAGACCAGGGCCATCCCGGCCGTCCCGAAGGAGGTGAGCGGCGCGATGCCGTGGGCCGCGAGCCCGGCGAACAGCGCCCGCGCCTTCTCGTCGCGGAAGCGGCGGGTGAACAGGGCGGCGGGCTGGGCCGCCGACAGGCCGAACCGGGCGTAGCCGACGGGGTCGTGCGGCGGCCCGTCCCACTGGGTGCGCAGGAAGTCCCGGGCCAGCACGGCCCACTTCCCGTGGAAGGGCGCGATCAGCCGCCGGTACGCCGCCGCGTCGTGCGGCCCGAACGAGCCGGCGGTCTCGCCGACGCGGCGGGAGAGGATCGCGGCCGTGCCGTCGGGGAAGGGGTGGGCCATCGGCAGCTCGGGGTGGAGCCACTCGAGGCCGTACCGGGCGAGCGGCATCGCGGCGAACGCGGGCGAGCCGATACCGAGGGGATGGACGGCGGAGCACGGGTCGTGGCGGAAGCCGGGCAGGGTCAGCTCCTCGGTGCGGGCCCCGCCGCCGATGGCGTCGGCCGCCTCGAACACCTCGACCGCCAGACCGCGCCGGGCCAGCTCGACGGCGGCCGTCAGCCCGTTGGGCCCGGCTCCTACCACTACGGCGTCAAGCATGGCGGGCACCGTTGCCCTCCCCTCGTGAGCCGGTCAGCCGGCGGACGCCAGCAGGCCCAGAATATGCCGGAGGGTGGCCTCGTCCCGTGCGGCGGCGAAGGGCAGCGCGTTCCCGCCCGCGATCCGGAAGGGCGCGCCCGCGACCGTCGCGCTCGCACCGCCGGCCTCCGCGACGAGCAGCAGCCCGGCCGCGTGGTCCCAGGCGTTCTCCCAGGTGAAGGCGATCGAATCCAGCGTGCCCTGGGCTATGTGCAGGTACTCGAGCCCGGCGGAGCCGCAGGGGCGCGGCGCGACACCGGCCGTGTTCAGCGGGGACAGTGCCTGCTTCTCGGCATCGGTGGTGAAGTCGTAGTGGGAGATGGCGACTTCGAGGTCCCGGCCGGGCTCGGGGGAACCCGCGGTGAGCGGCACATCGCCCAGCCGCGCCCCGCTGCCGCGGACGGCGGTCGCCATCAGGTCGAGGGCGGGCGCGTGCGTCCAGGAGGCGAGGAGCTCGCCGCGGTGCGCGAGGCAGACCAGGGTCGCGAAGCCGGGGTCGCCGTGGACGAACTGCCGGGTGCCGTCGACCGGGTCGACGATCCAGACGGGGGCGTCGCCGCTCAGCGCCGCGAGTATGCCGGGGTCGGCGTGCACGGCCTCCTCGCCGACCACGACGGAGCCGGGCAGCAGGGCGGTGAGGGAGGCCGTCAGGTGCTCCTCGGCGAGCCGGTCGGCGACCGTCACCAGGTCGTGCGGGCCCCTTTTCTCGACGATCTCGTGCGCGGCGAGCTGCCGGAAGCGCGGCATGATCTCGGCGGCGGCCGCCTTGCGGACCGCCTCCTCGACCTCGGACAGGTCACCTGCGAGAAATGCATCGATCATGAGTCCATCGAACCACGGGGGTACGACAGACGGAGGCGTGGTGGTGGACACATTCTGTCCGTGAGGTGAACGGACGCCACCGTGCTCACCTGCCCACCGCGAGCCCCTGCATGCCGCGCGGGTCGGCGGCGGCCGACAGGACGCCCGTCTCCGGGTCCCGTGCGACCGCGCACAGCCTGCTCTCCGTCCACGGCCCGGCCACGGTCACCTCGTGCCCGCGGCGGCGCAGCTCCGCGATCGTCCGCTCGCCGAGGCCCGGTTCGACGGTGACGGAACCGGGGTGCGTCAGGCGCGGGTCGAAGGAGCTGGGGAAGCCGTCCTGGTGCCAGGCGGGCTCGTCGATCGCCCCCTGAAGGTCGGGCCCCCCGCCGGCCTCGGGCCTCAGGGCCGCGGCGAGGAAGAAGTGGAGCTGCCACTGATCTTGCTGGTCGCCGCCGGGGGTGCCGAACGCCATGACCGCCTCGCCGCCGCGCAGGGCGAGGGACGGGGTCAGGGTGGTGCGCGGGCGCCGGCCCGGGGCGAGCGAGGCCGGCAGGCCCTCCTCGAGCCAGTTCATCTGGAGCCGGGTGCCGAGCGGGAAGCCGAGCTCGGGGGCGACGGGGTTGCACGGGAACCAGCCGCCGCTCGGCGTCGCGGAGATCATGTTGCCCCAGCGGTCGACGACGTCGAGGTGACAGGTGTCGCCGTGCCGCGGGCCACTGGCGGCCAGGCGGGGATCGCCCGCGCCGGGGCCCCGTGGCCCGGTCGCGACGGCGGTCGTCGCGTGCCGGGGCAGCCGGGGCGTACGGCCGTCGGGGCTGCCGGGGCGCAGCTCGTGGGAGGCGGTGTCGCCGATGAGGGCGCGCCGGGCGGTGGCGTAGTCGTCGGAGAGCAGGGCACGCAGCGGCACCTCGGCCGCGTCGCCGTACCAGGCCTCGCGGTCGGCCATGGCGAGCTTGCTCGCCTCGATGAGGGTGTGGACGTACTCCGGGCTCCCGTACTCCGGCGGGTCGGGCAGCAGGGCGAGCTGCTGGAGGAGGACCGGGCCCTGCGTCCAGGGGCCCGCCTTGCACAGGGTCCAGCCGTGCCAGTCGAGGGTGACCGGGTCCTCGTAGGTGGCGCGGTGACGGGCGAGGTCGTCGCCGGTGAGGGTCGAGGTGTGCCGGTTCCCGGTGCTGTCGAGCGTGGGACGGGAGGCGGTGCGCAGCAGTGCCTCGGCGACGAAGCCCTCGCGCCAGGCGCGGCGGGCGGCGTCGATCTGCGCCTCGCGGCCGGGTCCGGCGGCCCGGGCCTCGGCGACCAGCCGCTGCCAGGCGGCGGCGAGCGCGGGGTTGCGGAAGGGTCTGCCGGGGACGGGCGGTTCGCCGCCGGGGAGGTACACCGCGGCCGAGTCCGTCCATTCGGTCGTGAACAGCTCCCGCATCGCCGCGGCGGCCAGGCACACCCCGGGTGCGGGCGCGTGGCCGTGCCCGGCGTAGCCGATGGCGTACTCCAGCACGTCGGCGAGGGTCTTGGTGCCGAAGTCGCGCAGCAGGAGCATCCAGGCGTCGAACGCGCCGGGGACGGCGGCCGCGAGCGGGCCGGTGCCGGGGACGAGGGTCAGGCCGAGGGAGGTGTAGTGCGCGATGCTCGCCCCGGCGGGGGCCGGGCCGTGGCCGCACAGCACTCTGACCGGTCCGTCGGCCGGGGCGAGGATCGCGTTCACCTCGCCGGCCGGGCCGTTCATGTGCGGTTCGACGACCTGCAGGACGAAGGCGCCGGCGACGGCGGCGTCGTAGGCGTTGCCGCCGTGCTCGAGCACGGCCATCGCGGACTGCGAGGCGAGCCAGTGGGTGGAGGACACCATGCCGAAGGTTCCTTGCAGCGTGGGTCGGGTGGTGAACTGCATCCCTCACCTCCGGTCAGCTCGATCGGAGCAGAGTACCGAGGCACTGGCCGGCGGCAATACCCCGGCGCACAATCGTTGCTGAACTGGATGCCGTAGAACGCCCGTTGCAAAGCCGAGCACAAATTACACACACCCTCTCTACAGATTGGCTCCCAGTGGTCTAAGTTGTCGGTGCTTCAGCTGCTCGGGCACGAGACGGCAACTGATGATCAACTCCTGGAGCCCGGCAGGGGACTTGGGTGCGGGGAGCACCCGAGGTTCCGACGGGTTCCCACGCACCTCGAGAGTCTGGCAGGACACGCAAGTCCACCGCCGCCAAGGCGGGTTGTTCCAGTAGCACTGAAATAGCCGGGATGTCACGCGCGGGGGCGCGGGCCTCCCGAGGGGAGCAACAGTGCGGGGGGCGGGGGCCTCCCGAGGGGGGAGTAACAGTGTCGGGCGAACACGTCGAATCACTGGCGACCTGGGGGGGCCTGTGCGGCAGGGGGGATTAGTCAGCTCGTTTCCGTCGGCACGAAGACGTTTGGCCAACGGGGCGATCAGCCAGCCCGCGATCGACTGGGAGCAGCGGTACCGGCGTGCCGTGATCACCAGCGACACCCTGGCCACCGCCTTCGTGGTGATGGCGATCGGCAGCTTCTTCGGGGTCCGGGACGCGGCCAACTGGCATGAGAAGTGGGGAATTCTCGCCATCGGCACCGAGCTGCTGGTGCTGGGAACGCTCACGGTGAGCCGGGCGTGGGCTCCGGGCGTACTCGGTCAGGGCGCCGAGGAATTCCGCCGGCTCGGACGCTCACTGTTCATGGCGGTCGTCGTGCTGGCACTCGGCGGGATCGCCCTCACCTCGCACAACATCAAGCTCTGGATCTTCGTTGCCGTTCCGGCGATCGCGCTCGTCACCATGACCGAGCGGTATCTGCTGCGCCTCTGGCTGCACAAACAGCGGAAGGAAGGGCGGTGTCTGCGACCGGTGCTCGCCGCCGGGAGCCCCGCCACCGTGCGCGACCTGATCACCCGGACCCGCAAGTTCCCGCACCTCGGCTGGCGGGTGGACGCGGTGTGCACGACGGACGGTCTCGGGCTCGACGGTGACCAACTGGACGGGGTGCCGGTCGTCGGCCGGCTGGCGGACGTCGCCGACCACGTACGCCGCGCCGGCTACCGTGTCGTCGCGGTCACACCGGACCCGCACTGGTCACCGGACCGGCTGCAGCGGCTGGCGTGGAACCTCGAGGGCAGCGACGCCGAAATGGTCGTGGCCCCCGTGCTGATGGAGGTGGCCGGCCCGCGGCTGCACGTCGACGCGGTGCTCGGAATCCCGCTGCTGCGGGTCAGCATGCCGGCCTTCACCGGGGGCCGCCGGGCGGTCAAAGAGGTCGTCGACCGGATGGGCGCGGCGATCCTGCTGGTGCTGTTCGCGCCGCTGATGGTGCTCGTCGCGCTGCTCGTGCTGGTGGACAGCCGGGGCGGGGCGTTCTACCGCCAGCGCAGGGTCGGCAAGGACGGCCGCGAGTTCACCATTCTCAAGTTCCGCACCATGGTCGCCGGGGCCGACGCGGCACGTGCCGGGCTGGCCGACCGCAACGAGGGCGCCGGCCTGCTGTTCAAGCTCCGCCGGGATCCGCGGGTGACCCGGGTGGGAGCAGTGCTGCGCCGGTACTCGATCGACGAGCTCCCGCAGCTTTTCAACGTGCTCACCGGCTCGATGTCGCTCGTCGGTCCGCGGCCTCCGCTGCCGGAGGAGTCCGCCGCGTACGGCCCGGACATCCGGCGGCGGCTGCTGGTCAAGCCCGGGCTCACCGGCCTGTGGCAGATCAGCGGACGCAGCGACCTGCCGTGGGAGGAGGCGGTGCGGCTGGACCTGCGGTACGTGGAGGACTGGTCGCTCGCCCTGGACACGGTGATCTTGTGGAAGACCCTGCGTGCGGTGCTCTACGGGCAGGGGGCCTACTGATGCGGGGGAGGAACGGATCATGAGGATCAGCGTTTTCGGGCTCGGCTATGTGGGCTGCGTGTCGGCCGCGTGCCTGGCCGGCATGGGGCACGAGGTCATCGGGGTGGACGTGAACCAGGTGAAGGTCGACCTGGTCAACGACGGCAAGGCCCCGGTGGTCGAGGAGCGGATCGGCGAGCTCATCGCCGAGGTCGTGCGGACCGGGGCGCTGCGCGCCACCGGCGACGTCCGCGAGGCGATCATGGGCAGCGAGGTGTCGCTGGTCTGCGTGGGCACGCCGTCGGAGCCCAACGGCAGCCTGTGCACCACGTACTTGGAGCGGGTCGCCGAGCAGATAGGCGCCGCGCTGGCCGAGCGGGATGGGCGGCACACCGTCGTGTTCCGCAGCACCATGCTCCCGGGCACCTGTCTGAACCTGCTGGTACCGATCCTGGAGAAGCACGTCGGCGGCACGGCCGGGGTGGACTTCGGGGTCGCGGTCAACCCGGAGTTCCTGCGTGAGGGCACGAGCGTGCGGGACTTCTTCGACCCGCCCAAGACCGTCATCGGCGAGCTCGACCAGGCGAGCGGCGACGTGGTGGCGAAGCTGTACGACGGATTGCCCGGCGAGGTGTTCCGGGTGCCCGTCCCGACGGCCGAGGCGATCAAATACGCGGACAACGCGTTCCACGGCCTCAAGATCGGCTTCGCGAACGAGCTGGGCGCGGTGTGCCAGGCGCTCGGGGTGGACTCGCACCAGGTGATCGACGTGTTCCTGGCCGACCGCAAGCTGAACATCAGCCCCGCCTATCTGCGGCCCGGCTTCGCCTTCGGCGGCTCCTGCCTGCCCAAGGACCTGCGCAGCCTGGTCCACGCGGCGCAGCGGGCCGACGTCTCGGTGCCCATACTCGCCCACGTGCTGCCCTCCAACTCCGCACATCTGCAGCGTGCGGTGGAGCTGGTCGAGCGCACCGGCAAGCGCCGGGTGGGCCTGTTCGGGCTGTCCTTCAAACCCGGCACCGACGACCTCCGCGAGAGCCCGCTCGTCGAGCTGGCGGAGAGGCTCTTCGGCAAGGGTTACGACCTGCGGATCTACGACCCCAACGTGAACCTCTCCCGGCTGCTCGGCGCGAACCGCGAGTACATCGAGACCCGGCTGCCCCACCTCGCGCAGTTGCTCGCGGAGTCCGTCGGCGAGGTGCTCGAGCACGCCGAGGTGTGCCTGGTCGGGACCAGGGATCCGGCCGTGCTGTCGGCGCTGCCCCATGGCGACGGCCCGGTGATCGTCGACCTCATCCGCCTTCCCGACGCCGACGCGCGCCGGGCCGAACCGGGGTACATGGGCCTTGCTTGGTAATGCGATCAGTGGCACCGGACCGGCCCGTCGCGCGCTGATCCTGGTGGAGAACCTGTCGGTGCCGTTCGACCGGCGGGTGTGGCAGGAGTGCACGACGCTGCGCGACGCGGGCTGGACGGTGCACGTCATCTGTCCCCAGGGGAGCAAGCGGGACACGGAGCCGGAGGCGGAGATCGACGGGGTGCGGATCCACCGCTACCCGTTGCGCGCGGCCACCGGAGGCCCGGCCGGCTACCTGCGGGAGTACGGATCGGCGCTGTGGCACACGGCCCGGCTGGCCCGCAAGGTCGGCCCGGTCCACGTGGTCCACGCCTGCAACCCGCCCGACCTGCTGTTCCTGCCGGCACTGCGGCTGAAGCGGCGCGGGGCGCGGTTCGTCTTCGACCAGCACGACCTGGTACCCGAGCTGTACCTCTCCCGGTTCGACCGCGGCGAGGATCTGCTCTACCGCGCCGTGCGCGCGCTGGAACGGCTGACCTACCGGGCCGCGGACGTCGTGCTCGCCACGAACGAGAGCTACCGGGAGGTCGCGATACGCCGAGGCGGCAAGCGGCCGGCGGACGTCTTCGTGGTGCGCAGCGCGCCCGCCGTCGACCGGTTCCAACCGGTGCCGCCCGAACCGGAGTTGAAGCGCGGCAAGCCTCATCTGCTGTGCTATCTCGGCGTCATGGGCCCTCAGGACGGCGTCGACTACGCCTTGCGGGCCCTCGCGAAGCTGCGCGACGAGCTCGGGCGGACCGACTGGCACGCGGTGTTCGTCGGCGCCGGCGACGCCTTCGACGCGATGGTGGAGCTGTCCCGGCGGCTCGGTCTCTCCGAGCAGGTGGAGTTCACCGGGCGCATTCCGGATGCCGACCTGGTGCGCTACCTGTCCACCGCGGACGTGTGCCTCTCCCCCGACCCGCGCAATCCGCTCAACGACGTGTCGACCATGAACAAGGTCCTGGAGTACATGGCGATGGGCCGGCCGATCGTCTCGTTCGACCTCCGGGAGGCGCGAGTCTCCGCCGGTGACGCCGCCGTCTACGCGCCCGCCAACGACGAGGCCGAATTCGCCCGGCTCATCGCGCTGTTGCTGGACGACCCGGAGAGGCGGGCCCGGATGGGCAAGATCGGCCAGGAGCGGATCGGCGGGCAGCTCTCCTGGCGGAACTCGCAAGCGTCGCTGCTCGACGCCTATGCCGCCGCCTGCGCACAGGTGAAGAGGCCGCTGCGCACCGGGAAGAGGCCGCGCCATTGAGCGATGACACGATACGCCTGGTCACGATCGGGCGGATTCTCCGTCGGCGCTGGCGGCTTCTCACCGTCCTCACCGTGGTGGGCGCGCTCGTCGGCTACGGCGCCTCGGTGCTGAATCCGCCGCGTTACACGGCGTCGGCACCCGTCCTGCTGCCGGGGCAGTGGGAGGCGCGCGAACTGCTCACGCAGGCGGAGATCGCGACGAGTTCGGCGGTGGTCGACCGCGCGGCCGCCGCGCTCGGCTGGAAGGGCGTCAGCGGCAGCGACCTGCGGGACCGGGTGAGCGCCAAGGCCGCCGACGGGAACATCATCAACATCTCGGGCACGGCCGACACCCCGGAGCGCGCACAGCGGCTCTCCGACCAGATGGCCAAGGAATTCGTCGCCTTCGCCGCGCGGATCTCGGGCAACGGCGCCGACACCGACGCGGCCGCGAGTTCCGAGGCACTGCGGCAGAAGGTGGCGGAGGCCGGCCGCCGCATCACCGACCTGGCCAACGCGGCCAATCCGGGCCAGAACGTGGAGAGCGTGCAGGCCCGCACCGAACTCGAGAAGATGCGCACCGCGCTGCAGGACGCCATGAAGAAACTGGATCAGGCCAACCCGACGGCCGCCAAGGCCGGCATGGTCGTCATGGGGCCGGCGCCCCGGCCGGACGGCGAGGCGCCGCCGACGAGGACGCAGCTCATCGCCGGCGGGGCGCTGCTGTTCTTCCTGCTCGCGGTCATCGGCCACCTCACCGCCGCGCGGATGAACCGCCGGCTGCGCACCGAAGCGGACATCACCGCGGCCCTGGGTTCAACACTCCTCGGCACCGTCGACGTACCCGGTGAACAGCCCGCGCACCGGCCGCAGGAGCCCGGTCCACGGGCCTTGGTCCGCCGGTTCCTCGGCCTCGACACCCGGTGGGACGTACCGGCCCCGCAGATGTCCGGCGACGAGGACAGCAGACGGACCCGCTACCGGCGGGTGTGCGCTCGCCTCCGGGACCAACTGCCCGCCCCCCGGCGGCTGCTGGTCGTCGTACCGGACGGCGACGGGACCGCCCGCCTGGCCGCCGAGCAGCTCGTCGCCGAGGCCGAGAACGGCCCGGTGCTGCGGGTGGTGGAAGTCGCGGTGTCGCAGCCCCTGGTGCCGGACCGCGACACCGAGTCCGGTGCCCTGGTCGTGCTCAGCGCGGGCAGTTGGACAGCGGACGAGCTCGCCGGCATCGCCGAGGCGTGTGCGGACGCGGGGCACAAGGTCGTCGGCGTCGTCGTCGCCGTCACGGTCCGGGCCCGTGCGACGCGGACGGCCGGTCACTCTCCCGACGGCGCCGATCCCGAGCTCGCGGTGCGCGCCCACACGACGGGGGGTTCGGTGTGACGACCGGCAAGACCTCGGAGCCGTCGGCCGCCGCTCCGCTGCTCGACCTGCACTCGCTGGTGGTGGCGGTGCGCAGGCGCCGCCGCCTCTGGTGCACCATGGCGCTCCTCGGGCTGCTGATCGGCGCGGCGATGTCGGTCGTGCTGCGGCCGCCGCCGACCGCCGTGACCGAAGTACTGGTCGCCCATCAGGAGGACCAGGCGAACGACTCCGGAACGCTGATCCGCACCGACATCCAGCTGCTGGCGACCACGCGGATCGCCGGCAAGGCCCTGCAGTCCCTCAAGTCCCATGAGAAACCGGAGGACTTCATAGCGGACTACCGGGGTACCGGCTTGACCAACAACCTGATGCAGATCCAGGTGGCAGGCGCCAGCGACGCGGAAGCGATGGCCCGCGCCAAGGCGCTGGCCGACGCCTTCATCGCGGACCACGTGGAACGGATGCAGGAGGCCGCGAAGGCCGAGTCCAAGGCCCTGCTCGACCAGCGTGACCGCATGCGGGACGAGCTCGCTCAGGTCAACAAGTCGATCGAGGAACGACCGTCGGCGAACGACCCGAAGGCGTCGGCGAACAGCGAGTCGCTCTTCGCCCGCCGGGCCGAACTCACCTCGCGCATCTCCGACTTCAACCAGCGCGCCGCGGAGGCGCGCACCGGGACGCCCAAGGTCGTCTCCGGGACGCAGATCGTGGACGCCCCGCGCCCGGTGCCGCACTCCGTGCCCAAGGCCGCCGCCACCGACGCCGGGATCGGGCTCGTCCTCGGGCTCGTCCTCGGGCTGGCGATCGCCGCGGTCACCACGGTGGTCGCGGACCGCCCCGTGCTGCGCCGGGACATCGCGGCGAACCTGGGCGCCTCGGTCATCGCGGAGCTGCGCCGCGCGGCCCTGCGGCCGGCCCGGCCGTGGCAGCGCAGGCGGACCCGGGCGGCGCGCGAACGGCTCGCCGTGAGCCTGGCCCGTACCGTGCGCGGCTCAGCGGAACCGGTCTCGCTGCTGGAACTGGGCTGTGCGCGCGGCACGAGCGTGATCGCCCTGGACCTCGCCGAGGCACTGGCACCGGACGGGCCCGTGGTGATCATCGACGGCCTGCCCGGCCCGCAGCTGGCCGGTCACGGCCAAAAGCCAGGAGGCCCGACCGTGGTCAGCGGCAAGGACGCCGCTGAAGTGCCGCCCGATGAGCGCCGGTTCGGCGTCGGCTCGGTCGCGCCCGGCACGGCGTGGACCGACCTGCAGTACCTCGGTGACCGGACCGTGCTCGTCGTGCGCGCCGGGCACGGCAGCGCCGCATGGCTGCACACCGTGGCGCGGCAGCTCGCGGACCTGAGCATTCCGGTGATCGGTGTGGTGCTGATCGACCCCGATCCGCGCGACCGGACCGACGGCACGCTGTGGGACGGGCCGCACACCGCGTTACGCGGCCACAACGAGCTGCTGTCCCGGCAGAGCGGGACGGGCCAACGGCGGGCGGAACGACTGCAGATGTGGGCCGCACGGGTCCCGGACAGCGACCAGGAGGCGCGCTAGAGCATGTGTGGCATCGCAGGCACTTACCGATGGCCGGACGGGAAGGCCGTGACCGACCGGCTCACCGATACCCTCGCCCACCGCGGCCCGGACGGGGCGGGCCGCTACAGCCACCCCGCCGGTGACGGCGAAGTGCACCTCGGGCACCGCCGACTGGCCATCATCGACCTGTCCGGGACCGGCGCCCAGCCGATGGTCTCGGGCGGCCTCGCCCTCACGTACAACGGCGAGCTGTACAACGCGCCCGAGCTGCGTGCCGAACTGGCGGCCGCCGGGGTGCGCTTCCGCGGTACCTCCGACACCGAGGTGTTGCTGGAGGCCTGGCGGCGCTGGGGCACGGGCTGCCTGCCCCGGCTGCGCGGCATGTTCGCGTTCGGGATCTTCGACGAGCGCACCGGTGACCTGGTGCTCGCCCGCGACCAGCTCGGCATCAAGCCGCTGTTCCTGCTCCGGCGCGGTGCGGGCCTGGTGTTCGCCTCCGAGCTCAAGGCGCTCGCCGCCGCCACCGGCGGATCGCTGCAGGTGGACCATGCGGCGCTGGTGGCCTCACTGCTGTACTACTGGGTGCCGGACTCGCGCTGCGCGTTCCGCGAGGCGGAGAAGCTGCCGCCGGGGAGCTGGCTGCGGTGCCGGCCCGACGGCCGGGTGGAGCGCGGCCGGTTCTGGCACCTCCGGGACATCGCCGCCGAGGGCCGGGAGCGGGCCCGGAGCGGCGAACGGCCGGACCTGGCCGCCGTCGTCGAGGAGTCGACCCGGCACCACATGCTCTCCGACGTCCCCGTGGCGACCTTCCTCTCCGGCGGGCTGGACTCCAGCTACCTGACCGCGCTGGCGGCCCGCGACCAACCCGGGATCTCCGCCTACACGATCGGATTCCGCGCCGAGGACGCCAGGTTCGAGGCGATGCCGGACGACCTGCGCTATGCCCGGCGGGTGGCCGAGCGGTTCGGCGTCGACCTGCACGAGATCGAGATCGCCCCGAACGTGCTCGACCTGCTGCCGCGGATGACGTACCACCTGGACGAGCCGATCGGCGACCCCGCCGCGATCAACACGTTCCTCATCTGCTCGGCCGCCCGGGAGGCCGGGGTCAAGGTGATGCTCTCGGGCATGGGTGCCGACGAACTGTTCGCCGGCTACCGCAAGCACCTGGCCAACCTGATCGCTCTGCGCTACCAGCGCGTCCCGCGCCCCCTGCGGCGCGGCCTGTCCGCGGCCGTGGACCGGCTGCCGGTCGCCACGGCCCGCCGGGGGTACCGGTCGGTGCGGTTCGCCAAGCGGTTCCTCTCCTTCGCCGACCTGCCGGAGGAGACCGCGTTCCGGCGCAGCTACACCATGTACGACCAGGACGAGCTGCTCGCCCTGGTCGATCCTGACCTGGCCGGGACGGTCGAGGACGTGCTGACCGAGCACGCGGACATCTACCAGGACAACGACCTCGACGACTTCGTCAACCGCATGTGCCTGGGCGACGCCCGGATGTTCCTGCCGGGCCTGAACCTCACGTACACGGACCGGTCGAGCATGGCCGCGTCGACCGAGGTGCGGGTGCCGTACGTGGACGTCGAGGTGGTCAAGGCGGCGTTCGCCGTGCCCGGCGATCGCAAGATCGTCGGACGGCAGGGCAAGGCCGTCCTCAAGGAGGCGGCCACCTCGGTCCTGCCCCGGGAGATCGTGTACCGGCCCAAGGGCCTGTTCAGCGCCCCGCTGCGCGCCTGGATGAGCCGGGATCTGGCACCGCTGGTGCGCGAGGTGGTGCACGACGGCGTGCTCGTCAACTCCGGGTTCCTGCGCCGCGACGCGCTGGCGCGGCTCGTCGCCGAGGACGCCGCCGGGCAGCGGGACTTCTCCAAGCATCTGTGGCATGTGCTGACCCTCGAGTACTGGTATCGCGGCGCGACCTCTGGGTCCGGCCAGAGCACTCGGTTGACGGCTTAGGAATCAGAGGAGTTCGGGTGAAACAGGTTGTGCAGAACTACAAGAGCGGCGAGCTGGCGGTGCTCGACGTGCCGGAGCCGGGGTGCAAGCCGGGCGGTGTGCTGGTCCGCAGCGCCTACTCGCTGATATCCACCGGGACCGAGCTCATGAAGGTGTCCGAGGCCGGCATGTCGATGCTGGGCAAGGCCCGTTCCCGTCCGGACCAGGTGGCCAAGGTCATGCAGAGCGTGGCCACCAACGGGGTGCCCGCCACCTACCGCAAGGTGATGGGCAAGCTGGACTCCTACACGCCGCTGGGCTACTCGCTGTGCGGGGTGGTCGAGCAGGTCGGCACCGGGATCGACGATGTGAAGGTCGGCGACGTCGTGGCCTGCGCCGGCAACGAGCACGCGTTGCACGCCGAGTTGAACTGGGTGCCGAAGAACCTCTACGCCCGGGTGCCGGACGGCCTCGCGCCGCAGCACGCGGCCTTCGGCACCGTCGGTTCGATCGCGTTGCAGGGCGTGCGCCAGGGCGAGTCACGACTCGGCGAGGTGGCGCTGGTCATCGGCCTCGGGCTGATCGGGCAGTTGGTGGTGCAGCTGCTGGCCGCCTCGGGAGTCCGCGTCGTCGGGGCCGACCCCGACCCGGCGCGCTGCGAGCTCGCCGAGCGCCTGGGCGCCGCGGCCTGCGGCGATCCCGCGTCCGCGGCCGTGGAGAGCGCCGTCGCCGAACTCACCGGCGGTCACGGCGTGGACCAGGTGTACCTGGCCGCCGGCGGCGGCAGCAACCAGCCCGTCGAGCTGGCCGCACGCCTGAGCCGGGACCGCGGCCGGGTCGTCGACATCGGCAAGTGCCGCCTGGACCTGCCGTGGAACGCGTACTACGAGAAGGAGCTCGACGTCCGGTTCTCCCGCTCGTACGGCCCCGGGCGCTACGACCCGGAGTACGAGCTCGAGGGGCGGGACTACCCGATCGGCTATGTGCGCTGGACCGAGCGCCGCAACCTGGCATGCTTCCTCGATCTCCTCGCCCGCGGCAGCGTCGACGTGGAGCCCCTGGTCTCCCTCATCGCCGACTTCGACGACGCCGTCGAGACGTACCGGCGCCTGAAGGACGGCGAGTTGAAGGCCGTGGCCGTACTGTTCCGGTACCCCGAGCGCCCGGGGGAAGCGGGGGAAGCGGAAGCCCCGGCGGTGGCCGTGCCCGCGGTGGCTGTGTCCACTAAAAGCATGCAGCGGAGTCCGGCCCGGTCCGCCAAGGGGCCGGTGCGGCTGGCGTTCGTCGGCGCGGGAAACTACGCGACGTCGATGCTGCTGCCGCACCTGGCCCAGCGCGACGGCGTCGAGTTGTCCACGGTCGTCACCACGACGGCGCTGTCCGCGGCCAACGCGAAGCGGAAGTTCGGCTTCGCCGGGGCGACCACCGATCTCGACGCCGTGCTCGGCGACCCGTCCGTCGACGCGGTGTTCGTGGTCACCCGCCACAGCTCGCACGCCGAACTGACCCGGAAGGCGCTGCTGGCCGGCAAGGCGGTGTTCGTGGAGAAGCCCCTGGCCCTCACCGAGGACGAGCTGGCCGGCGTGCTCGCGGCGGTGGAGGAGTCCGGCAACGACCGGCTGCAGGTGGGCTTCAACCGCCGGTTCGCGCCGCTGCTGCGGGAGGCCAGGCAGCGGTTCGGCGCCCGGACCGGTCCGGCGAGCCTGCGCTACCTGGTCAACGCGGGCCGGCTGCAGCACGGCAGCTGGTACCTCCGACAGGGCACGGAGGGCTCGCGATTCGCCGGCGAGGGCGGGCACTTCATCGACACGGCGAGCTGGCTGCTCGAGGCCGACCCGGTCTCGGTGTACGCGGTCGCCACATCCGGCCACGAGGACCTGCAGGTCGTACTCCGCTACCCCGACGGGTCCACCGCCACCATCAGCTACGTCACCACCGGCGCGCCCGGCTTCCCCAAGGAGACGCTGGACCTCGTCGCGGACGGCAAGGTGCTGCGGCTCGACGACTTCGTCCGCGCCTCGGTGTATTTCGAAAAGAGCACAGCCAGCCGCAAGCGGTGGGTCAGTTCGCGGCTGCCCAAGGCCCGGGACAAGGGCCAGAACGCCGAACTGGCCGCGTTCGTCAAGGCGGTACGGTCCGGCGGGCCGATGCCGGTGCCGCTGGAGTCGCTGGTCGCCACCACGTCGGCCACCCTCGACGTGCAGGCCGGCCTGGCCGGCGGCGCGCCGGTGACCTTGGCGAGGGCACGATGACCATGAGTCCGGGCTGGTACCTGCGTCGGCTGTCCCGGATGGGACCGCGGGAGGTCGGCGGCCGGGTGGGCGACGCGGTACGCAGGCGGTGGTGGCGGTCGGCGCTGCCGGACTGCCCGGGCGTGACCGGCGCCCGGTTCACCGCGGTACTGCCCGCCGGGACGATCGCCGCAGTGCCTCCGGACGCCGCGAAACGTCTCATCGCCGAGGCGGACCGGCTGATGGCCGGGCACGCCGAGTACTTCGGGGTGGACCGCGACGACCTGGCCGACCCGGACTGGTGGTACGACCCGAGGACCGGGCGCCGGGCTCCGTGGGGGTACGCCTTCGACATGCCGTACCGCGACGAGGACGCGGTCGGGGACATCAAGCAGATCTGGGAGCTGTCCCGGCATCAGTACCTCACCGTGCTCGCCGCCGCCTACGCGATCACCGGGGACGAGCGGTACGCCGAGCGCGTGGCCGAACACCTGCGGTCGTGGTGGGCGGCCAACGCGCCGCTGCGCGGGGTGCATTGGGTCAGCGGCATCGAGCTGGGGATCCGGCTGCTGTCCTGGGTGTGGATCCGCCGGCTGCTCGACGGCTGGCCTGGCGCGGCCGGGCTGTTCGAGGGCAACCCGATGGCGCGGAACCAGATCTGGTACCACCAGCGCTGGCTGGCCGCCTTCCCCAGCCGGGGGTCTTCGGCGAACAACCACGTCATCGCCGAGGCCGCCGGGCAGTTCGCAGCGGCCTGCGCGTTCGGGTGGTTCCCCTCCTCGGCGCGGTGGCGAGCCGGCGCGCTGCGGTCGCTGGAGCGGCATCTGCGCAGCAACACCTTCGCCTCCGGCCTCAACCGCGAGCTGGCCACCGAGTATCACGGACTCGTGCTGGAGCTCGGCCTGGCCGCGGTGGCCGAGGCGGATGCCTCCGGCGTGCCGGTTCCCGCGTCGGTCCGGCTGGTGCTGCTGCGGATGACCGACGCGCTCGCGGCCGTCGTGGACGGCCGGTTGCGGCCGCCGCGCCAGGGGGACGCGGACGACGGGCACGGTCTGGTCGTGGACGGCGCGGGCACCGACCGCTGGGGCTCGCTGCTGGCCACCGGGGACGCCGTGTTCGGCCGGCTCGACTGGTGGCCGGTGGTGACCGGCACCGATGTGCGCACCCCGCTGCTGGCCGCGCTCATCCGGCCGTACTCGAAGAAAGGAACCACACCGGCTGTGCCCCGCCCCGCAACCCGGCCGGGCCACTTCGCCGACGCGGGCATGACCATCCTGCGCGGTCCGGCGGAGATCTGGTGCCGCTGCGACGGCGGTCCGCACGGCTTCCTGTCCATCGCCGCGCATGCCCACGCGGACGCGCTGTCCGTGGAGGTCCGGCACGACGGGGTGGACGTGCTCGCCGACCCGGGGACGTTCTGCTACCACGGGCAGCCCGAGTGGCGGCAGTACTTCCGGTCGACCCTCGGCCACAACACCCTGCAACTGGACGGCGGTGACCAGTCCGTCTCCGGCGGCCCGTTCCTGTGGACCCGGCATGCCCGCAGCCGCGTCCTGGTCGCGGACACATCCGGTGAGGGTGTGGCCCGCTGGAGCGCCGAGCACGACGGCTACCAGCACTCGGTGCACCGCCGCCGGGTGGAACTGACCGCCGCGAGCCAGGAGTTACGGGTGGTCGACGAGGTGCGCGGCCCGCGCCGGGCCGCGCGCCTGGCGTTCCACCTCGGCCCGGCGATCACCGCGGACCTGGTGGGCAACCGGGCAGTGCTCACCTGGACCCGGGACGGCGAGGACCGCTCCGCGGTGCTCGACCTGCCCGGGCAGTTGTCCTGGCGGGCGCATCGCGGCGAGACCCACCCGCCGCTGGGCTGGTACTCCCCCGGCTTCGGGCGCAAGGAACCCGCCACCACGCTGGTCGGCACCGGCTTCGCCGACGGCGCGCAGGGGTTCACCACCGTGCTCAGGTTCCGCGGCTAGGGGGGCGCGTGGGGATCAAGAGGCGGCACTGGGGGGCGTTGGCGGCGGCGCTGACGCTGGCCCTGCCGGCGGCGACCGGCTGCACGAGCACGTCGGACGACTCGGCGGAGCCGACCGACAAGCCCGCCGCGTCCGGGGCGCCCACCACGTCCGTGGCCCGGGTGTGCGCCAAGCCCGAGGCCGGGCCGGCGAAGGCGCCGGCGGGCGCGGTGACGGTCGACCCCGCGGTGGTCGACGACTTGGCCGCGAAGACCAGGAACAGCCCCCCGGGCACCACGTTCTGGCTTCGACCCGGCACGCACAAGCTCGAGCCGGACCGCTACGCCCAGGTCATGGCCAAGCGGGGGAACCGCTACCTCGGAGCGCCGGGCGCGGTGCTCGACGGCCGGAAGGTCAACCAGTACGCGTTCGGCGGTACCGCCGCCGATGTCACCATCAGCCACCTGACCGTGCAGGGGTTCGTCGCGCCGAACAACGAGGGCGTGGTCAACCACGACATGGCCGACGGGTGGGTGATCGAGCACGCGGCGATCCAGTACAACTCCGGCGCCGGGCTGATGGCCGGTGCCCGCCAGCAGGTCCGCGCCAGCTGTCTGCGCGACAACGGGCAGTACGGAATGAACGCGTACAAGACCGGCGACTCCATCCGCGGCCTGGTGGTCGAGGGCAGCGAGATCGTGGGCAACAACACCGACGACTGGGAGCGGCAGCGGCCGGGCTGCGGCTGTACCGGAGGCATCAAGTTCTGGGCCGTCAACGGCGCCGACATCCGCGGCAATTGGGTGCACGACAACCGTGGAGCCGGGTTGTGGGCGGACAACAACAACAACGACTTCCGCATCGAGGACAACGTGCTGGAGGCCAACGACGGTGCCGCGCTGATGTACGAGACCAGCTACAACGCGGTCATCCGGAACAACACGATCCGGCGGAACAACTGGGTCGAGGGCCGCAAGGACGCCGAGCGCGGCGACGACTTCCCGTACGCGGCGGTCTATGTGTCCGAGGCCGGCGGCGAACCACGGATCCGGGCCCGCACGGACAAGATCGAGATCTACCGGAACGTGCTGGAGGACAACTGGTCCGGGATCACCCTGTGGGAGAACGCCGACCGGTTCTGCAACAGCCCGGCCAACACCTCGACCGGCTACTGCACGTTGCTGGTGAAGGACACCGGCCGCTGCGCGCGGCCGGCGATCGCCGACGCACCGCTCTACGCCGACTGCCGGTGGAAGACCCAGCGGGTGGACATCCACGGCAACCGCTTCGTACTGGACACGTCCGTCGTCAAGTGCACGGCGGAGTGCGGCCGCATGGCGGTCCTCGCCAACTACGGCACCTATCCGGACTGGTCGCCGTACAAGGGCAAGCGGGTGGCCGAGGCGATCGCCCACAAGCAGCTCAACCGCTGGCACGACAACGTCTACCGCGGACCGTGGACCTTCGTCGCGGGTGACCCGGGCCAGAAGCTCGACTCCCGCCAGTGGCAGGGCACGTCGTACCAGCAGGACGCGGGCAGCACCTTCGCCCCACAGGCCGGTGGTTGAGATGACCGGGGACGCCGGCACACCGAAGGCCGTCGGGATCGTCTGGGCGCTGCTGGCCCTCAACACGCTTGGTTCCGCGGGGGCGAAGACCGTCATCCCGCTGCCTCGCTCCCTCATCCAGCTGGCCACCATGGGCGCACTGGGCGCCGCGTTCGCGCTGGCGCTCGCGCTCAATCCCCGGCTGCGCATCCGGCCCAGCGCCTTCGTGTTCCTGCTCACCCTGCTGCTGGTGCCGAGCGTGATCTCCAGCGTGAACCTGGGGGTCGGGTACGGCGCGCTGTTCCGCTGCTCCCGGCTGGCCCTCTTCGTCGGCACGCTGTGGCTGCTCGGCCGCTGGTGGGACGGCAGCCTGACGTTCGTCCGGTACCACATCCGGATGTACTTCGCGGTGCTCGTGCTGGTGGCCGCGGGCCTGGCCGCCTCACCGGGCACGGCCATGCCCGAGTACTACGGCGGGCGGCTGGTCGGCGCGTTGTGGCCGCTCACCCCGCCGCAGATCGGACAGTACGCCGCGGTGATCATCGGGCTCACCGTGCTGCTCCTGCTGGGCCGCCGGACCACCGGGGCCAGTGCGGCGCTGGTCATCGTGCCGTCACTCGTCCTGCTCGCGATGACCCACACCCGGACGGCCACGCTCGGCCTGCTCATCGGGCTGGTGCTGGCGATCGGCTCGCTCGTCCTGACCAGCGCCGCCGCCCGTCGGTTCTTCGCCTGGACGGTGGTGTGCGCCACGGTGGCCGCGGTGGCGTTCAGCTCCGTGCTGGAAGCGTGGTTCCTGCGCGGACAGGACAAGGAGAACTTCTCCAACCTCACCGGCCGGGCCAAGGTCTGGGACGCCCTGCTGACAGCGCCCCGGACGACCACGGAGCAGTTGTTCGGCGTGGGCCTGGGCGACAAGTCGTTCGGCGGGCTGCCGATCGACAACAGCTGGCTGGCTGTTTACAACGAGCAGGGTCTGACCGGCACCGCTCTCGTGGCGGCGTTCATGATCGTGCTCGCCGGCGTCGCGTTGCTGCGGCCACCGTCGCTGCCGAGGGCCTGCGCGATCTTCCTGATCAGCTACTGCGCGATCTCGTCGTACACCGAGGCCGGACTGGGCGACGCCTCGGCGTATCTGCTGCATCTGGCCCTGGCCGCCTCGCTGTTGGCGGCACCCGTCGCGGCCGCGCCCCTCTCGTCGGCCGAAGTCCCTCGACGACACGTCCCGCGATGGGCCCGGAAATCGGAGATGAGCTGACCATGCACGTCCTTGTGGTGCACAACCGCTACTCGTCGGCGCAGCCGAGCGGGGAGAACAGAGTCGTCGACGAGGAGGTGGGGCTGCTGCGCGCGGCCGGCCACCGGGTCGACGTATTCGAGCGGCGCAGCGACGACATCGCCGCCCGGTCCCTGCTCGCCAAGGCCGCGGTGCCGCTCCTCGTGCCGTGGAATCCGGCGGTCCGCACGGAGCTCGCCGCCCGGCTTCGCACCGGGCGTCCTGACGTGGTGCACGTCCACAACGTCTTCCCGCTCCTGTCGCCCGCGGTGCTCGCCGCCTGCGCCGACGCCGGCGTGCCCGCCGTCGCCACACTGCACAACTACACCCAGGTCTGCCCGCCCGGCACGCTGCACCGGGACGGCCGGCTGTGCACCGAGTGCGTCGGGTCGGCGGCCTCGCTGCCCGCCGTCCGGCACGGCTGCTACCGGAACTCCCGCCTCGCGACGGTGCCGCTCGCGGTCAGCCTGTCGGTCAACCGGCGGCGGTGGTGGTCCGGCGTGGAGCGGTTCTTCTGCATCTCCGCGGCGCAGCGCGACATCCTGGTGCGGTCCGGCATGCCGGCCGAGCGGCTGGCGGTGAAGCACAACTTCGTGCCCGACCCGGGCGGTTGCCGGACGGGCGCCGGCGAGCATCTGCTCTTTCTCGGCCGGCTCACGGAGTCCAAGGGCGTGCGGCTGCTCATGGCCGCGTGGGACGGGATCGCGGCGAGCGGCGGTGTGGGCGTGCCGCTCATGCTCGCGGGCGCAGGACCGCTGGAGCGGGAGGTGACCGCCTGGGCGGCGGGCCGGGACGACGTGCGGTACGCCGGACTGCTGGACCCGGCGGAGTGCGGGCAGGCCGTCGCACGGTCGGTCGCCGTGGTGGCTCCCTCGATGTCCTTGGAGACGTTCGGTCTGGTGACCGCGGAGGCGATGGCGGCGGGGGTCCCGGCCGTCGCCGCCGGTCACGGCGCCTTCGTCGAACTCGTCGAGGACGGGGTGACCGGGCTGCTGCACCGGCCGGGCGACCCCGCCTCGCTCGCGTCCTGCCTGCGCCGGATCACGGCCGAGCAGGACCGCAACCGGGAGATGGGACAGGCGGCCCGGCGCCGTTACGAGCAGGAGTTCAGCCCGGCCGTCGGGCTGGAACGCCTGGTGGAGGGGTACCGCACCGCGATCGCGGGTCGGAACGGAAACGCTGGCTCGCGGCGGGGCATCCGCGCGGGCAGGGATGGGGGAAGTAGATGACACGATGCCGACTCTGCGGCTCGGCGACGCTGGCGAGCGTCGTCGATCTGGGGGCGACCCCGCCGTGCGAGAGCTTTCTCGCCGCGGACCAACTGGACCAGCCGGAACCGGCGTACCCGCTGCACCTGCGGGTCTGCACCGACTGCTGGCTCGCGCAGATCCCTCCGCTGATCACGCCGGAGGAAACGTTCACGCAGTACGCGTACTTCTCCTCCTACTCGAGCTCCTGGGTGGAGCACGCGCGCACATTCGTCGCCGACGCCGCACAGCGGACGGATCTCGGCCCCGACGCCTTCGTCGTCGAAGTCGCGAGCAACGACGGGTACTTGCTGAAGCACGTGGTGGACCGCGGGATCCGCTGCCTCGGCGTCGAGCCGTCGGTGAACGTCGGTGCCGCGGCGCGGGACGCGGGTGTGCCCACGCTCACGGAGTTCCTGACCCCGGCCACCGGCGCGGCCGTCCGCGCCGAGCACGGCCCGGCGGACCTGGTCGTCGCCAACAACGTGTACGCGCACATCCCCGACGTGGTCGGGTTCACCCAGGGGCTGCGCGCCCTGGTCGCCGACGACGGCTGGGTCTCCATCGAGGTGCAGCACCTGCTGACCCTGATCGAGAAGAACCAGTACGACACGATCTACCACGAGCACTTCCAGTACTACACGGTCGCGTCCGCGATCCGGGCGCTGGCGAGCGGCGGACTCGCGCTCGTGGACGTCGAGTTGCTGCCCACGCACGGCGGCTCCATCCGGCTGTGGGCCCGGCCGGCCGAGGCGGCCGGCGAGCCGAGCCGGCAGGTGGCCGACGTGCTGGACCGGGAGAAGGCCGCCGGGCTGCAGGAGCTGTCCGGGTACACCGAGTTCTCCGCCCGGGTGGCCAAGGTGCGCCGGGACCTCCTGCGGTTCCTCGTCGACGCGGCCGAGCGCGGCGAGACGGTGGTCGGCTACGGCGCCCCGGGCAAGGGCAACACCCTGCTCAACCACTGCGGCATCCGGCCCGACCTGCTCCCGTACACGGTCGACCGCAACCCCTACAAACACGGCAGGTTCACCCCGGGCACCCGCATCCCCGTCCTGCCGCCCGAGCAGATCGCCGCCGACAGACCGGACTACGTGCTCGTCCTCCCGTGGAACCTCCGGGACGAGCTGGTCGAGCAACTGTCCTTCGTCCACGACTGGGGCGGCCGACTGGTCTTTCCCATCCCGGAACTGAGCATTGTCGAGGTCAAGCGATGAAGGTCGTTCTGTTCTGCGGCGGTTACGGGATGCGGATGCGGAGCGGTGCCGCGGACGACGTGCCCAAGCCGATGGCGATGGTCGGCCCGCGGCCGCTGATCTGGCACGTCATGCGCTACTACGCGCACTTCGGGCACACGGAGTTCATCCTGTGCCTCGGGTACGGGGCGCACCACATCAAGGACTTCTTCCTCAACTACGAGGAGACGACGTCCAACGACTTCGTGCTGCGGGGCGGGCGGACCGAGCTGCTGTCCACCGACATCTCCTCCTGGACGATCACGTTCGTGCAGACCGGCATCGAGTCGCCGATCGGGGAGCGGCTGCGCCGGGTGCGGCAGCACCTGGACGGCGAGGAGATGTTCCTCGCCAACTACGCCGACGTGCTCACCGACGCCCCGCTGCCGGAGATGATCGACTCCTTCGCCCGGCGCGACGCCGGTGCGTCGATGATGGTGGTGCCGCCGCAGTCCTCGTTCCACTGCGTGGACCTGGGCGAGGACGGCCTGGTGGGGGGCATCACCGCGGTGAGCGAACTGCCGCTGTGGGAGAACGGCGGCTACTTCGTGCTCCGCCAGGAGGTCTTCGACCACATACCGGAGAACGGGGACCTGGTCGCCGACGGGTGCACCCAACTGGCCAAGCGGGGAAGGCTGGTGGCGCACCAGCACCGCGGCTTCTGGAAGCCGACCGACACCGTGAAGGAACGGGCCGCGCTCGACGCCGCCTACGCCCGGGGCGACCGCCCGTGGGCCGTGTGGGAGCGCGACGGCGCGGGGGTGAGCGCGTGATCCGGCTCGGGGCCGGGCGCCTCGACCGTATCGTCGCGGTGGGCGCGCACTGCGACGACATCGCCATCGGCGCCGGCGGCACACTGCTGACGCTGTGCCTCGCGCGGCCGGGCATCCGCGTCGACGCGCTGGTGCTCTCGGGCGGTGGCAGCGAGCGGGAGCAGGAGGAGCAGGCCGCGCTCGCCGCCTTCTGCCCGGGCGCCGAACTGCGGCTGACCGTACTCAAGTTGCCGGACGGCCGGATGCCCACGCACTGGGACGAGGCCAAGGCCGCGGTCGAGGAACTGCGCGCGCGGACCGAGCCGGATCTGATCCTCGCGCCGCGTACCGACGACGCGCACCAGGACCACCGCGGCCTGGCGCAGCTGATGACCACCGCGTTCCGCGACCACCTCGTGCTCGGCTACGAGATCGTCAAGTGGGACGGCGATCTCGGCCGTCCGGCGGCGTACCAGCCGCTGTCGTCGGAGATCGCCGAACAGAAGGTGCGACTGCTGCAGGAGCACTACCCCTCGCAGCGGCACCGGCCCTGGTACGACCGGGAGGCATTCCTCGGTCTCGCACGTATCCGCGGCATCGAATGCCACGCGCGCTACGCCGAGGCGTTCGCCGTCACCAAACTCACTCTCGACCTGGGGGATTGAACCTTGCGCGTACTGCTGACCGGGCACCAGGGCTACCTGGGCACTGTGATGGCCCCGATCCTCGCGGCCGCCGGGCACGAAGTCGTCGGGCTGGACGCCGGATTGTTCGCAGACTGCGTCCTCGGACCGACGCCCGCGGACCCGTCCGGGCATCGTGTGGACCTGCGCGACGTCACAGCCGACCACGTGGCCGGAGTGAACGCCGTGATCCACCTGGCCGCGCTCTCCAACGACCCGCTGGGCTCGCTGGCGCCTGAACTCACCTACGACATCAACCACCACGCGTCCGTACGCCTTGCCCGGCTGGCCCGCGACGCCGGAGTGCGGCGCTTCCTGTACGCGTCGACCTGCTCCGTCTACGGCGCCGCAGGCGGTAGCGACCTGGTGACCGAGGACGCCCCGCTGCGCCCGGTGACGCCGTACGCGGAGTCCAAGGTGCGGGTGGAGGACGACCTGCACGCGCTGGCCGACGGCGACTTCAGCCCGGTGTTCATGCGCAACGCGACCGCCTTCGGCTACTCGCCCCGGCTGCGCGCCGACATCGTGCTGAACAACCTGGTGGGCCACGCGCTTCTGTCCGGCGAGGTGCTGGTGCTCTCGGACGGCACCCCCTGGCGCCCGCTGGTGCACGCCGCCGACATCGCGCGGGCCTTCACGGCCGCGCTGACCGCGCCGCGCGAAGCCGTGCACGACCGGGCGTTCAACATCGGCAGCGAGACCAACAACGTCACGGTCGCCGAGATCGCCGAGCAGGTCGCCGAGGCGGTGTCCGGCGCGAAGGTGGTGATCACCGGGGAGACCGGCGCCGATCCGCGGTCGTACCGGGTGGACTTCTCCCGGTTCCGTGCCGCGATACCCGGCTTCGACTGCGAGTGGACGGTGAAGCAGGGCGCGCTCGAACTCGCCGACGCCTACCGGAAGTTCGGGCTGACCCGGGAGGACTTCGAGCGACGCTTCACCCGGCTCGCCGTGCTGCGTGCGGCGTCCGACGCCGGTGCCGTCGACGACACCCTGCGGTGGCGCCGGTGACCGCGGCGGGCGAAGAGATGTACGCGCTGGTGGAGCGGCTGTACCCGCTCTGCCGGAGCATCACGGGCGACGGTGTGCGCGCCACCCTGGAGATCGTCGGCGAGTACGTCCCGCTCCAGGTGCGCGAGGTGCCGACCGGGACGCAGGTGCTCGACTGGACGGTGCCGCAGGAGTGGAACATCCGGGACGCGTACATCGCCGACACCGCGGGCAACCGGGTCGTCGACTTCGCCGCGTCCAGCCTGCACGTGCTCGGCTACAGCGTGCCGGTGTCGGCGACCATGCCGCTGGCCGAGCTCCGCCCGCACCTGCACACCCTGCCGGACCACCCGTCCTGGGTGCCGTACCGCACCAGCTACTACCGGCCGGAATGGGGATTCTGCCTGGCCCAGGAGACCCTGGACGCGCTGCCGGACGGCGAGTACGAGGTGCGCATCGACTCCACACTCGCCGACGGCCACCTCACCTACGCCGAGCACGTGATCCCCGGGCAGGTCCCCGACGAAGTGATCGTCTCCTGCCACGTCTGCCACCCGTCGCTGGCCAACGACAACCTGGCCGGCATCGCAGTGGCGACGTACCTGGCGCGGGCTCTGGCGGAGCAAACGCCGTACTACACCTACCGGTTCATCTTCGCGCCCGGCACCATCGGCGCGATCACCTGGCTCGCCCGCAACGCCGAGCGCGTGGCACAGGTCAAGCACGGGCTGGTGCTGGCCTGCGCGGGAGACCCGGGCCGGCTGACATACAAACAGAGCAGGCGCGGCGACGCGGAGATCGACCGGGTGATGCGGCACGTCCTCGCCGACTCCGAACGCCCGCACAGCGTCGCCGAGTTCACTCCGTACGGCTACGACGAGCGGCAGTTCTGCTCACCCGGGTTCGACCTCGGTGTGGGCTCGCTCAGCCGGACCCCGTACGCCGGTTACCCCGAGTACCACACCTCGGCGGACAACCTGGACTTCGTCTCCCCGGAGGCGATGGCGGACACGCTCGCCGTCTGCCGCGAGGCGTTCGCCGTCCTCGACCGCAACCGGCGGTACGTCAACCTCAGCCCCTACGGCGAACCACAGCTGGGCCGACGGGGGTTGTACGACTCGCTCGGCGGCCGCAGCGACGCGAAGCAGGCCCAGATGGCCATGCTCTGGGTGCTCAGCCTCTCCGACGGCGAGCACAGCCTGCTGGACGTCGCCGAGCGGTCCGGGCTGCCGTTCGACACCGTCGCCGCCGCGGCCGGCGCCCTGGAGGCCGCCGGGCTGATCAAGGCATGACGCGGATGACCACCGAGGAGGAGAAGACGGGGCCGACGGCGACGACCGCCAAGCGGGGCGTGCTCGGCCGGCTGTCCTGGGGGCTGGCCGACCAGGCGGTCTCCAGCATGACCAACTTCGCGGTGGGGATCTTCGTGGCCCGCTCGCTGGGGGTGACCGCGTTCGGCGTGTTCAGCCTGGCCTGGCTGACGTACGGCGTGGTGCTCAACATCTCCCGCGGGCTGGCCACCGACCCGCTCATGGTGCGGTTCAGCGGCGTGCCGGGCGACCTCTGGCGTGCGGCGGCGTCCCGGTCCTCGGGGGCCGCGCTCGTCATCGGCTCCACCCTCGGCGCCGTGTGCCTGCTGGTCGGGCTCGGTCTCGGCGGCCAGGTGGGGCCGGCGTTCGCCGGTCTCGGCGTCGCCCTGCCGGCGCTGCTGCTCCAGGACTCGAGGCGGTTCGCGTTCTTCGCCGCCGGCACCGGGCAGAAGGCGTTCGCCAACGACCTCGTGCAGGGCGTCGCACTCGTCCCGGCCATGATCGTGGCGGCCCGCGTGGGCACCGTGGCCGCCTTCGTGCTGGCCTGGGGCGCCGCCGCCGCGCTGGCCGCCGGGTACGGCTTCCTCCAGTCCGGCATCCGGCCGCGGGTGACCGAGGCCCGCGGGTGGATCCGCGAGCAGCGCGACCTGGGCAGCCGGTACCTGGTCGAGAACGTCAGCCTCAGCGGCGCAGGCCAGCTGCGGGCGTACGGGCTCGGCGCGATCGCCGGGGTCGGCGCGGTGGGGGCGGTCCGGGGCGCCGAGCTGCTGCTCGGCCCCTTCCTCGCCCTGCTGATGGGGCTGTCGCTGGTCACCGTGGCCGAGGCGGCCCGGGTGCTGAGGCAGGACTCGCACCGGCTCGGCAGGTTCTGCTTCCTGCTGGGCGGCGGGCAGGCAGGCGCCGCCCTGCTGTGGGGCGCGGCGCTGCTGCTGATGCCGGGGCGGCTCGGCGAGCTCGCCCTCGGCGACGTCTGGCACTCCGCCTCCCAGCTCATCGCGCCGGCCACGCTCGGCGTGGCCGGCGCCGGCCTCGGCAGCGGCGCGGCGGCCGGGCTGCGCGCGCTCGCCGCGGCCCGGCGCAGCCTGCGCTGCCAGCTGTTCGCCTCCGCCTGCTATGTCGGCGGCGGGCTCGGCGGGGCGGCCGTGGCGGGCACGGTCGGCTCGGCCTGGGGCGTCGCCGCCGCGACCGTCTGCGGCTCGGCCGTGTGGTGGCTGCAGCTGCGGTCCGCCCTGCGCGAGCACCACCACGAATCCATCCCCGAAGTGAGGACACCATGACCGCCCGACCCAGGCTGAGCATCGGCCTGCCCGTGTACAACGGCGAGGAGTACCTCGCCGAGGCGCTCGACGCCCTGCTCGGCCAGACCTACGAGGACTTCGAGCTGGTCATCTCCGACAACGCCTCGACCGACGGGACCCGGGACATCTGCCACCGGTACGCCGGGAAGGACTCGCGCATCCGGTACATCCGGCTGCCCCGGAACATCGGCGCCGCGCCGAACCACAACTATGTGTTCACCGAGTGCCACGGCGAGCTGTTCAAGTGGGCCTCGCACGACGACCTGTACGCCCGGGATCTGCTGCAGCGCTGTGTATCGGCGCTGGACGAGCGGCCGGGCATCATCCTCGCCCACGCCGACCAGGCGGTCATCGACGGCGACGGCCAGGTGAAGGTCCCGTACGAGTACACGCTCGCCACCGGCTCGCCGCACGCGCCGGAGCGCTTCCGCAGCATGCTGTTCGAGCCCGGCGGCGACGACTTCTACGGCGTGATGCGGGCCGACGTACTGCGCCGGGTGAAGCCGCACGACAGCTACCACCACGCGGACCGCACGTTCGTCGCCGAGATCGGCCTGCACGGCCCCTTCCACCAGGTGCCGGAGCTCTTGTACTTCCGCCGCGACCACCCCACCCGTGCCGAGCGGGCGAACCCCTCCAAGCGCTCCCGGTGCGTCAACCTGGACCCGCGCCGGGCGGGCCCGCTGCACCCGACGCCCCGGCTGCTCGCCGAGTACGTCTGGGGCTTCGTCGCGGCGATCCGGCGGGCGCCGTTGTCCGCGGCCGACCGGCGCGCGTGCTACCGCCACCTGGCCGCGTGGATGGCCAGCCGGGTCCGGCCGGGCGCCGGTGAGCGGGTCGAGGACCGCGCCCCGGTCGACCCGGGCCGGCTCACCGTCTCCGTCGACGACTTGGTCGCCGGGCGTGAGGGTAGGCGGGCATGACATCTGTGGACGAAACCCCGGTGCGCGTCGGGGTGTTCGGCCTGCTCGGCTCCGGCAACCTCGGCAACGACGGGTCACTCGAGGCCGTACTCGGCCACCTCCGCGCCGAGCACCCGGAGGCGGAGGTGGACGCGCTGTGCGGCGGGCCCGAGGTCGTCGCGGCCCGGTACGGAATCCCCGCGACGCGGCTGCACTGGTACCGCGGGGAGTACCGGACCGCGTCACGTGCGGGCGCGATCGCGGCCAAGGGTCTGGGCAAACTCGTCGACGCCGTCCGCACCGCCGCCTGGGTGCGCCGGCACGACGTGGTGATCGTGCCGGGCATGGGCGTCCTGGAGGCCACGCTGCCGCTGCGGCCGTGGGGCTTCCCGTACTCGCTGTTCCTGCTCTGCGCGTCCGGCCGGCTGTTCGGCACCCGGGTCGCGCTGGTCGGCGTCGGCGCCGCCGCGATCGGCAACCGGCCGACCCGGGTCCTGGTGCGCTGGTCGGCGCGGCTGGCCGCGTACCGGTCGTACCGTGACGCCCTGTCCCGCGACGCGATGCGGGCGATGGGCGTGGACACCGCGCACGACGAGGTCTATCCGGACCTCGCCTTCGCCCTGCCGACGCCGCGAGCGAGCGCCACCCCGGGCCTGGTCTGCGTCGGCGTCATGGACTTCCACGGCGGCAACGACGACCGCGCCCGGGCCGAGGAGATCCACCGGCGCTACCTCGAGGGGACAACTCGGTTCGTCCGCACGCTGGTCGAGGGCGGCAGGCCGGTCCGGCTGGTCACCGGCGACGCGTGCGATGCGCCGGTGGTCGCCGCGATCCTCGACGCGGTGGACTCACCGCTGGTCACCGCCGCCGAGGCGGCCTCGCTGGCCGACCTGATGAAGGAAATGGCGGCCGCCGACACCGTGGTGGCGACCCGGTACCACAACCTGGTCTGCGCGCTGAAGGCCGGCACGCCGACTCTCGCGCTCAGCTACGCGGCGAAGAGCGACGCGCTCATGGACCGGATGGGACTGGGCGCGTACTGTCACCCGGCCCGCGAGGTCGACGCCGACCGGCTGCTCGAGCAGTTCCGGGCATTGGAGCAGCGATCGGCGGAGCTGCGGCGGACCCTCACCGAGCGGAACCAGGTCGCCACCCGGCAACTCGAGGACCAATTCACCGACTTGACCACTGCCCTGTTCGCCATACGGGAGGCTCCGTGAAAGCGACCGAAGTCCCGGCGATCGCCGGTGCGTACCTGTTCGAGCCGACGCCGTACGCCGACGAGCGCGGCTTCTTCTGCCGCACCTTCGACGCCGACGTGGTCCGCTCGGTGGGCCTCGACCCGGACACCTTCATCCAGGACAGCGTGTCCCGCTCGGCCCGGGGCGTGCTGCGCGGCCTGCACCTGCGCTCCGGCGCCGGCGAGGCCAAGCTGGTGCGGTGCTCGTACGGGAGGATCTTCGACGTCGTCGTGGACCTGCGGACGGACTCGCCGACCTACCGCAACGTGGCCTCCTTCGAGCTGTCCGGCGAGACACAGACGACCCTGTACATCCCGGCGGGGTGCGCGCACGGCTTCCAGGCGCTGACCGAGACCGCCGACACCTCGTACCGGATCGACCGCCCGCACGATCCGGCCGAGGACGTGACGATCGCCTTCGACGACCCGGAGCTCGCCATTCCCTGGCCGCTGCCGGTCACATCGATGTCCCAGCGGGACCGGGAGGCGCCGAGCCTCGCCGAGGCCCTGAAGCAGAAAGAGAGCTGAAGTCACCGTGGACACCGAAGAGTTCCTCCTGCCCCGGTCGCGGACGGCGAACGAGCGGCTGCACGCCGTGATCCCCGGGGGCGCGCACACCTACGCCAAGGGCGACGACCAGTACCCGGAGAACCTGGCCCCGGTCATCAGCCACGGCCACGGTGCCCACGTGTGGGACATCGACGGCAACCGCTACATCGAGTACGGCTCCGGCCTGCGGTCGGTCAGCCTCGGCCACGCCCACCCACGCGTGCTCGAGGCGGTGCGGCGGGAACTCGACCGCGGCAGCAACTTCGTGCGGCCGTCCATCGTGGAGGTCGAGGCCGCGGAACACTTCCTGGCCACGGTGCCGACCGCCGAGATGGTGAAGTTCGCGAAGAACGGCTCCGACGTCACCACCGCCGCGGTGCGACTCGCCCGCGCCGTCACCGGGCGCCCGCGGGTGGCCATCTGCGCCGACCATCCGTTCTTCTCCGTCGACGACTGGTTCATCGGCACCACACCGATGTCCGCCGGCATCCCGGAGGCGATCACCGAACTCACCGTGGCGTTCCCGTACGGGGACTTGGCCGCCACCGAGGAACTGCTCGCCCGCCACCAGGACGAGATCGCCTGCCTGATCCTCGAACCCGCCGGCCACACCGAGCCTCCGCCCGGGTACCTCGCCGGCCTGCGCGAACTGGCCGACCGGCACGGCTGCGTACTGATCTTCGACGAGATGATCACCGGCTTCCGCTGGTCCGAGGCGGGCGCCCAGGGCCTGTACGGCGTCGTCCCCGACCTCTCCACGTTCGGCAAGGCACTGGGCAACGGGTTCGCCGTCTCCGCGCTGGCCGGGCGCCGCGATCTGATGGAGCGGGGCGGGCTGCGTCACTCCGGCGACCGGGTGTTCCTGCTGTCCACCACGCACGGCGCGGAAACGCATTCGCTGGCCGCCGCGATGGCCGTGCAGACCACCTACGTCGAGGAGGGCGTCACCGCGCGGCTGCACGCCCTCGGCGAGCGGCTGGCCGCCGGTGTCCGCGACGCCGCGGCGAGCATGGGCGTCGGCGACCACGTCGTCGTCCGGGGCCGGGCCAGCAACCTGGTCTTCGCCACCCTCGACGAGAACCGGCAGCCGTCGCAGCCGTACCGCACCCTGTTCCTGCGCCAACTCCTCGCGGGCGGGGTGCTGGCCCCGTCGTTCGTGGTGAGCAGCGCGCTCGGCGACGCCGACATCGACCGCACCGTCGAGGTGGTGGCCCAGGCATGTGCGGTGTACCGGAAGGCGCTGGACGCCGCCGACCCCACCCCCTGGCTGGCCGGGCGGCCGGTGAAACCCGTGTTCCGCCGCTTGGCATGACGTGACGTCAGCGCCTTTCCTGCCGTCCGGCGTCGGCCGTCCGGTCGACCAGCCACGCGGTCGCCGGCATCACCGCCAGCGCGGTGCACCAGCCGCCGAGGACATCGGTCGGGTAGTGCGCGTCCAGGGCGACCTGCGCCCAGCCCATGGCGGCGCCGGCGACCAGCGCCGCGGCGAGCACGAGCAACATGCCGGCCGTCCTGCCGAGGCCGAGCCGGCCGGTCGCGAGCAGCGCCACCACGAGGGCGAGCGCGGTGGCGAAGGCGGTGTGCCCGCTCGGGTAGGACAGGTATCCGTGGTGGATGGTGCGTCCCGCCAGGTGTTTGAGCACCGTCGTCGTCCCCACGGTCATGCCGACGCCGACGACGGTGAGCACCGCCGCGCGAGGACGCCGGAGCAGCAGACAGCCCGTCACGGTGACCACGACCAGCGCCGCCGCTCCGGCGGGCTCCCCCCAGAAGTCCATGGCCAGGGCGAGGGACCGCCACGGCGGCCGCACGCCCTCCACCGCCGGCTGGATCCACATGTCCACCGTGCCGGGCTTGTCGTGGCCGGCGTACAGGACCCCGAGCACGACGACCACCAGCGTGGCGAGCGCCGCGATCAGCCCGAGCCACGCGCGCGGCGACGGGGGCAGCAGGGTGGGCCGCGTGGTGAACATGGGATCCAGGACGTCAGATCCCCCGCGCTCGCGCAACCCCCTGGCGCGTTACGGTGGGCGGAGTTCCATCGAGCAGGAGGTTGCGCCGTGCATGGCGAGTACAAGGTCCCCGGCGGCAAGCTCGTCGTCGTTGACCTGGAGGTCCAAGGCGGCGCGCTGCGCGACGTACGGGTCGCGGGCGACTTCTTCCTCGAGCCCGACGAGGCGCTGCTCGACATCAACCGCGCGCTGGAAGGCGCCGACGCCGGCCTGTCCGCCGCGGAGCTCGCGGCCCGGATCGACGCCGCGCTGCCGGAGGGGACGGTGATGTTCGGCTTCGGCTCGGAGGCCGTGGGCATCGCGGTCCGCCGGGCGCTGGCGAACGCCGCCGACTGGCATCACTTCGACTGGCAGCTGATCCATGACGCCCCCCAGTCCCCCGCCCTGCATATGGCGCTGGACGAGGTCCTGACCGCCGAGGTGGCCGCCGGTCGGCGGCCGCCGACCCTGCGGGTGTGGGAGTGGGGTGCGCCCGCCGTGGTCATCGGCAGCTTCCAGTCGCTCCGCAACGAGGTGGACCTGGAGGCCGCGGAGCGCCACGGCATCACGGTGGTGCGCCGGATCAGCGGCGGCGGGGCGATGTTCTGCGAGCCGCAGAGCACCATCACGTACTCGCTGTGCGTGCCCGATGCGCTGGTGCAGGGGCTGTCGTTCACCGACAGCTACGCCTATCTCGACGACTGGGTGCTGGGTGCGCTCGGCGACATGGGCATCAAGGCCTGGTACCAGCCGCTCAACGACATCGCGACGGAGGCCGGGAAGATCGCGGGGGCCGCGCAGAAGCGGGTGGTCTCGGGGGGTGGTGCGGTGCTGCACCACGTGACGATGGCGTACGACATCGACGCCGACAAGATGACCGAAGTCCTGCGGATCGGGCGGGAGAAGCTGTCCGACAAGGGCACGAAGAGCGCGAAGAAGCGGGTCGATCCGTTGCGCCGCCAGACCGGGCTGCCGCGTTCTGCCGTCATCGAGAAGATGATCGCGTCCTTCCGTGGACGGTACGGGCTGACGGAAGGTGCGGTCACTCCGGAGGAGCTGGCGCGGGCCGAGGAGCTGGCGGCGACGAAGTTCTCGTCGGAGGGGTGGACGGCGCGGGTGCCGTAGCGACAACCGCGCGGAGCGCGGTTCGCTAGGCAGCGCCGGTCGTCTGCTGGCCGGTCGTGCTGCCCTTCAGCCACTTGTCCCAGGTGAGGGTGAAGGCGGCGTAGCCGTTGTCCGCGGCGGTGTCTCCGCGCGGAGATCCCTTGATGGTGACGGGGTCGCCCAGGTGGACGTTGTTGTAGTACCACTCCGCGTTGTCCTCGGACAGGTGGATGCAGCCGTGCGACCCCTCGCCATGGCCCGGGTCGGGGTGCGCATTGGAGAAGTGGACATAGGTGCCCGAGTTGGTGAGCTGGACGTCCCAGGGCAGGTTCAGGTCGTAGAAGTTGGCGGTGCCCTTGGTGCAGCTGATGCCCACGCTGCAGGAGGTCATATGCACCCAGCGCTGCCTGTCCATCACCGCCATGGTGCCGTCCCAGGAGGGGAAGTCCTCGCTGCCCGCATCCATCGGCATGCTCCGCACCTCCTTGCCGTTCTGGGTGATCTTCATCTTGTGGTCCGGCACGGACACCGCGGTCTCGAAGTCGGCTCCGATGGTGAAGCTGTGCCGGTAGGCGTGGGTGCCATAGCGGCCGTTGCCGTCCCCCACACCGTCCAGGTCGGCGTTGACCGTCACCTTGGTCCCCGACGGCCAGTAGTCCTTCGGCCGCCAGTCGACTCGGGTGTAGTGGTCGTCGTCGTCGCGGAACCAGTGCCATGCGCCCACGACCGGCGTGGAGGCGGTCACCTTCAAGTGCCGCTCGATCTCGGCCCGGGCGGAGGAGGCCACCGGCTTGGTGAACTCGACCGAGATGGGCATGGCCACCCCGACGGTGCCACTGTCGGGGCTGATCGACTCCAGCTCCATGGGCGGCCCGGACGGGTGCGTCGGTGACGGCTTGGCACTGGCCGAGGCCTTCGGCGACGGCTTCTCGTCCGAGGCCGACGACTTCTTCCCGTTCTTCCCGTCGCACGCACTGCTGCCTGCCAGCACCGCACTGGCCAGCAGTGCGATTCCCATACTGCGCGTTACCCGACCCATTGCCCTATGTCCCCTGTTCGCAACGAAGATCACTTCTCGTCTCCCTCAGAGTCGGAACCCTGCGGGATTGGTTGCATGGGGATCGGCAAACCGTTGGCCAAGACTTGGGGGTGGGGTCGGGCCGCGACTTTTTGGCCGACGAGCCGGCTCAGCCCATTGCCGGGATCACTTCCCTCCCGTACGCGTCGATCGTCTCCTCCCGCGCATCATGCATCGCATACAGCGCGAACTGGTCAACCCCCAGCTCCCGCAGCCGCTCCAGCCGTTCCCGGTGTGCCGACACCGGCCCCAGCACGCAGAACCGGTCGACGATCTCGTCCGGGACGAAGTCCGTGGAGGGGTTCCCGGCCCGCCCGTGGTGGCTGTAGTCGTAGCCCTCGCGCTGCTTGACGTACGCGGTGAGCGCCTCCGGCACGGCGCCGGTGCCCTCGCCGTAGCGGGTGACGAGGTCGGCGACGTGGTTGCCGACCATGCCGCCGAACCAGCGGCACTGCTCGCGCGCGTGCGCGAGGTCGTCGCCGACGTAGGCGGGGGCGGCGACGCAGATGGTGACGGAGGCCGGGTCGCGTCCGGCGTCGGCCGCGGCGCTGCGTACGGCGTGCACCATCCACTCGGTCAGATACGGGTCGGCGAGCTGGAGGATGAAGCCGTCGGCCTCCCGCCCGGCCAGGGCGAGCGCCTTCGGACCGTACGCCGCCATCCACACGGGCAGCTTGCCGTCCTTCACCCACGGCAGGCGCAGCGCCGTCCCGCCGACGTCGGTCTCCCGCCCCTCCGCCAGGTCGCGGATGACGCGCATCGAATCCCTCAGCGCGGCAAGCGTGTTGGGGCGGCGGCCGGCGACCCGCATCGCGGAGTCGCCGCGGCCGATGCCGCACACGGTGCGGTTGCCGTACATGTCGTTGAGCGTGGCGAAGGTGGAGGCGGTGACCTCGGGGGTGCGGGTGGAGGGGTTGGTCACCATGGGCCCCACGACAAGTCGCTCCGTGTGTTCCAGGATGCGGCTGTAGATGACGAACGGCTCCTGCCAGAGCACAGAGGAGTCGAAGGTCCAGCCGTAGCGGAAGCCACAGCGCTCGGCACGGCGCATCAGCTCCACGACGGCGGAGGCGGGCGGGTCGGTCTGCAGGACGAGGCCGAAGTCCAACGGTGACGCTCCTTACACAGAGAAGGTGGTGCGGGGTACGTAGCGGCCGTGTCCGGCGCGGCCGGTGAACGTACGCCTGTCGATGACGACTTCGCCGCGCGAGAGGACGGTCTCGACCTGTCCGGTGACGCGCTTGGCCTCGTATGCCGAGTAGTCGACGTTCATGTGGTGCGTCCGTGCCGAGACGACCTGCTCGGCGTGCGGGTCGTAGATGACGATGTCGGCGTCCGCGCCGGGGGTGATCGTGCCCTTGTGCGGCGCGAGGCCGAACATGCGGGCAGGCGCGGCGCAGGCGATCTCGATCCAGCGGCGGCGGCTGATGTGCCCGTCGACGACGGCCTGATGGAGGAGGTCCATCCGGTTCTCCACCCCGGGCAGGCCGTTGGGGATCTTCGAGAAGTCGCCGCGGCCGAGCTCCTTCTGGCCGGAGAAGCAGAACGGGCAGTGGTCGGTGGACACGACCTGGAGATCGTTCGTGCGCAGCCCGCGCCAGAGTGCCTCCTGGTGCTCGCGGGGCCGAAGGGGTGTCGAGCAGACGTACTTGGCGCCCTCGAAGTCCGGTTCGGCGAGGTTGTCGGTGGAGAGGAAGAGGTACTGCGGGCAGGTCTCGCCGAAGACCGGCAGGCCCCGGTCGCGTGCCTGGGCGAGCTCGGCGACGGCCTCCTCGGCCGAGACGTGCACGACGTAGAGCGGGCTGCCGGCGACGCGGGCGAGCTGGATGGCGCGGTGGGTGGCCTCCGCCTCGAGCAGCGTCCTGCGGACCTCTCCGTGGTACCGGGGGTCGGTGCGGCCCGCGGCGAGCGCCTGCTCGACCAGGACGTCGATGGCGATGCCGTTCTCGGCGTGCATCATGATCAACCCGCCGTTGCCGGCGGCGCGTTGCATGGCCCGCAGGATCTGTCCGTCGTCGCTGTAGAAGACGCCCGGGTAGGCCATGAAGAGCTTGAACGAGGTGACGCCCTCGGCGACGAGGTGGTCCATCTCCTTCAGGGTGGACTCGTTCACATCGGAGAGGACCATGTGGAAGGCGTAGTCGACGGCGCAGGTGCCCTCGGCCTTGGCGTGCCAGGTGTCGAGCCCGGCGCGCAGCGCCTGCCCCCGCGACTGCACGGCGAAGTCGACCACGGTGGTCGTGCCGCCCCAGGCGGCGGCCCGGGTGCCGGTCTCGAAGGTGTCGGAGGAGGACGTGCCGCCGAAGGGCAGGTCGAAGTGGGTGTGCGCGTCGACGCCGCCGGGGATGACGTACTTCCCCGTCGCGTCGATCGTGCGGTCGGCCGTCCAGCCCTGTGCGTACGCGCTGTCGGGCGCCGCCAGCGCGGCGACCTTGCCGTCCTCGACGAGGACGTCGGCGTGGGTCTCCTCGGCGGCGGTGATGACGAGGCCGCCGCGGATGAGGGTGCGGGTCATGGCTGCTCCTTCCCCTGCACGTGCCGCAGGGTCCGTTCCAGCAGGGCCGCGCCCTCCTCGGCCTCGGCCACGGTGAGCGACATGGGCGGGGCGATGCGCAGGACGTTGCCCTCCCGGCCGCCCTTGCCGATCAACAGGCCCAGCTCACGGGCGTGTTCGAGGGCCTGTGAGGCGGCTGCCGCGTCGGCCAGCTCCACGCCGATCATCAGGCCCCGGCCGCGGACCTCGCGGACGACCGGGAGCGAGGCGGTGACGGCGCGGAGCCGTTCGATGAGCAGGCCGCCGACGCGCCGGGCGTTGCCCTGGAGGTCGTTCTCCAGGAGGTGGCCGAGGTTGGCGAGGCCGGCGGCCATGGTGACGGGGCTGCCGCCGAAGGTCGAAATGGAGTTGGCCTCCAGGCAGTTCATGACCTCGGCGCGGGCGACGACACCGCCGATCGACATGCCGTTGCCGATGCCCTTGGCGAAGGTGAGCACGTCGGGCGGGCCGTTCTCGCCGTGTGCCTGCCAGCCCCAGAAGTGGTCGCCGGTGCGGCCCCAGCCGGTCTGGACCTCGTCGGTGATCCACAGGATGCCGTGCCGCGCGAGGACTTCGCGGAACGCGGCGTACAGCCCGTCGGGCGGCGCGGTGAATCCGCCGACTCCCTGGATCGGTTCGGCGATCAGCGCGGCGACGGTGCCGTGGGCCTGGCCGAGGACGTCCTCGAGGTCCTCGACGCACGCCTTGATGAAGTCCTGGTCGGACAGGCGGGCGTACGGGCCGTGCGAGCGCACGGCGCCGTGCACGTAGAGCGTCTGCAGCGGCGACAGACTGGTCGGCGACCACGAGGTGTTGCCGGTGATGCCGACCGTGGAGAAGGAGCGGCCGTGGTAGCTGTTGCGCATCGCCAGGATCTGGTTGGAGCGCCGGTACGTGGTGGCCAGCAGCAGGGCCGCGTCGTTGGCCTCGGTGCCGGAGGTGGTGAAGAAGACGCGGGCGTCGGGGATCCGGGAGAGCGCGGCGATGCGCTCGGCGAGCTCGACCATGTGCCGGTCGAGGTAGAGGGTGGAGGTGTGCAGGATGCGCCCGGCCTGCTCGGCGATGGCCTTGGTGACCTCGGGCAGGGCGTGGGCGGTCATGGTGGTGAGGATGCCGCCGAAGAAGTCGAGGTAGCGCTTCCCGGCCGCGTCCCAGACGTATCGGCCCTCGCCGTGGGTGAGTTCGAGCGGCTCGCGGTAGTAGAGGGCCAGCCACTCGGGCGTCACGGCCCGGTGGCGCGCGTGCAGCGACGTCATGGCCAGACCAGCCCGTCGTACGCGTCGGGCCTGCGGTCGCGGTAGAAGGCCCACTGCCGGCGGACCTCGTCGATGAGGCCGAAGTCCAGGTCGCGGACGAGCAGTTCCTCCTTGCTGTCGCTCCCGACGTCCCCGACGAACTGCCCGCGCGGGTCGACGAAGTAGGACGTGCCGTAGAAGTCGTTGTCGCCGTACTCCTCGCGGCCGACGCGGTTGATCGCGGCGACGAAGTACTCGTTGGCGACGGCCGCGGCGGGCTGCTCCAGCTTCCAGAGATGCGAGGAGAGCCCGCGCGAGGTGGCGGAGGGGTTGTAGACCAGCTGGGCGCCCTCCAGGCCGAGTTGGCGCCAGCCCTCGGGGAAGTGGCGGTCGTAGCAGATGTAGACGCCGACCCTGCCGACGGCGGTGTCGAACACTGGCCAGCCGAGGTTGCCCGGCCTGAAGTAGAACTTCTCCCAGAACCCCTTGATCTGGGGGATGTGGTGCTTGCGGTACTTGCCGAGGTAGCGGCCGTCGGCGTCGATGACGGCGGCGGTGTTGTAGTAGAAGCCGGAGGACTCCTTCTCGAAGACGGGCACGACGATCACCATGCCGGTCTCGCGGGCGAGTTCGCACATCCGGCGCACGGTCGGGCCGTCGGGGACGGACTCGGCCCAGCGGTAGTGCTCGTCCTCCTGCACCTGACAGAAGTAGGGGGCGTTGAAGACTTCCTGGAAACCGATCACCTTGGCGCCCTGCGCGGCCGCGGTGCGGGCGTGCTCCTCATGCTTGGCGATCATCGATTCGGTGTCGCCGGTCCAGGTGGCCTGAACCAGGGCGGCGCGGACGACTTGGGTCACGAGCTGCTCCTTCGCCGGGATTCAGCCGGTCGCGTTCCACACGCGTAGACCGCGTGTGGAATGCGACCGTAGATCCGGTGATCCGCCGAGGCAAGACCACGGCACCCACCGATCGACCGACGGCCAACTGAACAGGGAAGCTTGCAAGCCTTCCTGTCTTAATCGTACGGTGGCCCCATGTCTGCCACCACACTCGATCCGCGCACGGCGCTCGTCCTCATCGACCTCCAGAAGGGCATCACCGCCCTGCCCACCGTCCCCCACCCCGCCGACGAGGTCGTCGGGCGCGGTGCCCGGCTCGCCGCCGCGTTCCGCGAGCGCGGCCTGCCGGTCGTCCTGGTCCGCGTCACCGGCCCCGGCGCGCCAGGCCGAACCGAGCAGCCACTGCGCCGCGGCGAGCCGCCGGCCGACTTCGCCGACCTCAGGCCCGAACTGGACCGTCAGGACGGTGACATCGTGGTCACCAAGCACACCTGGGGCGCCTTCCACGCCACCGACCTCGACCTCCAGCTCCGCCGCCGGGGCGTGACCCAGATCGTGCTGGCGGGCATCGCGACCGGCGCGGGCGTGGAGTCCACCGCCCGCGCCGCCCACGAGCACGGCTATCACGTCACGGTCGCGACCGACGCGGTCTCCGACGTCGACCCCGAGATCCACCGGGTCAGCGTCGAGAAGGTGCTGCCGCGGCTGGCCGAGACCGACACCACGGACGCGATCATCGCCCTGCTGGGCTGACCACCAGGGCCGAGCCGCCGCCGCGCCGCTTGGTCTCCGCGGCGGCCAGCCACCGGCCGTCCGGCAGCCGCTGGACGCCGGTGGCGGCACCGATGTCCGGGACCAGCTTGAACACCTGGCCCTTGGCCTCGAGCGCGTGCCGCAGCCCGCCGTCCCACAGAGCCTTCTCCGCCTCCGTCGCCGCGGCGTTGCGCTGGCTCGCGCGCGGCGCGGCGATGGCATCGACGAGCGGCATGCCGCGGTCCACGTGGTTGAGGAACGTCTGCAGCACGGTCGTGATGATCGACGCGCCACCGGGCGACCCGATCGCGAAGTCGAACTTCCCGTGCTTCAGCGCCACTGTCGGCGCCATCGACGACCGCGGGCGCTTGCCCGGCCCCGGCAGGTTGGGGTCGTGGACGCCCGGGGTCACCGGCACGAAGGAGAAGTCGGTCAGCTCGTTGTTGAGCAGGAACCCGCGTCCGGGCACGGTGATGCCGCTGCCGCCGAACTGCTCCAGGGTGAAGGTGTACGCGACGACGTTGCCCCACTTGTCGGCCACCGTCATATGGGTGGTCTGCTGCCCCTCGTACGGCGTGGGCACCGCCCGGCCGCGCGCCTCCCCGCAGGGCGCCGGATGGCGCGGGTCGTCGGGCGCGAGCGGACTGGTCAGCGCCTTCGCGTCATCGATGAGGCAGGACCGCGCGTCGCCGAACCGCTTCGACGTCAGGTCCATGGTGGGCACGTGCTCCTGCGCCGGATCGCCGACCCAGCGGTTGCGGTCGGCGAAGGCGATACGGCTCGCCTCGAGATAGCGGTGCAGATAGGTCGTGGCGTCGAGCCCGCGGAGGTCGCTCCGCTCCAGGATGTTGAGCGCCTCGGCGACCGTCGTCCCGCCGGACGAGGACGGGGCCATGCCGTACACGTCGAGCCCGCGGTACGTCGTATGGGTCGGCGTGCGCCTGACGGTCGTATAGGCCCGCAGATCCCGCTCCCTCAGGTCGCCGGGCCGCGCCAGCCGCCCCGACCCGGGGGCCACAGGAGGCTTGCGCACGGTCTTGACCAGGTCGCGCCCCACCTCGCCCCGGTAGACGACGCCGACGCCCTTCCTCCCCAACAGCTCGTAGGTGCGCGCCAGATCGGGGTTCTTCAGCGTCGACCCGACGGCCGGAAGCCTGCCTCCCGGGAGGAAGAGTTTCGCCGTCGCCGGGAAGTCCTTGAAGCGCTTCTCGTTGTCGGCCGTCTGCTGCCGGAAGACCGCGTCCACGGTCCAGCCGTTGCGGGCCAGCCGCTCGGCGGGCCGGAGCACCTGCGCGAGCGGCCTCGTGCCCCAGCTGCGCAGCGCGGTGTCCCAGGTGGCGGGTGTGCCCGGCACCCCAACGCTGAGGCCGCTGGTGACCGCGTCGTCGAACGGGATCGGGCGGCCCTTCTCGACGAACAGGTCCGTGCCGGCGCTGAGCGGGGCACGCTCGCGGCCGTCGATGGTGAAGACCTTGTGCGAGCGCGCGTTGTAGTAGACGAAGTAGCCGCCACCGCCGATGCCGCCCGAGTACGGCTGGGTGACGCCCAGCGCGGCGGCGGTCGCCACCGCGGCGTCGACGGCGTTGCCGCCGTGCCGCAGCACCTCGATCCCGGCGGCGGAGGCGCGGGCGTCGACGCTCGAGACCGCCCCGCCGCGGCCCACGGCGAGCGGCGACTTGGCGGGCACGCGGTCAGCGCCCTGCGCGGTGGCGGTGGCTGCGGGTGCGGCGGCCCCGACGAGCAGGGCCGCCGCGGCGAGCACGGGCAGATGTCGCTGTACGGACGGTCTCATCCCGGCCATCGGAGTCTCCCTGTGCGGCGATTGGGCCCCGGAGCCTACTCGCGGGGCCCGCTCGCCGACAGGTACTCCACACTGTCTTGGCTCAGTGCTTGCCTGGCTCAGCGCTTGCTTGGCTCAGTGCTTGCGCAACTGCTCCACCACCGGCTGCGCCATGGCGCGCTCGCCGTCGGCGTTGGGGTGGAAGGGAGCGGCCGGGCGGGTGGGCTGGACGCCCTCGATCCAGCGCGTCGCGTCCGGCTGGCACACGTCGTGGCCGACGGTCGCGCGGTAGGTGTCGGCGTAGCGGACGTGCGCCTTGCGGGCCTGCGCCTGAAGCATCGCGTTGAGCGCCTTCTCGGTGTCGCGGAGGTAGGCGGTGTCACCGGCGGCGATCGGCACGGACGGGAAGCAGCTGTTCCCACTGTCCGGCATGATCGACGGGTAGCCGGCCAGCACGACGCGGGCGTGCGGGGCGCGCTGGTGAATGGCCTTCAGCACGTTGGCGATCTTCGGCGCGGCGCTGTTGACGCGTGCGGCGAGCTGGTCGCTGCCGCCCGCGGTGTACTGCTTGCGGCAGGGCGCGCCGACCGGGTCCGTGACGGACAGGTGGGCGCAGGTGCCGATGATCTGGCTGAAGCCGATGTCGTTGCCGCCGATGCCGAGGGTGACGATGCGGGTGTTCTTGCCGAGCGCGTCGAGCTGGGGCGGGTTCGCGCCCTGGGCCCGCCACATGTCGTCGGTCTTCGCACCGCTGCAGCTGACGTCCTTGAAGGACTTCACGTGCAGCGCCGCGGCCGTGAGCGACGGGTAGTTGACGCTCGAGCGGGCGCAGTCGCCGCCGCTCTGCTGCGGGATGCCGGGCCCGGAGGTGTACGAGTCGCCGAGCGCGACGTAGCGGGCGCCGCCAGACATCGAGGGCGCTGCGGGTGCCGAGGGCGCCGCGGCGCCCGCCGGTGCGGCGGCACCGGCCGTCAGGGCCGTGGCCGCACCGAGTGCCGCCAGGGCCTTTCCGTACCGCCCGACGGATCCGCGTACCTCTGTCACCACGTGCCTCCGAAGACTGTCAACCAGGAGTTACCGGCAGTCAGAGTCCGCTGTGCCAAGCCTGCCTGTCAATCTCACCGGTCTCTGTGGTGTCGTGCGTCACTCGCCTCCCAGGGCGTCCTGTGCCGACCGGACGAACGCGTCCCTGGCGTCGTCGAGCTCGTCCGACAGCCGCCCCCGCTCCAGCAGGGCGACCACCTCCCGGGCCGCCCGCGTCACCTCCGGCGGCCCCTCCAGCAGTACCGCACCCAGGGCGCGGTGCAGGGCGGGGCGGTCGCCCCGGTCCGCCTCCCCCGTCCGCTGCGCCAACGCGGAGGCCTCCACGGCCTCGAGGAATCGGACATAAGTCTCCCGGCGTAACTCCCGTGCCCGTACGGCCCGTTGTTCCCCGAGCGTCATCGCCGCCGAGCTGCGCGCGAACCAGCCGGTGACCACGCTGCCCGAGATCGCCGCCCCGGCCGCGATCAGTGCGACCCCCCACTCACTCATGCGCGCGTCCTTCCGTACGATCTCCGTCATGCCGCCGTCCGACCATGGGACATCCTCGCCGATCTGCACAAAGGGCCCGCGTGCGGAACCGTTCCGCCCTACGATGAACACTGACCCAGCGGGCAGCGGGCAGCGGGCAGCGGGCAGCAGGCAGCAGGCAGCAGGTGCCAGGACTGTGCTGTTCGCCGTGCGGTCGGCGGCCGCTCTGCACCGGCTCCTGGACGTCCTCCCGGTCTTCGCCGGTGACGCGCGGGTGCGGCGCCTCTTCACCCTCGTCCCCGGCTCCGACTTCGACATCGAGGCCCTGGCGGCCCTCGAGCGGACCGGGGCGCACACCGTGCCCTGGGACGAGGCCCGCCGGCGCTCGTTCGACCTGATCCTCGCGGCGAGCCCCAAGGGCGCGCTCCGGCTGCTGCGCGGACCGCGTGTGCTGTTCCCGCACGGGGCGGGCTTCAACAAGACCGTGGCCGGGGAGGGTTCGTACGGTCTGGCCTCCGGGCTCGACCCGGCGCATCTGCTGGCGGACGGCCGCGCCGTGGCGGCGCTCCACGCGCTGGCCCACCCCAGCCAGGTCGACCGCCTGGCGGCCCACTGCCCGCAGGCCGCGGCCCGCGCGGCCGTCGTCGGCGATCCCACGCTCGACCGGATCCTGGCGTCCCGCCCCCGCCGTGACCGCTACCGGGCGGCCCTGGGCACGGGCGGACGGAAGCTGATCGCCCTGACGTCGACCTGGGGCCCGGCGTCCCTGCTCCGCCGCCGGCCCGGCCTGGCGGCCGAGCTGGCCGCCCGACTGCCGTACGACGCCTACCAGCTGGCCCTGATCGTGCACCCCAACGAGCACAGCAGAACGGGCTCCCTCGACCTCGCCCAGGACCTGGACCCCGCGCTCGCCGCCGGGGCGGTGCTCGCCCGGCCGTACGAGGAGTGGGCCGCGGTGCTCGTCGCGGCCGACGCCGTGATCACCGACCACGGCTCGACGGCGCTCTACGCCGCCGCCCTCGACCGTCCGCTGATCGCCGCCTGCGACGGGGGCGACGAGCTCATACCGGGCAGCCCGATGGCCCGGCTCCTCGCCCGCGTCCCGCGCCTGACGGACCCGGACCGGCTCGAGGAGCTGCTCCGGGCGCACCGACCCGGCACCGTACGCGCCCTCGCCCGGCCCGCGTTCGCCGAGCAGGGGCGGGCGCTGGAGCGCCTGCGCGAGGAGCTGTACGCGCAGCTCGGCCTCGCTCCCCCGCAGGGGCCGGCCGAGGCCCGCCCCCTGCCGGTGCCCTCGCCGCCCGCCCGCAAGCCCGACGCGTTCGCGGTCCGCACCCGGGTGGACGGCACCCGCGTGCACGTCGAGCGATTCCCCGCCCACCTCGGCACCCCCGCCCACCACCTCGCCGCCGAGTACGGCGAGGCCGGTGAACACCGGCTCCAGAGCGCCGCGTTGCTCTACTCCCGTGCCCAGCCGCCCGCGACGGGCCCGCACAGTGCGGCGTGGACCGCCGCCGGGTGGACCGCCAATGTGCTGGCCGCGTACCCGTACTGCCGGCTGGCGGCTGCGGTCGTGTCGCGCTCGTGGTGCGTGGCCCGTACACACCGGGGCACGCTGCTGTCCGTCCGCATCGCACCGCACGAGGAGGACGGCCGTGTCGTGCGCGCGGACCCGGCCGCCGTGCTGTCCGCCGTCCACACGTGGCTCGACGGGCAGCACCCGGACCTTCCGGCCGCCTTCACCTGCGTGACGGGCGGCCGCCCGTACGAGGTGCGGCTGCGTGCGGCGGGGGCGGAGGACGCGGGGTACGAGCTGGGGTAGGGGGTGTGCCCCGGTCCCACCCTTCCACCGTTCCCCGGGGCTCCGCCCCCGGACCCCGCTTCGGGGGCTCCGCCCCCTGGCCCCCCTTGTCGCGGCTTCGCCGCTCGGCCTCAATCGCCGGCCGGGCTTGATTTTCGCGCCCGCGCCGGATTTCAGCGCAAGCGCGAAATCCAGCCCGGCCCGGCACCATTCAGCCCGTCCGGCGTTTGAGGACCAACGCGGCGGAGCCGCGGTTTCGGGGTCCGGGGGCTTGCCCCCGAGACGGGGGTCAGGGGGCGTAGCCCCCGGATGCCGCGCGTCAGCGCGGCTCGGGGCCCGGGGGCTTGCCCCCGGAGGAAACGGTGAAATGGGGGTGCCCCCTCTGGGGGAGGGTCCGGGGCACATCCCACCCCCCACCACCTAGGGTCAGCCCCGTGTTGAAGAAACGTCCTGCCCTGCTGTGGCTGCTGGTCCCCTACATCCTCTACCTGGGGGCCCTGCCCCTCACCGACCGCGTCCACCCCACCGTCCTCGGCCTCCCCTTCCTCTTCTTCTGGCTGCTCCTCGCCACACTCCTCACCCCGGCCGCCGTCTGGCTCCTCTGGCGCTCCGACCGGAAGCGGGGCCGCGCATGAACGCGACGGTCGCGACCTCCGTCTTCGGCGCGTTCATGCTGCTGACCGTCGTCCTCGGCCTGCTCGCCGTGCGCGGGCACGGCAAGGGCGGCGGCATCGCCGAATGGTCGGTGGGCGGGCGCAGCCTCGGCACGGTCTTCATCTGGGTCCTGATGGCCGGCGAGGGCTACACGAGCTTCAGCTACCTCGGCGCGGCGGGCTGGGGCTACAACTTCGGCGCCCCCGTGCTCTACGTCGTCGCGTACCTCTCCTGCGGCTACGCGATCGGCTACGTCGTCGGCCCGACGCTCTGGTCGTACGCCCGCGACCACAACCTGGTCTCCATCACCGACATGGTCGCCCACCGCTACGGGCGGCCCTGGCTCGGCACCCTCGTGGCGATCCTGGCCACGGTGTGCCTCCTGCCCTACATCCAGTTGCAGATCACCGGCATGGGCGTCGTCGTCTCGACGATCTCCTACGGGGCGATCAGCCTCAACTGGGCCTATTTCCTCGCCTTCGCCATCACCACCGCCTTCGTCGCGGTCAGCGGCCTGCGCGGCAGCGCCTGGGTGTCCGTGCTCAAGGACGTCCTGGCCATCGGCACGCTCGCCTTCCTCGCCGTCTACGTGCCCCTGCACTACTTCGACGGCTACGGCCCGTTCCTCGACCGCCTGGTGCGGGAGAAGCCGCAGTGGCTGACGTTCAGCGGACACGGCGGCAGCGGACTCGGCGGCACCTGGTTCGTCACCACGAGCTTCGTCAACTCCCTCACCGTGGTCATCTTCCCGACCACCGTGGCGGGTTACCTCGGCGCGCGCAACGCCAACGCCCTGCGCCGCAACGCCATACTGCTGCCCTTCTACAACGTGCTGCTGTACGTGCCGATGCTGCTCGGCATGGCCGCGATCTTCGTGGTCCCCGGACTGACCGGGGCGGGGTCGAACCTCGCCCTCTTCAAGCTGGTCGTGGACGCGCTGCCCGCCTGGTTGGTCGGGGTGATCGGCGTGGCCGGGGCCCTGTCCTCGATCGTGCCGATGGCGGTCTTCATGCTGGTGATCGGGACGATGTGGGGACGGAGCGTCCTCGGCACGATCCCCGCACTGCGCGACCGCCCCCGGCGCCAGCGGCTCGCGGCCCAACTCGTCGTGGTGGCCGCCGGCGCACTGGCCCTGGCCATGACGTACACGGAGCCCAACACGCTGGTACGGCTGTCGCTCATCTCGTACGAGGGCATGGCCCAGCTCGTGCCGATGGTCCTGTTGGGCCTGGTCTGGCGGAAGTTGACGCTGTGGGGCGCGCTGAGCGGGCTGCTGGCGGGCGGTGCGCTGGTGTGCGCGCTGGTCTTCACCGAGCACGACCCGGTGTGGGGAGTGAACGCGGGGGCGCTGGCGCTGGGGGTGAACCTGGCGGTCGCGCTCGCGGTGTCCTGGCTCGGGCCGAAGCCGGCGGACCCCCGGCCCGACGCCGAGGTGCTGGCGAGCGATCCCCACCCGGACAAGGCCGTTGTCAGTGGCGCCGCCTAGTATGTGAGCAGACCGATCGAGAACCGATCGAGATCGAGAGGGGAGGGGCATCACGATGAACGTCGTCTTCCGCACGCACATGAGCCTGCTCCTGCTCCTCCTCTCCGAACTGCTGCTCACGCAGAGCGGATTGATCAGCGCGGTCGCCGCCATCGCCGTGACCGCCACGGTCGCCTCCGCCCTGTTGCTGTGCACCGTCGCGGTGGCCGCTGCCCGCTCGTCCGGCCCGCTCACCCCCACCCGTATACGCACGGCGATACGGGACCGGGAGCTGCGCACGGCATTCCTCGCCCAGCGCGACCCCGATGCCCAGGGCAGGCAACGTCCCCGAGCACCCGGCCGTCCCCTCCCGACGGCCGCGTAGGCACCAAGGCACGTCAACTGCCGAGCCATGCGCGGCTCGTCACGCCGAATGTCTTCGACCATCGGTACGACGAGACCCGTGGAGGGCTCAACCATGTCCTTTTTCGCCCTACTTGGCGCACTCCTCTCCCATCTGACCGACGCCATGGATCCGCTCTTCGGCGCTTCGGCAGCGGCGGCCTCGGTCGTCGTGTTCACCCTGTGCGTCCGCCTCGCGCTCCATCCGCTCGCCCGGTCCGCCGCCCGGGGCGAGCGGGCGAAGTCCGAGCTGGCGCCCAGGCTGGCCGAGTTGCGGCGCAAGCACGGGCGGAACCCGGAGCGCATGCAGCGCGCGATGACCGAGCTGTACGCGGAAGCGGGCGTCTCGCCGTTGGCGGGATGCCTGCCGATGCTCGCCCAACTGCCCGTGTTCTGGGTGCTGTACCACGTGTTCTCCACCGGTTCCGGCGCGGGCGACCTGCTCGCGCACACGCTGCTGGGCGCCCCGCTCGGCGACCGGTGGGCCAGTGCGCACTGGGCCGTGTACCTGGGCCTGTTCGTGGTGGTCGCCGCGGTCGCCACCTGGACCTACACGCGGTCCCGCAAGGCCGCGGCCGCGCTTCCCGTTTCGGGTGAATCCGTGCCGGGGATGGGAGCGGTCGCGAAGGTCGCACCGCTGCTGTCCTTCGCCACCCTGATCACCGTCGCCGTGGTGCCGCTCGCGGCCGCGCTGTATGTGGTGACGTCCACGCTGTGGACGGCCGTGGAGCGGGCGTTCCTCCAGCGCACGCGCGCCGTCCCGGTCAGTGCCTGACCGCTGCCCGACTGCCGCCTGACCGCCCGAAGTCCGAAACGGCACTTGCCGGGCGGGCCCGGATCCAGGACGATCATCCGGTTGCGGAAACCGCCGACTCCCCGGGAGAAGCACGATGAAGCTGCTGCGTGTCGGCCCGGCAGGAGCGGAACGCCCGGCCCTGCTCGACGAGGACGGGACACTGCGCGACCTGTCGGCCATCGTGCCCGACATCGACGGGTCCCTCCTCGGCGACCCGGCGGCCCTCGCCCATGTCCGCGCCGCCGTGGGCGCCCGGGTCCTGGCCGCCCTCGACCCCGTCGGCCTGCGGACCGGCGCCCCCGTCGCCCGGATAGGCAAGATCGTGTGCGTCGGGCTGAACTACCACGGCCACGTCGCCGAGATCGGCGCCAGGACACCCGCCGAACCCGTCCTCTTCCTCAAGGCACCGGACACGGTCGTCGGGCCCGAGGACACCGTGCTCGTACCGCCGGGCAGCCTGAAGACCGACTGGGAGGCCGAGCTCGCCGTCGTCATCGGCCGCACCGCCCGGCGGCTGCGGACGGACGAGGAGGCCCTCGCCTGCGTGGCGGGGTACGCCGTGGCCAACGACGTCTCCGAGCGCGCCTTCCAGCTGGAGCACGGCGGCCAGTGGGACAAGGGCAAGAACCACGAGACGTTCAGCCCCCTCGGCCCGTGGCTGGTGACCGCCGACGCCGTCCCGGACCCCCAGGCCCTGCGCATCCGCACCTGGGTCAACGGGCGGCCGATGCAGGACGCCACCACCGCCGACCAGATCTTCCCGGTCGCGCACGTGGTGCGGTACGTCAGCCGGTTCATGACCCTCTACCCCGGCGACGTCATCAACACCGGCACCCCGGCCGGCGTCGCCCTCGGCCGCCCCGAGCCCAAGCCGTATCTGCGGGCCGGCGATGTCGTCGAGATCGAGATCGACGGCCTCGGCCGCCAGCGCCAGCAGCTGAAGGACGCGTAGCAGGGGATTGGCCGCCATAGCGCTTTGGCGTCAGGTCGACAAAGCGAGCGCGTGCGTTCGGGGGAATGTCGGGGGAGGGGGTGCGTGTGCTGCCCGTGGAGCGGGCCATTCATGTGCTTATTTTCGGATATGCGGCAGGGACGGCACAGACGGTATGGGAAGCACCGCCGGCGTGAGGGGCGGAGCAGGGCGGCCGGGGCGACCGCGATCGCGGCGGTCACGGTCGCCCTGACGGCGCTCGGCGGCGCCTTCCTGCTGTGCGCACTGGCCGCGCCCGACATCGCGGGCGCACACGAGGGGACATCCGGCTCCCGCCCGTGCGCGGCGTACGACTGCTTCACCACCGCGACGCCTCGGCCCGGCGAGAGCGAGGGGCGGCCGGGCGCCCACGACGACAGCCGGGGCGGCGCCTCGGACCCCGACCCCTGGGTCGACGAGTCCGGCGTCCCCGTGGCCCCGACCGCACCTGCCCACCACCCCATCACGGTGACCCCGGTCACGGGCGACGGCCATGAACTCGCCCGCAGCGGGCCGCCGATGAGCAAGGACATGGCGATCGGCGGTGCCCTCGTCGCGCTGGGCGCGGGGATCGCACTGGCGGTGCTGTACCGGCCGGGGGCGGAGGATGTGGAGGGGTGAGGGCTCAGGCGCAGGGCCTGAACTCGCCGCGTTGTATTGCGTCTATAAAGCTGGCCCATATGTCCGGCTTGAAGGCGAACGCCCCCCGGGGCCGGTTCTTGCTGTCGCCGACGGCCACCATGTGGTCGATAGTGCGCTGGCACTCGACACATTGCGCGTTCTGGTCGCCGCTATATGAGGACTTGCGCCATTTGCACTCGGGTAAGTGGTGACGTATCACGAACGGTGCCTTTCCTGCGTGCGCTTCAGGTCTTCGACGATCGACGAGATCAGCTCGAGGGATTGCTGTGCTGACAATGCGGACGCGCGTAGTGCGTCCAGCGCCCGCTGGTATTTCTCGACGGTCTCATCCTCCTCCAAGTAGAGCGCACCGTCGAGGTATTCGATCTGGACTACGTCCAGGTCAAGGTGGTCCGGGTACGAGTAGAGGGTGAAGGATCCGCCGGTCGGCGTGAATGCCGTCTGGGTGTGCGGGATTATTTGAATGGTCATGTTGGGCGGGTTGCTCACTTCGAGAAGCCATTGCAACTGTTCAACGGCCACCGCCGGGCCTCCGATGCACTGCCGGAGGACACCTTCCGGCAGTAGGCACAGGTACTGCGGGGGCTCTTCCTGCCGGAAGATGTCCTGGCGCTCCAGTCGCAGGTCGACGAAGAATTCCACTTGCTCCTTCGTGATCCGTCCATCGCCGGAAATGACTGCGGTCGCATAGTCTCTGGTCTGCAACAGACCGGGCACCACCTGAGCTTGGAACGCGCAGATCTTCGCAGCATCGGATTCCAGCGTCAGCAACTCCTTGAGGTCCGGCGCCAGGAGTTCACCATGCTGGCGCCACCAGCTCCGTCTGCGCCCTTCGGAAGCCAGAGCGGTCAGCCACTCGTGGGTCCTCTGGTCCGTGACCTTGTAGAGGCTGAGCAACGCATCGAGCTCCAGTCGCGTAACACGGTGGCGGCCCGTCTCCTGGCGGCTGATCTTCGATTTGTCACCGTGGATCGCCTTGGCTGCCGCCTCGGTGGTGACATGGGCCGCCTCCCGGAGGGCCTTCAGCTCGGCTCCCAGCCTGCGGCGACGGGCGGTGCGGCGCGCTGGTTGTCCCATGTCTTCCTCCTCTGGCCCACGCTTTCCGCTCAGTGTTCTGCAGGTGTGCCGGCCCTTTCGCAGGACTGCAACGGGGTCACCCTGAGGGGTGAAGCTCGGCATTATGCAGGATCCGTGAGTTGTGGCACGTGGATGATGGGCTTCGTTGCGAAGGGGTCAGTCGGGTCACCAAATGGGTGCTGCCCGGCGTGAGTTGGGTGTGGCCACCCTTGGAGGGCGCGTCGCTGTGACGTACAGGACCGGTACATACGTGGTGGACGTGCGCGAGAACCGGCTCGCGCAGGTGATCGGTGTGGCTGACGGCCGCGTGCAAGTGCGGTGTCCCGGCGGTGGGTTGGAGTGGGAGGTGCCGCCCGCATCCCTGCGGCTCGCGACGCGCGAGGAACGCAACGCGGCGGGCCTGCGTCCGTACCTGACCGGCTGTACCGAGTGCGCCGAGCTGGAAGCCGCGCGATGGGCGGCGGTTGCGGGCAAGGGCGGGGTGGCGGCTGGGGAGGCAAGGGCTGCCGTGCATGCGCACTGGGTCACGGTGCATGCGAGGCCGTAGGGGGGGCGGAATCGGTGGGCGGTTTACGTGGCGGGCGGCCAAGCCCCCGCCACGTAAACCGCCCACCGCTGCCGCCCCCCATTGATCGCGATCCGTGATCGCTGCCTGCGCGGATCGCGCCTTGGACCGTGCCCCGCCTGCGGGTTGACTTGGGTCTGCCGGGCGGAGGAGCTGCCCGGGAGCGAGGAAGGGTGTGGGAGTCATGACCGGCAACGAGCCCAAGGATGTCGTGCGGCGCTACTTCGAGGCGCTGGCGGCCGGCGACCAGGAGACGATCCTGAACTCCTGGGCCGAGGACGGCAGCTGCTGGTACGGCGGCGATCTGCCGATCTCCGGCACCTGGCAGGGGCGGGATCAGGTGATCAACGGGTTCCTCGCGACCGCCTTCGCCCACCTCGACCCGGAGAAGGAGGTCGGCCTGAAGGTCACCAACCTCTTCGGCGAGGGCGAGCAGGTCTTCGTCGAGTGGGACTCCTGGGCCACGGGTAAGACGGGGCGGCCGTACGACCAGAAGAACAGCGGCGTCTTCACCGTCCGCGAAGGCAAGATCGTCAGCATGCGCGAGTACGCCGACACCCAGAACTGGGCCCTCGCGCTGCTGGACTGACCTGGAAGGTCACAGCGTGACCGTACGGCCCTCCGTCGCCGACAGCCGTGCCGCCTCCAGCACCCGCAGCGTCGCCGCGGCCTCGAGGGCCGTGACCGGCGGTTTGCCGCCGTCGCGGATCGCGGCGGCGACGGCCGCGTAGTACGCGGGGTAGTTGCCCGGCAGGGAGGGGACGGGCTCGCCGCCGCCCGTCAGCGGGGACTCGCCCGCGCCCAGTCGGCCCCACGACGTGTCGGGCTCGATGCCCCAGTCGCCGTGCCCGTCGCCGGACGGGCGCAGGCCCTCGCGGAGGGCTTCCTCCTGGGGGTCCAGCCCGTACTTCACATAGCCCGCCTCGCTGCCCAGCACCCGGAAGCGCGGCCCGAGTTGGGCGGTGGTGGCGCTCATCCACAGGTGGGAACGGACGCCGTTCGCGTGGGTGAGGGCGATGAACGTGTCGTCGTCCGCCTCGGCACCGGGGCGGCGGACGTCGGCCTCGGCGTAGACGGCCGCCGCCGGGCCGAAGAGGGTGAGGGCCTGGTCGACGAGGTGGCTGCCCAGGTCGTAGAGCAGGCCGCCGACCTCCGCCGGGTCGCCGGATTCGCGCCAGCCGCCCTTGGGCTGAGGCCGCCAGCGCTCGAAGCGGGACTCGAAGCGCAGGACGCGGCCGAAGGTGCCGTCGGTCAGGAGCTTGCGGACGGTGAGGAAGTCGGCGTCCCAGCGGCGGTTCTGGAAGGGGCTGAGCAACAGGCCCTGTTCCGCTGCCAGTTCGGCCAGCGCCTCGGCCTCGGCGGCCGTCGCCGCCATCGGCTTGTCGACGACGGTCGGCAGCCCGGCGTCCAGCGCCCGGCCGGCCAGCGGGACATGGGTGCGGTTGGGGGAGGCGATGACGACCAGGTCGAGTTCGTCCGCCCGGGCGAAGAGCGCGTCCGCGTCGGGGACCGTGCGGATGTGGGGGTGCTCGGCGGCGGCCTGTCGCTGCCGCTCCGGGTTGGCGGTGACGACCGTGTCGAGGACGAGGCCCTCGGTCGCGGCGATCAGCGGGGCGTGGAAGAACGATCCGGCGGTGCCGTAGCCGATGAGGCCGACGCGGAGGGGGGTGTCGGTGGTGCCGTTGCCATCCATGCCGACCACTTTGGCAACGGCGTTGCAAAAGTGCAAGCGCGGCGGCGAGAATGTGCGGGTGAACAGCATCGGAGGTGACGTCGCTGCCCTGCGCGACCACAACAGTGCCGTCGTGCTCGGCCTGCTGCGGGGCGCGGGCGAGGGCGGCGCCAGCCGTGCGGAGCTCGCCGCGCGGAGCGGGCTGACCCCGCAGGCCGTCAGCAAGATCGGCGCTCGGCTGAGGGACGCCGGGCTGGCTGTCGAGGCGGGGCGGCGCGCCTCGACCGGGGGCAAGCCGGCCACCGCGCTGCGGCTGGTGCCGGAGGCCGGTCATGCGGTCGGGCTGCACCTCGACCGTGATGCGCTCACCGCGACGCTCGTCGACCTCACGGGTGCCGTGGTCGCCACGCGCAGCGCGAGTCTCGCGTTCGGGGCGGGCGCGGAAGCGGTGCTGTCGGCGGTGGGGGGTGAGGTGGCGGCGCTGCTCGCGGACCACCGGCCGGTGGCCGTGCTCGGGGTGGGGGCCGCCGTGCCCGGGCCGCTGGACCATCGTGGCGGGGTGCTCCACCGCGTGACCGGGTTCCCGCAGTGGGATGGGTTCCCGCTGCGGGATGCGCTCGCGGAGCGGCTGGGGATGCCGGTGGTGGTCGACAAGGACACGAATGCGGCGGCGATCGGTCTGGCGCGTGTGTGTGCGGGGTCGTTCGCGTACCTCCACCTCGGTACCGGGCTGGGGGCCGGGCTCGTGCTCGGCGGTGCGGTGCACCGGGGTGCGCGTACGGGCGCGGGGGAGTTCGGGCACCAGGTGCTCCAGCTCGACGGGCCGCCCTGCCCTTGCGGGAACCGCGGGTGCCTCGAGGTGCTGTGCCTGAGCGCGGTCGCCGAGGGCGACACCGCGCGGGCCGCCCGGCTGCTCGGTGTCGGCGCCGCGAATCTCGTGCGGTTGCTGGACATCGACCGGGTGCTGCTGGGCGGCGGTACGGTGCTGGCCGATCCGGAGACGTACGTGGCCGGGGTGCGTGCGCTGGTCGGCGGGACGCCGGTGGTGGTTGCCCCGGGAGGGGCGGGCGTGGTGGCCGAGGGCGCGGCGGAGCTGGTGCTCGCGCCGCTGTTCCGCCCGTAAGGGCGCTGCGGGCCCCTTCGGGGGATTTGGCAGCCAGTCGGGGTATCGGGCTGCGAACGGTGGGAGGTACCCGGGGAGCGCGTTGTCCCCGGCCCGTGAAGGTTCCGCAATGCTGCTGTCCCGCCATGTCCGTACGGTTCTCGTCTTCGCCGTCCTCGCCCTCGTGTTCGTGGCGGGCGCTGTGAGTGCGCGTGCCGTCGGCGGGTCGCGGTGCGGGGATCCGCGCAGTCCCGACTTCCCGATCTCCTCCCGGCTGGCCGGCGGCCCCGGGGCGTACGAGCGCGGTGCCGCGCCGCGCGACTGGCAGCTTGAGCTGCGCAACGGCACGGGGACGGAGTGCCGGGCCGTCCATCCCGTCGCGGTCTTCGCGGACCGGGGGCGGGCGCTGCGGCCCGGTGACATCCGGCTGGAGTTCTACGACCGGGGGGTGGGGCGGTGGCGAGCTGTTCGTTTCGAGCGGACTGATGAGGCGGAGGATGTCGGTGTTCTTGATGGGCGGTCGCCCGACTTCCCCGGCTTTACGGTGCCTGCGCATGGGGTAGTGAGCGTGCCGATGCGGCTGGGGTTCGGTGAGTCGGCGCCGGAGGGGGCGGTGACGGTGAATGTGGCTGCGGTGCAGAGGCGTGGGGGTGATGGGGCTTGGGTGGGGGAGAGCGACGATTACACGTTCGGGGTGGGGGGTGCTGGGGGGCGGGGGCGGCCGGTGCCGAGTGGTTCGCCTACGGGTGGGGTGTTGCGGGGGCTGGCCGATACGGGGGATGCACGGGCGTTGATCGGGGTGGGGATTGCGGGGGGTGTGTTGGTGGTGGGGGGTGGGTTGCTGATGTGGGGTGCGCGGAGGTTGGGGTGAGGTGTGCCCCGGTCCCGCCCTTTCACCGTTTCCTCCGGGGGCGAAGCCCCCGGGCCCCGGGCCCGGGGGGGGGGGGGGGGGGGGGGGGGGGGGGGGGGGGGGGGGCCGGCACAACA
>NZ_JBTHHU010000020.1:0-132941 GCF_059089585.1 Streptomyces sp. SX-6 | reverse complement strand
CCCTGCCCGGCGTGCCAGCTCGGCACGCTCGGCCTCGGACAGCGTGATCTCCACAGCGGAAGGCCCCGGATGCGACATGCCAACAGGGTAGTAACTAACCCTCAGGATTTCTGGCGCATCACACTAGCTCCATGTGATCATCTTTTATGGGCCGGTACGGGACGTTCCGCACCGGCCCGGATGCACATCTGACGCCGGGTGAAATGGAAGAGTCGTTGAAGAGCGCTACACGTGGCCGTGTCCTCGCCGCCGTGCTGACCGCCGGTCTGCTGACGGGGTGTTCCGGCCACGGGGACGGCAAGGGGAATGACAAGGCGTCGGGCAAGGCGTCGGGCGCGGCCGCGGCCGCGCTGAAGGACCTGGGGGCGAAGAAGGCGGCCTCCAAGTCCGGGTACGACCGCGTCGCGAAGTTCGGCACGGCATGGTCGGACTCGACCGGCGCCCCCGGCTCGGGCAACCGGTGCGACACCCGCAACGACATCCTGGGCCGCGACCTGAAGGGCACGCGGTTCGACGGCTCCTCGAAGTGCGTGGTGGACTCCGGCACCCTCGCCGATCCGTACACGGGGAAGACGATCAGGTTCCAGCGCGGCCGGCAGACCTCCTCGGCCGTGCAGATCGACCACGTCGTCGCCCTGTCGAACGCCTGGCAGACGGGCGCGCAGAAGATCGGCCAGGACCGGCGCGAGGCCCTGGCCAACGACCCGTTGAACCTGGTCGCCGCCGACGGCCCGGCCAACCAGCAGAAGTCCGACTCCGACGCGGCGTCGTGGCTGCCGGCCAACAAGAAGTTCCAATGTGCCTATGTGGCCCGGCAGATAGCGGTCAAGAAGAAGTACCGGCTGTGGGTCACCGATGCGGAGCGGGACGCGATGAACCGCGTGCTCGGCTCCTGCCCGGGCGAGCCGCTGCCGGCGGACTCGAGCGCGGGTGTCGTACTCAAGAAGTAGGAACGCCGAGGCGGCGGTTCAATGCTTCATCCTCGCCATGCTCGCTTTGGCCGTCGCCTTGGTCCACGTCACGATGTCGTCCAGCGACGGCGGCGCACTGTCCCTGCCGCGGGAGGCGCTGCTCCACGACGCCGAGTACGTCATCCACCCGTCCCGCACGAGGACGGTCACCCAGCGCCAGCCGAGGCTGTCGCCGGTCTCCTCCGTGGTGACATATGCCTCGTCGCCGTAGCCGTCGATCCTGCTCACCTTGGTCTTGGTGCTGCGCTGCGCGGTCGCCTGCGTGGTGGCCGCGAACTCCGGTGCGGGATCGGTCTTCTTGTGGAGGATGGCCTGTACCGACAGCGTGCCGTCGGCGAAGGCCGAACCGTTGAGCTTGAAGCTTTCGTCGCAGTACATCGTGTCCATCGCGTCGTCCTTGACCGTGTACTTGGTCGCCTTCGCGCTGTCCACCTGCGGATAGTGCGTCTTGAACGCGGAGATGTCGGTGGCCGTACACGCGTCGGACTGCACCGCGTAGCCGCGGAGATCAGGGTCGTCCGACCCACCGGTGAGGAAGACCCCGCCCGCCCACGCGGCGGACGCGACCACCGCACCGACCACCGCCCACAGCGCGGCTCTCCCCGCTCTTCCGGCGCCGCCGCCCCCACCACCTCCACCGCCGCCGTACGGCGGGAGCGGAGGTATCGGCGGCGGTCCGCCGAACCCGGGCGCGGGCTGCGCATAGGGATTGCCCTGGGACAGAACGGCCTGGTTCTGGTACGGAGAGGCGCTGCCTGGCTGCTCCGGCACGGGAGACATAGGTGTGGACATGCGGTGGAGGCTCACCAACTTCATTAGTTATCCCTGGTGTTGTCACGTATGGTTGAGAATATGGGGTTGCTGCGCATGTCCAAGGCTGCGAGGCGTCTCGGGATACGTCCGATGGCACTTCGCCAGTGGGCTGTCGACGGCAAGATCCTGTTCGCGTGGGTTGGTCGTGAGCGCCGTTTCTCCTCGGTTGACGTGGAGAGCATGAAGGGTGGCAGCAGCCCTGCAACTTCCTGCCCTCGGCGGGAGGTTCTGTATGCGCGCGTGCCAGGCTCGTCCGGGCAGGAATCGTCGTCGGCAGCGCAGGAAGAAGAGCTGCGGGCCGCCTCCATGGGCGAGATCGTCAAGGACCGTGGCTGTGGTCTGCGGGAGAACCGGCCTGGTGTGAACCGGGCGTTGCAGATGGTGTCCGACGGCAGCGCGACCGTCGTACGCGTTACCCACGGGGATCGGCCGGCCCGGTTCGGGGTCGGCTGGCTCAAGCGCCTGTTCGCTGTGTACGGCCAGTGCACGGGCACGGAGGGCCGTGCTGCGTGAGCCGCAAGATACTGCTCGCCGACGACGAGACCTCCCGTACTGCCTGCGCCCGCGCAGTGTTGCGCACGGGCGTGGACGAGAAGACCGGAGAACTCCTGCCCGCGGCTGTGCTCACCGAACGGGTCGGCTGGGCCGCCGATCTGGTGTCCGGCATGGCCGCGAAGCTGCTGGACGAGCACGGGAACATCCACGACGTAGGCGTGCTCGCGGCCGGAGTGGACGCCGGGGGCAGAAACCTGTCGTCGAACGCGTGGATGGCGCTGCGACGCTTTGGATGGACCGTTGACGCTGCCGAAGGCATCAAGGTCAATGACAGGATCGTGCGGATGGCCCAGGAGCAGGCCGGGCGGGCTCTGCGCTCGGCGAAATGGCGCGCCGACCTGACTGCCGGGGTGCTGGCGACCTGGCCCGCCGATCCGCGTAAGCGCACACCCGAGGAGTGGGAGAAGGTGCGCGAAGCGGTGCCGGGCGGGGATCGTCTGCCGTCCAGCATCATTACCTCCCGCACTCGGCAGATCGCCAGGTTCGCCGCCGAGCACGGCCGTCTTCCGGCCGATGTGTTCGAGGCCGAGGGCACATCGCGTGTGGCGCGGATGCTGCTGCTCGCTGCCTGTGACGGGCAGCAGGTCACCATCGAGCGCTGCGAGAGTGACCACACGAAGGCGCTGCTGCGGCTTCAGCTCCCTACCCGGCCCGACCCGGGGACGTACGCGGATTGGACATGGGTGGCGTGCCCGATCACCCTTCCTCCGACCGTCCCGGCTTCGGCGGTGCTGCATCTGCCCACCCTGCGTATCGCGGGCGGGAAGGTGCGCGCCGACATGGCCTACACCCATGCCGTCCCGAAGACCCGGCGCACCGGCCACCAGGTGGCGCTCGGCGTGGACTGGGGCCTGAACACGCTGCTCTCGGCTGGTGCGGTTCGTCTTCACGACGACGGGCGGATCACTCCCCTCGGGGCGGGGGCCCAGTTCCGGGCCGCCGGCGTCCTTGCCAAACAGCACCGGCTCCGCCGCCTCTCGGAGCACCTGCATGCCAAGGCGGACCACATCGCCCGGCTCATCGGAGATGACGAGCAGCACCACTTGGCTGGCAAGTACGAAGTGCTGCGCGGAGAGATCCGGCACGTCTCGGACCGGCGGTCGAACCTCAACGACGCCTTGGCGTGGTCGGCGGCACGGTGGGCCGTGGACCAGGCCATTGCCGCCGGGGCCACGGTCATCTATCTGGAAGACCTGCGGTCGATGGAAGCGAAGGGCATGGGCCGTACCACGAATACGCGCCTGTCGCAGACGGTGCGCGGGCAGATCACCGACCGCATGCGGCACCTCGCCGCCGAGGTGGGCATCGCTGTGGTCACTGTGCCCGCCCAGAACACCTCCAGGCATTGCCCGCTGTGCCTGACGCCGTTGCGGCACCGCAAAGCTCCCGACCGTCCCACCGTCGCGGGCTGGAAGTGGGCCATCTGTCCCAATCAGTCCTGTGGTTGGCAGGGCGACCGTGACCACGGGGCGTGGCGGCGGATCGCTGCACGCGGCCTGGTCCATCAAGCGAAGACCGTGCTCGACAAGACCAGCGGCACCATGGTGATCCGCTCCGTCGTGGACAAGCTGGAAGCATCGGCGGTCATCACACAGACTCCGAAGACCAGCCGGGAAGACCGGTCGAAGACAGGACCCACCCGGCCTCGTTCCACACGCCCCGCGCCCAGGCGACGCAGGGCACCCTCCCCCGCCCGGCCTCTCGGTCCGGCGGGCAAGCGTCCGGAGGGACACGCACCAACGGACCGGCGGCTGCCCCGCGCAGCCCACCGGCACCAAGGCGTGAAGACGACCAGCACACCCACCACCGGCCGCCGGCCGCGAGGCGCAGCACTGGGCGCAGGATTCCATCTCCACGCTCATGCTTCCCCACCACGGTGGGCAGATCCCACGCCAGACACAACGTCTTGCATGGGATCGCTTAGCTGATCAGAGACGCTACACGGCAATCTGTCAACCGGGGCTGGTTGCACGTGTGTTGATGTTGGCCTCGGCCCGTTGTCGGATCCCTCTGCCGCGATCGCAGGGTGAGTGCACGTGGGGACGTGCGCGGAGGGGAGAGGTGTGGGCTTCTTCAGCGATCTCGTCGTGCCGGACGAACCGGAGCCGGAGCAGCCGGAGTTCATGGATCTGCGCCATGGGGCGCGTTCGCCGCTGGCCAACCTCCTGATGGACGACGGAGCCCGGCGGCACCGCGTGGTGGGCCACCAGCGTGTTTCGAGCAGCATCGAAGGGGCGGGCGCGGTGGGCCGCCGGGCGGATACTTGACTGGCATGCCCACTGCAATAGCGGGTGGGTGTCCACAAGGAACCGCACGCCCACAAGGGGGAATCGCACATGGCATTGTGCGCAGCGTTCTCGCGCAAGGCGATCCGCCGCGCGGCCGCGGTGGCGGTTGCCACGGCCACTGCCACCGTGATGGCCGCCGGCACCTCCGGCGCCGCGCCCGCCAAGCCCACCGACGGCTGGCTCGGCTGCCCGTCCGGAGCGGTCTGCGTCTACCCGCAGGACCAGGACCCGGTCTCCCCGTCCCTGATCTTCTACAGCTACGGGGCCCACAACCTGAGAAACCAGTACGGCAACCACTGGGTGATCAACAACCAGTACGGCGGTGCCCACGGCCACCTGTGCTACGGCTACAACGGCACCAACTGCTTCCAGGACATGCCGCCGCAGTGGGGCATCTACGCCGACCTCACTCCGGTCAACTCGATCACTCTGGACAGGCCGTGACCCCCACGGCAGCACGTCCCCACGCCGGGTGCGTCCGCGCCTGACCCCCGGAGCCGCGTCAAGGACGCGGCTCCGGCCGTGTTGCCGGGCGGGGATACGCTGCGGTGAACCGGTCAACTGCATCAGGAGGACACCGTGAGCCGACGACCGTTGCTGTTCCTGGACATCGACGGCCCGTTGAACCCATATGCGACGCTGTCCGGCACGTGCCCCGAGGACTACATCACGGTCAGTCTCCCGGCCGAAGCGCGCCGACCCTCCGCGGTCGGAAGTCCCCGGTCCTACATGCGACCGGAGACGGTGTGGCTCAAACCTGCACACGGCCAAGCTCTGCTGGCCCTCGGGTTCGAGCTGTGCTGGGCAAGTGCCTGGGCGGGTGACGCGAATCAGTGGATCGGTCCGGTCCTCGGCCTCCCGCCGTTGCCGTTCGTCGACTTCGGCGACGCCCTGATGCGCGAGCGCCCGGACGGAGTCCACTGGAAGACCGCGCCACTTGTCGCATACGCCGACGGCCGGCCCTTCGCCTGGGTGGACGACGAGCAGACCGATGCGGACCACATCCACATCACCGCCACTCACCCCGGCCAGCGCCTGCTCCACCACGTCAACCCACGCATCGGCCTGCAGGACGACGACTTCATCGCTCTGGCCGGCTTCGCCGCCACCCTCAACGGCTCTGCCGCTTCTGCCTGACCCGGGCGCCAGTTCCTGTCATCGTCGCTCGGCCCCGGGCCTGAGTGCCCTTTGTGGGGCCGCCTTTAGGCTGACAGTTCCCATACCAGGAGGTGACATGGAGACCGTGGAAGAAGTCGACGCTTTCGTGGACAGAGCGCATGCGGGGCAAGTCGACAAGATTGGTGTGCCCTACGTGGAACACGTCCGTGCGGTTGCCGCAGGACTCGTGTCTTTCGGGCCCGATCTCCAAATGGCCGGGCTGCTGCACGACGTGCTCGAAGACACGGACTGGACGGCTGAGCAACTTCGCGCCATCGGCATCCCGGACAAGGTGGTCGGAGTGGTCGAGGACGTCACCAACCAGCCCGGAGTTTCTTACGGCGAGAAGATTCGGCGGATCACCGGAAGTCACGAAGCGACCCTGGTGAAAATCGCCGACAATGCCCACAACAGCCACCCCGACCGAGCCGCACAGCTCCCCGCCGACAAGCGGGCCCGCTTGGCCGCGAAGTACCGCGCCGCACGCGACGTTCTGTGGGCGGCCGCCGGCAGTGAGGAGATCGAGAGGATCGTCTCGATCATCAACCCGCACCTTCTGCCGGAGCTTCGGGAGCGGTCCTAGCGGATCGGGAACACCCCGTGGTCGGCCCAGCCCTGGCCCGGGGCCTCGTCCCACCACCCCGTCCACACTCGGCCGTCGGTGCCGGTCCAGAAGACGTCGAGGTGGCCTGGCATGCGTGCCAGTGCGGTGATTCCGGACGTACGGGCCGCCTGGACGGGGAAGTTGGTGGCGATGGGGAAGGGGCCGTGGTCGGCCCAGCCTTGGCCTGCGGCCTCGTCCCACCAGGTGCTCCAGACCTGCCCGTCCGTGCCGATCCAGAACACGTCCAGGTGGCCTGGCATGCGGGCGACGGCTGAGATTCCGGCTGTCTGGGCGGCCTGGACGGGGAAGTTGGTGGCGATGGGGAAGACTCCGTGGTCGGCCCAGCCCTGGCCCGGGGCCTGGTCCCACCATCCGCTCCAGACCTGCCCGTCGGTGCCGATCCAGAAGACGTCCAGATGGCCTGGCATGCGGGCTACCGAAGTGATTCCGGCTGTCTGGGCGGCCTGGACGGGGAAGTTGGTGGCGATGGGGAAGACTCCGTGGTCGGCCCAGCCCTGGCCTGCGGCCTGGTCCCACCATCCGCTCCAGACCTGCCTGTCCGTGCCCTCCCAGAAGACGTCGAGATGGCCGGGCATCCGTGCCACCGAGGTGATCCCGCCGGCGGTGCGTGCCGCGGGCATGTGGGGCTGGAGGGTCTGGCGGATCCTCCGTTGACAGACGGCGCAGTAGGGGTTCCCGAGCGCCCGCATGCGACAGGTGAACTGGGGCCGGTACGCGCCGCAGTGGTAGTAGTCGGCGCCCTCGAACGCGCCGACCGTGCTCGCGGGGAGCGGGTCCGGCTGGGGGTCGCACCGGGAGCAGTCCGCGTTGGCCGTTGTCGGCATCGGCGTGGACGGATCGATCAGGTCCTGCCACTTGTTGGTCGCACGGTTGGCGTCGATGGTGACATTGGGCTGGGCGGGTTCGACGGCCGGATGGTTGTTGCGGTCCGTGTCCACCCCGCAGCCGAGGTAGTACTCGTACTCGTCGGCGAAGCCGAACGCCGTGTGCCCCATCTCGTGCAGGGCGATCTCATTGGCGCCGGACGCGAGGGAGAACACGGCCACCGGGCCGCCCGAGCCGCCGTACACGGTGGAGTTCACGATGACCATCGCCATGCTCCACTGGGGAACCTGGTTGCCTGCGACCGACAGCGCGGTGTTGGTGTTGACGACGAGCAGCCGACGGGCCCCGTTGTTGCAGAACGACGCGTCGAAATAGGTCCGCGGTGCCGCCCCGGTGCCGCCGCACGCGGTCGGGTCGGCGGCACCGCTGTCGGTCGAGCTGACATCGATCCGGTACACGTTGATGGCGGCCTGTAGCGCGTCGAACGGCGGGGTCGTGAAGAGAGTGCTGACGAACGACTGGACGTCATTGGCGAACTGGCCCAGTTGCCCGGCCTGATAGCCGTCTCCCATGAGCACCAGGTTCCAGCGGTCCGCGGGAGAGCCGTGATCGACGACCAGGGTCGTGCCGAGGACCTGCCCGTCACCTGTTCCCATCGTCCCCGCCCCTCCCGCCGGTGCCCGGCCCGATCGTGAAGCGTGCCATCTCGGATGCGGGGGCGATCGCCTGCCCGGGAGCGAGCGGGCTGCTCACGAGCGCGACATGGTCCGCGGCCTCGATGTCGGGGACCACGACCACGAACGTGCCCCGCGGGGACGCGGCGGGCATCCGGGCGATCGAGCGCTCCGGGGCGTCGGAGAAGACCTCGACGTCCTGCCGCACCGGGTTGTGCATGACGCGGCGGTACAGCGTCCGGCGCCCGGCATCCCGGACCTCGATCCAGAAGCCCGTGAGCTCCCTTTCCTCCTCGGACGGGTCGCCGGGAGGCGGTGTCATGTCCACACGCTGCCGGGAGACGAGACGGATGTCCGTTCCCTCGTACTCGAAGATCAGTCGTACGGCGGTCATGGGCGCATCCCCTTTGCGCAGGGTCCCGGCAACCGGGTTCCAGTATTGCGCCGGAATGGCCGGTTGTAACCCCTCAGGCGGCGTCGGCCTCGAGCGCGTGGCATGCCTCGATCAGAGCGCGCAGCTCCGCGCGGGGCGGGTCGGGGCGTACCGCGAGGTAGGTGCGCATCACGGGCGCGGGGCCCCGCAGCGGGCGGAAGACGACGCCGGGCATCGACAACTGGCCGACGTGCGGAGCGTAGAACACGGTCCAGGACGGCTTGCCGAAGCCGATGGTGGCCAGGGTGTCCTGGTCGGTGGTGAACTCCGGACCGAGGACCGGGTCGAACCCCGCCTCGCGGCACGACCGCGTCACGAGGTCGTACAACGCGGGGTTGCGGGTGCGCGAGGCCAGCCGCAGCGGCAGGCCGGCGAGTTCGGCCATGTCGATGACGCCGCGCACGGCGAGGTCGTGGCGGGCCGGCAGCGCGGCCATGAGGGCGTCCTGCCACAGGGGCAGCAACTCCAGCCCGTCGGCGTCCCGTTCGCCGCGCAGCAGGGTCGCGTCGAGCTCGCCCGACCGCACGTACTTCAGCCGGTCGTCGGTGGGCGCGGTGACCAGTTCGACCTGGGCGCGCGGCGCGAGCCGCGTGAACGCGGCGAGCAGCGCATCCAGCCGTGCCCCGAGGCCCGCGCTCGTGCCGAGCCGGAGCGTGGCGGCCTCCTCGGCGCGCAGCTCGTCGAGGGCGGCCCGGGCCCGTGCCTGCGCGGCCAGCACCTCCCGCGCATGGGGGAGCAGCCGCCGGCCCGCCTCGGTGAGCCGGACCGTGCGCGTGGTGCGGTCGAACAGGTCGATCCCCACCTCGCGTTCCAGCTTGCGCAGCTGCTGGCTGACCGCCGACTGCACGATGTGCAGCCGCTCGGCGGCACGTCCGAAGTGCAGTTCCTCGGCGACGGTCAGGAAGTACTGCAACTGCCGGATTTCCATGGCCACCCCATTGATCGTTACCGGTGATGAGTGTAAGCGCACTTCGCTTCTTGGCCGGGGTCCGTGATCGCGCTGGGATGGGACCAGGAAAACGAGGAAACGAGGAGAGGAACCCAGTCATGCCGACGACATCCCTGCGGATCAGCGGTGGCGAGGCCACGGTCGCGTACGACGTCACCGGGACCGGACCCGGCCTGGTGCTCGTGCACGGCACGGGGGCCACCCGCGAGCAGTGGCGGCCGCTGACGGAGGCGGTCGCCGACCGGTTCACCGTGGTCGCCCCCGACTGTTCGGGCTCCGGGGACACCACCGACCACGGTGGTCCGGTCACCGTGGCCGACCTCGCCGACGAGGTCGTCGCCGCGGCCGACGCCGCCGGGCTGGACACCTTCCACCTGGTCGGCCACTCCCTCGGCGCGGTCGTCTCCGCCCACATCGCGGGAACCCGGCCCGAGCGGGTGCGCTCGCTCGCCCTGCACGCGGGATGGGTCCGCACCGACGTCCGGATGGACGCCGAATTCCGGTACTGGATCGACCTGTTGCGCGCCGACGCCGCCCACGGCACCACGCTGTTCCCGCGGATGCTGCCCCTCATGGCCTTCGGCCCGGGGTACTGGGAGCGCACGGACGCGGCGGCGAACGAGGCACTGGTGGCCTCCCTCGCCGACGTGATCGCGCACGGTACCGACCGCCAGACGGAGACCGACCGCACGGTGGACCTGCGTCCGGTGCTGGGCCGGATCACCGCGCCGACCCTGGTGCTGGCCAGCGCGCACGACCGGATCATCGGGGCGGGCCAGCAACAGGAGTTGCTGGCCCGGATCGCGGACTCCCGCTATGCGGAGATCGACGCGGGGCACGGGGCACCGGGGGAGGACCCGGCCGGATTCACGGCCAAGATCGCCGGATTCCTGGAGGAGCAGCTGGCCTCCGAGCAGGGGCTCCTGGTCTGAACGGGGCATATCCCGGGGCAGGTTGCGGGGCCGCGCGCCCTGGACGTACGCCGGGGCGCGAGCCCGGGGCCCGTGCATCGATCCGATGGCTACTGTAGGTGACTGGCTGAACGCACTCTGGAATCATCTAAGTTGCACGGTCGCGAGGGCAGCGCCGGCGCTCCGGGAGGGGAGGATGTTCCATGCCAGTGATCCGCCTCGGTCCGCCTCCGGGACGACCTGATCTCAGGGAGTTCCCCCCGGTTGCCGAGCCCGCGATCCGGGACATCCCCGGCGCCGGCGCAACTCCCTCCGCGGCCGAGCCCGTGGCGTGCGAGCGTACGGCCGCACCCACGGGAGAGGAGCTGCTGGAGCGGGTCGCACCCGCTCTCGCGGCCGACGAGCGGATCCGGTCGGTCCTCGAGGGCCACCGGTACGCCGTCCTCGGGGCGAGCGCCCTGACCGACGACAAGGACCGCGCGGTGCCCGCCATCGCCGTCCTCGTCCACGACTACACCGACGGACACACCCTGGAGATCTCGCTCGACGACGGAGAGCCTCCCACGGTCACCGGTGTGACGTGGAGCGCGGCCCAACCGGGCCTGTCCGCCGCGGAGATCGAGCGCGCCGCGGCCGTCGCACGGGCACACCCCGCGGTCGCCCGGCGGCTGACGGCCGACTCCGTGCCCATGGTCCTGCTCACCAGCGACGTCGCCGAGGGCGACGAACACCACGGGCACCGCCGCGCCTATGTGGGCTTCGGCCCCGCCGACCGGCGCATGCCCGAGGTGCGGGTCGTCGTCGACCTGGGCGAGGAGCGCGTGGTGGACGAAGGGGGCTGCTGTCATGAGTGAATCGGGGCACCTGGTCTGGCCCGCCGACGCACCCGTGTGGTCCTTCGACTGGCGGCTGGCGGACGCGCCCGACGAGGAGGGCATCGTGATCCTCCGGGCCGCCTACCGAGGGCACCAGGTCTTCGCCAAGGCCAGCCTGCCGTCGCTCCGCGTGCAGTACGACGGCCCCTGCGGCCCGTACAAGGACCCGCTCAACTACGACAATTCCCACCCCACCCGCCGTTGTCCGGGCAGCAGGGTGTGCGTCTACGCCTACACCGACCGCGGGCAGCGCGCCCTGACCCTGGAGTCGTACCACACCATCGCCGCCTACCGGCTGACGCACCGATGGGTGTTCTGGACCAACGGCGTGGTCATGCCCAGGCTCTTCAGCATGGGCCTGCAGTGCCCCTTCAATCACCGCCATCACACCTACTGGCGCTTCGACTTCGACATCGACGGAGCCCGCAACGACCTCGCGCTGGAGTACAACTCCTATGCCCCCGACGAGGGGTGGGGCACCGGCTGGCATCCGTTCCGTACCGAGACCCGCCGGGTGAAGAACCCTCACTCCGGGCGCGCCTGGGCCGTGGCCGGCCTCGACAGCGGCCGGGGCTACTACCTGCTGCCCGGCCCGAACGACGGCACCGCGGACGCCTTTTCCACCGCCGACCTGTGGCTGCTGCGCTACCACGGCGGCGAGGACCGCCACGGCCGGCAGGGCAGCGCCGCCGACGACGGGCTCGGCGCCTACGTCAACGGCGAGGACATCGACGGCAAGGACCTCGTGGCCTGGTACTGCGGCCACCTCTTCCACAACGTCGACGACGGGGGCCGCGACTGGCATGCCACCGGCCCCTATCTGGTGCCCTTCGGCCCCTGGTGAGGCGCCGGGGCCGCGGATCCCGAGCACAGCCGGCCTGGGAAACTGTCCCGGGCCGCGCCCGCGGCCTCCCGCCGGACCGAAAGGCATCATCCGATGAAGCTCCGCTGCGCCGTGCTCGACGACTACCAGGGCGTCGCCCTCACCATGGCCGACTGGTCCGCGATCGCCGACGCGGTGGAGGTACGGACCCTGCGCGAGCACATCGACGGGCACGACCGCCTCGTCGAGGAGATCGGCGACTGCGAGATCGTCGTCGTCATGCGCGAGCGCACCCCCTTCCCCGAGGAACTGTTCGCCCGGCTGCCCCGGTTGAAGCTCCTCGTCACCTCCGGCATGCGCAACGCCTCCGTCGACCTCGCCGCCGCGGCCCGGCACGGCGTCACCGTCTGCGGCACGGCCAGCAACTCCGAGCCGCCCGTCGAACTCGCCTGGACGCTGATCCTCGGGCTGGCCCGGGGGCTGGTCCAGGAGAGCACGGCCCTGCGCGAAGGCGGCCCCTGGCAGAGCACGGTGGGCGCCGATCTCCACGGCCGGCGCCTGGGCCTGCTCGGCCTCGGCAAGACGGGCACCAAGATGGCCCGCATCGGCCAGGCCTTCGGCATGGACGTCGTCGCCTGGAGCCCGAACCTGACGGACGAGCGTGCCGAAGCGGCGGGCGTCCTGCGCATGCGGACCAAGGAAGAGCTGCTGGAAAGCAGCGACTTCGTCTCCGTGCACCTCGTACTGGGCGACCGCACAAGGGGGTTGATAGGCGAGGACGAGCTGAAGCGCATGCGCCGCACGGCCTATCTCGTCAACACCTCCCGCGCGGCAATCGTCGACCGGGAAGCGCTCGCCCTGGCTCTGCGCGACGGCTGGATCGCCGGCGCCGGCGTCGACGTATTCGACCTGGAGCCGCTCCCCGAAGACCATGAATTCCGCGCCCTCCCGGGCCTCCTCGCCACCCCGCACCTCGGCTATGTGACCCGCCGCAATTACGAGGGCTACTTCCGCGAGGCGGTCGAGGACATCGCCGCCCATCTCGCGGGCGAACCGGTCCGCCGCCTGGCCTGACCAGCCCTTTCTCCACTCTCTCAAAGGAACTCTTTGGGAGAGTGGAGAAAATCATTATTCGACTTATGGCTCGCGCCTCGGTAGCGTCGTCGGCATCCGAAGATTCCCCGAATTCTCCGACCGATGGGCGGTATTTCCGTGGCGGGCGAGCGCCGGGCGGCGACTCCTTGGACCTTCATGGCCGCGACAGCGATTCTGTGGGGATCGGCCTTTCCGGCGATCCGTATCGCACTCGACGGCTATTCCCCGACGGACATGGCGGTGCTGCGCCTTGTCACCGCCGTCGTGATCCTGCTCCCGTGCCTGTGCACGGGCCGCATCAGCAAGCTGCACCGCGGCGACATCGTGCGCATGGCCGGGTTCGGCCTGACCGGCATGACCGCCTACCAACTGCTCCTGTACGCCGGTGAGCGCCATGTCGCGGGCGGCACGGCCGCGATGCTCGTGGCCACGTCCCCCGTGTTCGCCACGATCCTCGGGGTGCTGGTGCTGAGGGAACGGCCCGGTGCCCGCGGAACCGTGGGGCTCGTCGTGGCCCTGTGCGGCGCGCTCGTGGTCGCGATGACAAGCGGGGGAGGGGGCGGATCCCACGCGGGCATGGCCATGGTCGTCCTGGCCGCCGCCGCCCAGGCGACGTCCTTCATCCTGCAGAAGCCCCTGCTGCGCCGCTACTCCGGTCTGGACTGCATCTTCTACGGCAGCCTCTTCGGCCTCCTGCCCCTGCTGGCGTTCACCCCGTCGGCGGCCGCGCACGCCGTGACGGCCGGCTGGCAGCAGAGCGCGGCGATCGTCTGGCTCGGCCTCGGCTGCACGGTGTTCGCCTTCTGCACCTGGTCGAGCGTGCTCAAGGTCGCGTCGGCGTCGGCCAGTTCCCTCGTCCTCTACGCGGTTCCGGTCGCGGCACTCGCGCTGGACGCGGCGATGTTCGGCACGCTGCCCGGCCCCATGGCGGGCGTCGGAGGCCTGACGGTGCTGGCCGGTGTCGCCATCGCGGCGATGCGCCGGCCGGCGGCCCGGACCGCTCCCGCTCCTTCGAAGGAGCCGGTCCGGTCGCCGGACCGGGACCGGACCCCGTCCGCGGTCTGAGACAGCCGGGCGTGCGTCACGCCCGGCTCACCGCTTGACGGCCCGCAGCACCACGAACTTCGGATTGCCCGCGACGACCTCGCAGTTGCCGAAGAGCCTGCGCAGCGTCACGTGGTAGCCGAGGTGCCGGTTGCCGACCACCCACAGCTCGCCACCGCGCCGCAGTGCCCTGCGCGCCCCCGTGAACATGCGCCGGGCCGTGGCGTCGGTGGTGGCCTGGTGCGAGTGGAAGGGCGGGTTGTTGAGGACCAGGTCCACCGAGTCCGCCGCGACCCCCGACAGGCCGTCGCCCACAGAGAACTCCGCCATGGTGGAGTTCTCCGCGTTTGCACGGAACGTCGCCTCCGCCGAGGCGACGGCTTGGAACGACTCGTCGATGAACGTCACCTCCGAGGCGGGATTGGCCAGCGCCGCCGCCGTGCCGACCACGCCGTTGCCGCAGCCCAGGTCGACCACGCGGTCGGTGCCCTGGCGCCGCGGCAGATGGCCCAGGAAGAACCGGGTGCCGATGTCGAGGCGTTCGGCGCAGAAAACACCCGCATGGTTGGTGACGGTCATCCCGGAGGCCACGCCGATACCGGCGGGCAGGGCGTAGGTGTGCGGCCAGGGGTTGGCGCCCGGGGTGCGCGCGGGGTCCGGCGCGCAGAAGATGAGCCGCGCCTTCTTGACGGCCAGGGAGGTCCGGGTCGGGCCGAGGACGCGCTCGAACAGCTCGAGCGTCGAGGTGTGGATCTCCTTGACCATGCCCGTGCCCACCACGACCGTCCCCTCGTGGACGGCGGGGGCGAGGCGGTGCAACTGGTCCTCCAGAAGCGCGAGGCTCTTGGGGACGCGGACCAGCAGGACGTCGATCCGCTCCGGCGGGGTGTCCCGGGTCGTCAGCAGCCGCACCGCGTCCGGGGCGGCACCGTTGCGGTCCAGGTTGGCGCGGGTGGCCTGCTGCCCGAGGTACGAGTCGGTGATCTGCACGGGCCGGTGCGCGGCGAGCGCCGTGACCAGCGCGCCCCACCGGTCGCCCACGACGGCCACGGTGCCCGACAGGCCGACCGGCTCGCCGTCGATTCCCGCCAGATGCCGCAGCAGATACTCGTCGGCCGCGTCCCAGGCCTGCAGCCTGTCACGGGGGTCCTCGGGAAAGCGGGTGAGATCGAGGTCACCCCATGCAGTGGAGAATCGGTTCATTGTGCCCTCAGGCTAACCGACGGTCATTCCTCACCATTCCTTCACGCCCCGTTTACGGAACGTCCCGTGCCGGAAGTGAGGCTGGCCCGCGACTATTTACTCGCCGGTAAGTGATGAGGCGTCGGGGGGCGTGGAGTGCGCGGCCTGGTGCCCGATCGGTGCCGACCGACCGTCAGGAGAGCACGCCATGCCCGCATACAGCAGACGTCAGTTCATCGCCGGTGCCGCAGCGGCAGCGGCGTCCGCCACCGCGCTGACGCTCGCCGACAGCCGCTTCGCGTCCGCGGCGGCCCGCGACCGTGCCGTGGCCGCGACCGCGGCGCGGGCCGTCCGTACCGAGGGGACCACGCTCGAGCAGGTCGCCACGCCCACGGGCAGCGGCCTGTACAAGCGCCTGCGGTCCGGTCCGGGATGGCCCCTCGTGGTACGGACCGACCTGGCCGGTGCGGCTCCCGCGCGCGACGGCCGGCGCACGGCGCTCGCGAGCTTCGTGCAGTTCACCGACCTGCACCTGGTCGACACCGAGTCGCCGGTGCGGTTCGAGTACCTCGCCCCGTTCATCGACAGCGCGCACCGTCCCCAGGAAGTACTGACCGTGCGCGGCGCCTCCTCGCTCGTGGAGCGGGTGAACGCGCTGCCTGGCGGTCCCTTCACGGGCGCACCCTTCTCCCTGGTCATGGCGACCGGCGACAACACCGACAACCACGAGCGCATCGAACTCGACTGGTACCTGACCGTCATGAACGGCGGCACCATCACCCCGAACAGCGGCGACCCCACGCGCTACGAGGGCGTCCAGAACTCCGGCAGCTCCGTCTACTGGAACCCGGAGTCCTCGTTCCGGGACGAGTACAAGGCCAAGGGCTTCCCCGAGATACCCCACTACCTCTCCGCCGCCGGCAGCACGTTCACCGCGCCCGGTCTGCGCACCCCCTGGTACAGCACGATCGGCAACCACGACGACAGCATCGAGGGCACCCTGCCCGACCTCGGCCTCCTGCACTCCCTCTACACCGGCGACCGCAAGCTCGAGGGATGCGACGAGGCGGACGCGGCCAAGCTGGCCGAAGCGCTGCGCAAGGACCCCGCCCACGCCTTCCTCCGCCTGGCCCGGCTGCTGGAGAGCGGCGGTCCCGTACGCCGTGTCACCCCCGACCCGCGGCGCGCGCCGTTCACGCCCAAGGAGTTCGCCAAGGCCCACCTCGACCCGGCCCGCACCGGCCCGGGCCCGGTGGGTCACGGCTTCACCGCACCGGCCGTCGCCGCGGGACGCCTCTACTACACCTTCCCCGTCGCCGAGGGCGTCCTGGGCATCAGCCTCGACACCACCAACCCGGCCGGGTTCGCCGACGGTTCGATCGGCACCGCACAGCTGAAGTGGCTGGAGTCGGTCCTGAAGGAGCACAGCAGCCACTGGTACGACACCGACGGCCGCCGGGTGAAGGGGAACCACGACCAGCAGCTGGTGGTCGTCTTCAGCCACCACACCAGCGCGTCCATGGGCAACCTGCTGCCCGACCCGCACCACCCGTTCGAGGCCCGCCACGACGGCAACGCCCTGGTGGCCCTGCTGCAGCGGTACCCGAACGTCGTCGCCTGGGTCAACGGCCACACCCACGAGAACCGCATCCTCGCCCACGGCCACGCCACCCCCGAGCGCGCCTTCTGGGAGATCAACACCGCCTCCCACATCGACTACCCGCAGCACGCCCGGATCATCGAGATCGCCGACAACCGCGACGGCACGCTCTCGCTGTTCACCACCCTCGTGGAATCGGCGGCCCGCTACGAGACCGACTTCGGCGACACCTCCGACGCCGGACTCGCCGCGCTCTACCGGGAGTTGTCCTACAACGACCCCTACGCCGTCCCGGCCAAGAAGCTCGGCGGCCCGTCCGACCACAACACGGAGCTGCTGCTCGCCACGCCGCGCGGCTGATACGCAAGGGGGACAGCACTACCCAGGACCCGGGGGGTGCCCGGCTGGCCGGCACCCCTGCCGGGGAAGAAGCCTGGGCGGCATGAGACGACACCGTTCTGCCGCCCTCCTGGCGCTGCTGCTCTCCCTCGGAGCGCTCGTCGCCGCGTCGCCCCCGCCGGAACGGCACGCCCCGCTGCCCGCCCTCGGGCGCGCCGCCCATCCGCTGCGCACCACCGACCCGTCCGGCGACCTGGGCGACCTGCGTCCGCTCGGGCGGATGGTGAAGGACGCCCAGGTGGTCGGCCTGGGCGAGGCCACGCACAGCTCGCACGAGTTCTTCACGCTGAAGCACCGGGTCTTCCGCTACCTCGTCGAGGAGAAGGGCTTCCGCACGTTCGCTCTCGAGACCAGCTGGAGCACGGGACAGCGGCTCAACGCCTATGTACAGAGGGGCGAGGGCGATCCCCGCCGCATCATGCGCGACGAGTTCCAGGCCGACTACTCCTGGTGGAACAACGCCGAATACCTGACGCTCGTGCGGTGGATGCGCGACTGGAACCGCACCCACCCGCACGATCAAGTGCAGTTCATGGGCGACGACTTCGCCTATGCCGGACCCGAGCTCTACGACAAGGTGACCGACTACGTCGCCCGCAACCACCCGGCCCTGCTGCCGCGGTTCACCGAGCTCTACCGCGGCCTGCGGCCGACCGTCTCCGCCGGTGCGTACATGCAGGGGTACCTGAAGCGCCCGTTGGCTGAACGCAAGGAGATGGCCGCCAGGACCGGACGCGCGCTGGACCTCCTCAAGCGGCAGAAGCCCGGCACGGGTGCCGGGCGGGAGGCGTACGCCTGGGCCGTGCAGCACGCGACGGCCGTCGACCAGACGGCCAGGGGGTACGCGTTCGACTTCGACGACCAGCGGCAGATCGCGGCGGGCATGCGCTACCGCGACTCCCTCATGGCGGCCAACGTGGCCTGGTGGCAGCGGCACACCGGGAGCAAGGTGCTGCTGTCGGCCCACGACGCACACGTCGCCTACGAGACCAGCGACCCCCTGAACTACCCGAAGGTCCAAGGGGCGTTCCTGCGCGACGCGCTGGGCAAGCGGTACGTGAGCATCGCCACCACCTTCGGCCGCGGCTCGTTCAACGCCACCGGGCCCGACGGCCGGGTGAAGGTCTTCACCGTGGGCCCCGCACGGCCCGGCAGCAACGAGCGCGTCCTGGACCGGGTACGCGCGGACGACTACGTCCTGGACATGCGGACCGCGCCGCGCGACGCCCGCACCTGGCTGGCCCGGGCCCGGCCCACCCGGAACATCGGCACCGCCTACCCGGGGAACGGCCCCGAGTTCGACATCGCGCTCGCGAAGTCGCACGACATCGTCGTCCACCTGCACCGGGTCCATGCCGCCTACCTGGCGGCGATCCCGTCAGTCCGGTGACGCGGCCCGGGCATGGGCGGCCACCAGGTCCGTGACCAGGGCGACGGCCGGCCACCGGTGCCGGCCCGGCCTGGTCACCGCGAACATCCGCCGCCGGATCCCGGGTCCGTGCGGCGGACTCAGCGTCACACCGGGCCGGGCACCGGCGAACGCCGGTACCAGCGCGATGCCGAGACGGGCGGCGACGATCTCCAGCACCAGGTCGAGGCTGTCGGCCCGGTGCGCGATCCGCGGCGCGAAACCGGCCAGGTCGCAGAAGCGCAGCGCCAGTTCGGTGTCGTCCGTGCCCCGCGAGTTGACCACCCACGGCAGCCCGGCGGGACCGGCGCCCTCCGGGACGGCCAGCAGCACCGGCACCTCGCAGATCAGCCGCACGGTCGTCCCGTTGTCGCCCAGCTTGCGCACCAGGTCGTAGTCGTAGACGAAACCGAGGTCGATCGCGTCGTCGTCGAGCAGCGCCGAGACCTCGGGCGGCTCGCGCTCCTGGAGCTCGAGCGTCAGGTCGGGGTGACTGACGGCGAGTTGCCGGGTGACGGGCAGCAGGTCCGCGGACAGCGCGCTCGCGTACGACGCGATCCGCAGCCGCCCGCCCGGCGCCGCGCCGGGACCGACCGCCGCGCGGGCGGCCTCCACGGCGCCGAGGATCCCCTCGGCGTGCTCCACGAGCAGGTGCCCGGCGGGGGTGAACCGCACGGTGCGGCCCACCTGTTCCAGCAGCTGCGTGCCCACCTCGCGCTCGAGCGTCGCGAGATGGGCGGAAATCGTCGACGTGCCGTATCCGGTGGCCCGGGCCACGGCACGCATCGTGCCCCGGCGGTGGAGCTCGACGAGCAGGCGCAGACGGTGGGTGTCCATCACGCCATCGTCCGCCTGTTCGTCCGTGAATCCGGGACAGTGTGTGCGGAATTACACGATGGACACGGACGGTTGGCATCGGGTCCGATGACGGCATGACCATCACGATCAACCCGGCCGCCCGGCCCCGCGTCCCGGCGGCCGGCTTCGCGCTCGCCTCGATGCTGACCGTCCAGGTGGGCGCCGCGGCCTCCACGCACCTGTTCGGGACGCTCGGCACGGCGGGCACCGTCTGGCTGCGCCTGACCTGGGCCGCGCTCGTCTTCCTCGCGATCGCGCGCCCCCGGCCGCGGACGATGCGGGTGCGGGACCTGGGCAGCCCCGTGGCGCTGGGGGTGGTCAGCGGCGCGATGACGCTGCTGTTCTCCGCGGCGATCGCCCGCATCCCGCTGGCCACGTCGGCGGCGGTGGAGTTCCTCGGCCCGCTCGCCGTCGGGCTGTTGCGTCCCGGCGCCAGGCGGTGGCCGCCGCTCGCGTTCGCCGGGGTGCTGCTGGTGACCCGGCCCTGGCAGGGCACGGCGGACCTGCCGGGTCTCGGGTTCGCGCTGGGCGCGGCGGTCGGCTGGGGCGCGTACATCCTGCTCACCCAGCGCGTGGCCGACGGTTTCGACGGGCTCACCGGCCTGTCGCTGTCCATGCCGGTCGCGGCGGTCGTGGCCGCCGTCCCCGGCATGCCGCAGGCGCTGCCCCACCTCACGCCGTGGAACGTGCTGGAGGGGCTCGGCCTGGCCCTGCTGGTCCCTGTCGTGCCGTTCGCCCTCGAGCTCCTCGCGCTGCGCCGGCTGACCACGGGCGCGTTCGGCACCCTGATGAGCCTCGAACCGGCCATCGCGTTCGTCGTCGGCCTCGTGATCCTCCACCAGGCGGCGGACCCGGTGCAGCTGCTCGGCGTGCTCGCGGTGACCGTCGCCGCCGTGGCGGCCGCGCGCTCGGGGCACCGCGAGAGCGACGCGACATGACGCCGGCCCGCGGCGGTTGACCGAACTCGCCCACGTGAGCCCGGCGGCTCTGGTTGACTCCGACGGGAAGTTGTCCGCAGGCGGTGCGCCGGGCCCGCGACGCGCCCGGCGGCTGTCACATGCCCGCGAGGAGTTGTTCTTGACATCTGAGCACGACGGCCGCCCCCCGGTGGCCGGGCACCCGGCCGGCCACGCCCTCCCGGGCACGGACGAGTGGCACACCGCCCTGAAAGCGGCTTGTGCGAACGGGGCGTTCGCCCCGGACCTCGCGGACGAGACCGCACGGAGAGCGGCCGAGGGCCGGCTGTCCCTGCGGGACCTGCGGCTCCTCCTGCTGAGCGCGGACGACCACCCGGGCCGGCACCCGGCGCGCGAAGCGGCGATCGGCCAGGTCGCCCAGGGCGGGGACACGGCGGAACAACTGCTGCTGATGCACGCCCAGGCCGAGCTGTGGCCGCCCCCGGCTGTCACCGTCGAGGCCCGCACCGCCGCCGAGGGGGAGCAGGAGTACGAGGCCACGGCCCGGATCGGCCCGCCCGGGCGGGAGACGGAGGGACGGGCCTGCCGGGCCGCCACCGACCGGGCCGCGCGCCGGGGCGCACTGCTGAGCCTGCTGGCCCGACTGGCCGGTGCGGCCGACCCGTTGGCGCGCGGCGCCGCCGTGCCGTTGGCGCGCGCGGCCCACACCCTGCAGCCGGGCATGGACCAGGACGCCTTCGAGGAACTGCTGCGCCACCGCGCCGCCGGGGACGACGGGCCGGGGGAGGAGCTCCTCGAGGAGATCCTGCTCCGCGCCGCCTCCAGCAGACTCCGGCACCGTGAGATCGAGCTCCTCCTCTTCCATACCGACGGCCCCCCGTGGTCCGCGGCGCGGTGCGCGGCGCTCGGCATCGCGGCCAAGATGCCCCCGACCGCCGAGACGCTCCTGACCTGGCACGCCGAACGCGCCGGAGCACCCGGCCCGGCCTACGACGAGACCGGCACGGGCCCGGGCGGTACGCACACGGTCACGGCCCGCTTCGACGCCGGGGACGGGATCACGGACGGCGGGCCCCGGCGGGCCAGGAGCCGCAAGACCGCACGCCACTACGCGGCCGTGAGCCTGCTCGCCCGCCTGATCGGCCTGCCGGAGCCCCAAGTGACCGTCCCCGACCGGCCGGAGAGCGAGAAGAAGGTCGTCCCCGCCCGGCCCGGCGAGGACCCGCTCAAGCTGCTGAACAAGTACACGCAGCTCGAGGTCATCAGCAAACCCGTCTACACCTTCCAGCGCACCGGACCGGGCGCACGCGCGGCCGTCGTCTGCACGGTGAGCTGCGACTACCACGGCCGCCCGGGCGTCGGGGCCACCGGAAGGGCCAAGGCGAAGGCGGACGCCCGCCTCGCCGCGGCCCGCGCCCTCATCGGCGCGCTGTGCGCGGCCGACACCCCCGCGAAGCCGCCGCCGTCCGTCCCCGCCCGGCGCGCGGCCCCCGCCCCCGCACCCCCGGCCCCCGCAACGAGCCGCTCCGCGGCGGCCGTTGCCGGGGAGGCGCTCGAGGCCGGGTGCGCCCTGGTGTTCGTCACCGGACCCACGCCGCGCGACGCTCGCCTCCTCGTCCACCGGGCCGACGGCCGCCCGATGCCCGTCGCCCCCCTGCCCGCGCCCCTCGCCCGGGCCGCCCACGACCTGGTCCTCGACCGGCCGGACGGCGTGCGCCGCACCAGGGTCGAGGGCTGGGCACTGCCCCTGGCCGACGCGGCGGCGGCCGTCCTGCCTCTGGAACGCCGGCCGGCCGCCCACCCCTCGACGCGGGCCTGGGCCCAGGCCGTCCGCACCGGCCTGCGGCTGGTCGCCGCCCGCCTCGTGCACCCGGCACTGACCGACACCGGACTGGACATGTGGCGCGTCGGCCCGGTACCGGACGCCGACCGGACCGCCCTCGCCCGGCTCGCCGAGCGGATGCCGCCGCACGCGCACTGCGCGGCCGTCGGCGGGCAGCCGCGCATCGTGCCCGCCGACCGCGCCCTCGCCGACTTCCTCGACGCCCTCGCCGACGCCCTCCTGCGCCCGCCCGGCGCGGCCGCCCTCTTCGGCGACCTGCCCTACGTCACCACCGCCGCACGGCCGGCCCACCACCTGAGACTGTGGGCGGACACCGTCGAGGACCGCTGCGAGGGCGGCCCTCCTCCCGGCCTCGTCCTCGCCGTCGAACCACCCACCGCACAGGACGCGGCCGCCGGCCTGCTGCGCGCCACCCTGCTGCTGCGCCCGCCCGGCACCGACGACACCGGACAGGAGCTCGCGGCGGCCGACGTCTTCCGCGGCACCGCCCGCGCGGCGGGTCTCGACGCGACCGTACGGCCCCGCGTGGTCCGGGCCCTGCGCCGCGCCGCACAGGACTGGCCGCCGCTGAAACGGCTGGCGGACCAGAGCCCGCCCGAGGGCCTGGCCCTCGGCGGCCCCGACATCCTCGAACTGCTCGGCGAGGCAGGCGAGTCGCTGGCCGCGCGGGGCATCGTCCTGCGCTGGCCCGGGCAGCTGCGCACCGCGCTCGGCACCCGTACGGTCGTGGGCGGCACGGGACGCGGGAGGTTCGGGCTCACCGAACTCCTCGACTTCCAGTGGCAGTTGCTCCTGGACGGCGCGCCGCTGACCGAGTCCGAGATGGACGAGCTCGTCGAGGCGACCCGCCCGCTGGTACGGCTGCGCGACCAATGGGTGCTCGTCGACCCGCACACCGCCCGCCGCGCCCGCGACCGCCGCCTCGAACCGCTCACCGGCGCCGCGGCGCTGACCGCCGCCCTCTCCGGCACCGTCACCGTCGACGGCGGGGAGTTCGCCTGCGAACCGGCCGGGGCCCTGGCCGAGGTCGTCACCACCCTGCGCGCCGGCGAGTCCTCGGCCCGGCCCGTACCGCCCCCGCGGGCGCTCGCCGGACGGCTGCGCGACTACCAGCACCGGGCACTGACCTGGCTCGCGCACACCACCGACCTCGGCTTCGGGGTCTGCCTCGCCGATGACATGGGCCTGGGCAAGACCCTCACCGGCATCGCCTTCCACCTGCACCGCAAGGAGAACGGCCGGCCCGGCCCCACCCTGGTGATCTGCCCCTCCTCGCTCGTCACCAACTGGGCCCGGGAGATCGCCCGGTTCGCCCCCGGCACCGACGTCATCCGCTACCACGGCAACGACCGCACCCTGGACGCGCTCACCGACGGCTCGGTCGTGGTGACCACCTATGGTGTCCTGCGCCGCGACCACCGCGAACTCGCCGAAGCCGGCTGGGGACTGGTGATGGCGGACGAGGCCCAGCACGTGAAGAACCACCGCACCCGCACCGCGCACTGCCTGCGCGAGCTGACCTCCGGCGTGCGGGTCGCGCTGACCGGGACACCCGTGGAGAACACCCTCGACGAGCTCTGGGCCATCCTCGACTGGGCCAACCCCGGCCTGTTCGGCACCCTTTCCCGCTTCCGGGACCGCTACGCGCGCGACGTCGAACGCGACGCGGCGAGCGACACCGAGGGCGAGGCCGCGAGGCGGCTGACCCGGCTGATCGGCCCGTTCCTGCTGCGGCGGCGCAAGAGCGACCCGGGCATCGCCCCCGAACTCCCGCCCAAGGTCCACCAGGAGCGCATCGTCCAGCTCACCGCGGAACAGGTCGCGCTCTACGAGGCGAACGTCCGCGAGGCGATGGCCGCCGTCCAGGGCGCCCGCGGCGCGGGCCGCCACACCATGGTGCTCAGGCTCCTCACCGCGCTCAAGCAGATCTGCAACCACCCCGCGCACTACCTGCACCACCACGACCCGGGCCCGGACGCCGCCGACGCGCCCTTCGCCGAACGGTCGGCCAAGCTGAAGGCACTGGAGGAACTGCTGGCCACCATCGGTGAACGCGGCGAATCCGCCCTGGTCTTCACCAGCTACGTCGTCATGGGCAACCTCCTGCACACCCACCTCACCGGCCTCGGTCTCGACCCGCTGTTCCTCCACGGATCGACCGGAACCGCACAGCGCCAGCAGATGGTCGACGCCTTCCAGACCGGCCGCAACCGGATCCTGATCCTCTCCCTGCGGGCGGCGGGCACGGGCCTGAACCTCACCCGCGCCACCCACGTCATCCACTACGACCGCACCTGGAACCCCGCCGTCGAGGACCAGGCCACCGACCGCGCCCACCGCATCGGACAGCACCGGACCGTCCATGTGCACCACCTCATCAGCGAAGGCACGGTCGAGGACCGGATCGCCGCCCTGCTGACGAGCAAGCGCGCCCTGCACGACGCCGTCCTGACCGGCGGGGAGAGCGCCCTGGGCACCCTGACCGACCGTGAACTCGCCGCCCTCGTCACCCTCGGGAAGGACCGATGAGCACGTCCGTCCAGCACACCACCGCACGCTGGTCCACCGCCTGGACCGCGGCCTTCGAGGCCGCCGCCGGCGACCCCGGCACCCTGGCCGCCGGGCGCGCCCTCGCGGGCACGCTCGGCGCCCTCAACGTCTGCGCGGGCGTGGCCACATCCAAGATCCCCGCCCCGGGCACCGAGGCCAAGATCCGCCCGCTCATCACCGTGCCGGTCCTCACACCCGGGCAGTGGGACCGCGTCTACGCGGCGATCGCCGAGGACCCCGCTCTCGCCGAGGCGCTGCGCACCGAGCGCCTCTCCGACGCGCTCACCGAGCCGGCGCGCACCGCGGGGCTGCCGATCGTCCCCGGTCCCGCCGACTTCCGCTTCACCTGCACCTGCCGGACGACCCCCGGCATCTGCCCGCACACCGCGGCCGTGGCCTACGCCCTGGCCGAACGCGCCCGTACCGCACCCGCCGTCCTGCTGGCCCTGCGCGGCCGGGCCCACAAGCACCTCAAGGCGTTCCTGCGCGAGGGCACACCCGTCCCCGCCCCGCCCGCCGCCGACGCCACGGAGGCGGTGTGCGCGCAACAGGCCTACCAGCACTGGGACGACACGTCCCCGGGCCCCCTGCCGCGGCAGGGCGGCGACGCCGGTCGCGGCACGCCGGTCCTGGACGCCCTGCGCGAGGAACCGCCCCAGCCCGCCCCGTCCCTGACGGTGCTCGGGGCGCTGGCGCAGGACGCGGCGCAGCGCGCGGCGGCCCTGCTGGCGGGGGAGCACACCCCGTGCGCACCCGACGTGCTCACCGACGCCGTGCGCCTGCTCGCGAGCCCCGCCGGAGCGCCGTACGCCGAGGCCGCGGCCGACCGGCTCGGGCTCGCCCCCGGCCGGCTGCGGCACCTGATGGCCGCGCACGAACACGGCGGCGCGGACGGCGTGCACGTCACCGCCCACCTGACACCCGCCGACCCGGACGTCCTCGCCCGGGCCGAGGCCGCCATCCAGCCCGTCCGGCCCGCCCAGTTGTCGACGCTCGAGCGGGACCACAACCGCCTCACCGACCCCGCCGCCCGCGTCCAGCTCCGCCTGGGACCCGACGGCCGCTGGTACCCGTTCACCGACTGGCTCGGCACCTGGCGGCCCGCCCCCGGACCGTCCGCGGACCCGGCCACCGCCTACAAGGCGGCCCGCCGGGCCCGCGCCGCGCAACCCGGTGGCTAGTGGGTCGCGAGGTGAGGGTCGCTCACCCCCGGAGCCCCGGTCTCCACGTGTCCGGCGAACCGGCGCAGGAACCCGTGGTGGTCGGCGGTCACCGACACGTCGTACCAGTGCTTGCTGTGCCGCAGCCGCACCGTGTGCCGCACGGTGGCGCCGGCCCGCACCCGGAACGTCTCGGCGTGACCGCCGTACGCGTTGGTGACCGTGAGGTGGCAGTCGGAGCGGCCGTGGTTGGTCAGGGCCAACTCGAGGTCGCCACCGGCGTGATGACGGGCGGTGACCTCGGGACCGGCGGCCGTGGTGGTGCCCCGGAAGGCGCGCAGGAAGCCGTTCGGGCCGAACGCCGTCAGGTCGTACTCACCCTTCGCCGATGCCGTGTCCCAGGTGCCGGAGACCTTCTTGCCCGCTTCGGCGGTGTAGGTCCACGGCCCGTCGGCGCGGTGCCCGGACGTGACGTAGAACTGCGCCCCGGCCGAGGGGCCTCCGCCGAAGGCGAGGGCGAGCCTGCCGCCGTGGGCATGGGTGGTGACGGCGGCGTCGGCGAAGGGCGCGTACCGCAGCGGCCGGGTGGGCCGTGAACCCGGCTCCTGCTTCGGCAAGCTGCCCACGGCGGGCGGCTTGGGCACGAAATCGGGGTGCCGGTTGCGGTCCGGCGGCAGATAGCCGTCGGTGGAGGGCAGGCCGTCCGGCGCGTGGTGCGCCCGGCTGAAATCGAAGGCCGAGGTGAGGTCGCCGCAGACGGCCCGCCGCCACGGCGAGATGTTGGGCTCGTGCACGCCGAACCGGCGCTCCATGAACCGGATGATCGAGGTGTGGTCGAAGGTCTCGGAGCACACGAACCCGCCGGTGCTCCACGGCGAGACGACGATCATCGGGACGCGCTGCCCGAGACCGTACGGGCCCGCCGCCAGACCGCCCTTGCCGGGGAACAGGTCGAGGGAGGGATCCACCGTCGACTTGCCCTGCGCGGCGGAGGCCGGCGGGTGCGGCGGCACGACGTGGTCGAAGAAGCCGTCGTTCTCGTCGTACGTGATGAACAGCGCGGTCTTGCTCCACACCTCGGGGTCGGAGGTGAGCGCGTCCAGCACCTGGGAGATGTACCAGGCACCGTAGTTCGCCGGCCAGTTGGGGTGCTCGGTGAAGGCCTCGGGGGCGACGACCCAGGAGATCTTCGGCAGCCGCCCGGCCTTCACATCGGCCTTGAGGATGTCGAAGAACCCCTCGCCCTTCTTCGCGTCGGTCCCGGTACGGGCCTTCTCGTAGAGCGGTTCGCCGGGCTTGGCGTTGCGGAAGTTGTTGAAGTACAGCAGGGAATTGTCGCCGTAGTTGCCCCGGTACGCGTCGTTGATCCAGCCCCAGCCGCCCTTGGCGTCCAGACCGTCACCGACGTCCTGGTAGATCTTCCAGGAGACCCCGGCCTTCTCCAGCCGCTCGGGGTAGGTCGTCCAGCCGTACCCGGCCTCCTCGTTGCCGAGCACCGGGCCGCCGCCCTTGCCGTCGTTGCCCGTGTAGCCCGTCCACATGTAGTAGCGGTTCGGGTCGGTGGAGCCGAGGAACGAGCAGTGGTACGCGTCGCAGATGGTGAACGAGTCGGCGAGGGCGTAGTGGAACGGTATGTCCTCGCGGGTGAGGTACGCCATCGTCGTCGACGTCTTGGCCGGCACCCACTGGTCGTACCGGCCACCGTTGAACGCCTTGTGGCCGCCCGCCCAGTCGTGGTTGAGGTCCTGGATGAACTGAAGGCCGAGATTGTCCGCCTCCGGGCGGAACGGCAGGATGTCCTTGCTGCCGTCCGACTGGTGCCAGACCGACTTCCCACTGGGCAGCGTCACGGGCCGCGGGTCACCGAAGCCGCGCACACCCCGCAGCGACCCGAAGTAGTGATCGAAGGATCGGTTCTCCTGCATCAGCACGACGATGTGCTCCACGTCGCGGAGGCTGCCGGTGGTGCGCTGGGCCGGAATGGCCGCGGCGCGGGCGATGCTGTCCGACAGCATGGTGAAGGCGGCGGTGCCCCCGGCGAGTTGCATGAAGCGTCGTCGGTTGAGCTCTGGCATGGACAAAATGACCTCTGAGGAGGTGGGGGGACAGAAGACGGTGAAGCGTTGCAAGAACAGCGGGGTGTTGGGAAGACCTGGTTGCACCATCGTGACCTGCGAAAGTACAGCGGACGAACAGCTTCCCCTCAGCGACGTGAGGCCCAGGTGCCGTACGGCACGGCGAAACCGTGGCCCGCTTCCTGCCGCGCGTAGTCGTAGAAGGACCGCAGGAAGTCCTCACGGGCCCGCTTCTGCCCGCCGCCCGCGTCGTCGCCGCCGAGCAGATCCGCACCGCCGATCAGCTGCTGACGGCGCATGATGTCCGAGAGCCCCACCTTCCGGGCGTTGCGCATCATGTCGTACATCGCCATGAATGTCGTGGTGCGCCCCTTGCCGCCGCGGCAGTGGAAGTACAGCCAGGTGTCCGCCGGGAGCCGGCGGACGTACGCGACGAAGCGGTCGACCTCCTCGTTCTGCGGCCGGTAGTGGTCCGGCACCGTGAGCCGCAGGTACCCCATGCCGGCGCTCGTGGCCGACTCCTCCTCGCTGCGGATCCGCTTCGGGTCGCGCACGGGCCCGTCCTGCGGCACCGACTTGCCGGGCAGATCGGCGAAGTCGACCGGCCCGCCCCGGCCGAGCAGCTTCCTGGCCCGTCCCTCCGCGGCCAGGACGCGGCCGTGGTCCAGCCCCAGGTTCGCGTCGTCGTCACGGCCGAACCAGCTCACGCCCATGCCGTTGACGAACAGGTGCGTCTCCTGGCGCAGATCCACGTCGACCGGCCGGCCGCCCAGCCTGCGGGCGATCGCCGCCAGGCCGCGGGCCGAGGGCGCGGCACTGCCGGCGGCCCGGAGCCCGTCCAGCCCGGTCAGGTCCGGCGCCGGACCGCCGCCCTCCGCCCGGGGTCGGTCCTGCGTGGTGTGGAACCGTTTCGGCAGACCGTCGTGGTCGGCGACGTCGACGATGAGCCGCGCCGGCCTGGCCGACACCCCGGAGGAGACCGCCGACTCGCCGGAGGGGGACGGCTTCCCGCTTCCACAGGCCGCCGTGCCCGCGAGGAGCACCAGTGCGGCGATCACGCGGAGCTTTCTCATAGGCCGTTCGCCTTCCTGTTTACTGTGGTGACCATGATCAACGCTGATGACGTCCGCCGGATCGCGCTCTCCCTCCCGGAGACCGTGGAGAAGGAGGCGTGGAACATGCCCACGTTCCGCGTCGCCGGGAAGATGTACCTCACCGTCCCCGACGACGAGACGTCCGTCGCCGTGCGATGCCCCCGGCACGAGCGCGCCGAACTGATCGCCGCGGAGCCGGAGAAGTTCTGGGTGCCGCCGCACGAGGCGTCCTCGGCGTGGGTGCGCGTACGGCTCGCGGCCCTGGAGGACCTGGCCGAACTGCGTGACATCATCACCGACTCCTGGCGACAGGCCGCGCCGGAGCGCCTTGCCCATGACGAAACCCCCTGATGCGCACGGCACTTCAGGGGGTTTACCTTAGGGCGCGAACCCTGGTCCTGACAGGGTGTCAGGACCGTTACGGGCGTCGGGGGGAGCACTCATGCGCCGAGTCGCGGCCGCGTCGGCGGCAGTCGGCCTGGTGGCGGCCCTGTCCGCGGCACTTCTGGGGTGCGCGGACAAGGTCGACATCGGGTGCAAGAAGGACACGTGCCACGTCAATCTCGAGGCGGGGCACTCGATCAAGATAGGCGGCCAGGAATTCTCCGTGGAGCACGTGGACGACAACTCCGTCCGCCTCTCCTCGCACGGCATCGGCATGACCCTGCACAAGGGGATGGACATCAGGATCGGCCCCTACCACTGGCGCCTCGAACGGACGGAGTCGGGCTCGGCGAGCGTCGACGTCAGTGAATAGCGCTCAGTGGGACGCGGTGACGTCGAACGCCGTGGGAGGCGTGGCGTTGTCGGCGTTGTCGTAGCCGATGGCGCAGTACGTCCAGGGCCCGTCCGCGGCCTTCAGGGAGGCGGGGATGCCCAGGTAGGGCCGGTATCCGCTGGTGTCCGCGCAGTTGGTGGTCGCCTTGGGCCCGTACTTCACCTTGTACATGGTGATTTCCCAGGGCTGGTAGACGGGCCGGACCCAGTAGGTGGCGTCCGCGCCGGTGTCGAACAGCTGGATGTCGACCTTCGGGGCCACGGTCGGCGGGGTGTTGTCGACGCGCGCGTACGCGTACGCGGGGTGGGCGAGGGACGTCTCCCACGCGCTGCCCTTCAGGGTGGCGTCGGGGCCGCCGGCCACGCACAGGACGTACAGGTTGTCCTTCGCCGGCAGGAGTTCGTTGTGGTCGAGGCCCGCGGCGGTGAGCTTCCGCGGGGTGCCGTAGCCCTCGGGGCGGGTGCAGTCGACGACACCGAACGGACCGCTCTTGACCGCGGCGTACGCGTGCCGCGCGGCCTGGACCGGGGTGATGCGGGCATCCCAACGGGCCGGTCCCTCGGGGGTGTTGCTCTGCGTCTGCTTCCCGCTCGCGGTGACGGTCACCTGGCCGCCGGGGTCGAGGCGGCAGCCCTTCCTGCCCAGCCGCAGCTCCGCCCCGTCCAGGCACGAGCCGACCTGGTCGACCGGGGTGACGTAGGCGGTGCTGTCCTTCGGTATCACCAGACCGTCCGCGCCGCCCTCGCACGGGCGGCCCAGACCGCAGCCCAGATAGCCGGGCGTGGCAATGGTGTTGAGCATCCCGACGAGACGGTTCGCATCCGTCGCGGTGGTGACGGCACCGCCGGAGGAACCCCCGCTGATGCCGAGGCAGTCGGTGCGGGTGGAGTCCTTCCAAAGCCAGGTGTGCTCGTGCACGGCCACTTGCGCGCCCGTGGCCTTGCAGGCCGACATGCGCAGGAACTGCTTGCCCTCCGGGACGCCGTCGGTCGGGGCGTGGGCGGCCCGCAGAGCCGTGCCCGGCGCGGGCCGGGTGTCCGCGAGGGTGCGCGGCGTCACGTTCATCTTCGCCAACTCGCCGTAGGTGACGGACAGTCGGAGCAGCGAGACGTCGACGTCCTTCATCGTCGCGTAGACGATGCGCTCCACGGCGAACTTCTTGTGCTCGGAGACGTTGTCGTGGAAGTACGCGGGGCTGTAACTCCACTCCTCCGGCGCGGGCTTGTCGACGACGACGTCGTTGGTCCCCATGGTGTCGTCGGAGCAGTGCCCGTTGCTCAGGATCAGGGCCTTGGCGCCCGGGTCCGGCTTCCCCGCCGCGTGGACGAGCGTTGCCGTGCAGGTCGTGCCCCCGCCACCGATGAGACGCCCGGTGGCCCGGAACTGCTTCCCGGCGGGGGAGCCCGCATCGAGCAGCGGTGCCTCGTTCGCGGCGGCCTGGGCCGGTGCGCCTGCCCATATCAGTCCGGCGGCGACGAACCCGGACGCACCGGCCGCCAGGGCGGCGCGCATCCTCTTGACCACGAATCCTCCTCCGTAGGGACGGGATGGATGAACGCTCAGACCCTGGCAGAGCGCCAGGCGGGCGGGCGAGAAGAGGATCTTGTTCCGGACGATCACGGACCGTGACGTGGCGGTCCGGGCGGGGGATTTCTGTGTTCGAGGCCCGGCCCCCAAGGGGTCGCACCGTGTACGTGCGATCACGCTGAGCCATGTCGGAGTCGCGGGGTTACCGCGGGAATGACGCAAAGACGAAGGTGGTGCCGGCGGACACGCCTTTGGGCCGACGTGCTTGTGATGGACGTCTCCTGATGGTTATTCATGACCATGAAACACACCTGGAATGCCGTCGGCATCTCCCTCGCCCTTGCCCTTACGGGAGCCGTTCACGCCCCGGTGCGCATCGCGAACGTCGCACAGGCGGAGCAGAACAACGGCCTGGACGAACCGCGCCGCAAGGAAGTGGCGATGGAGCTGATCTCCAGTGCGGAGAATTCCACCCTCGACTGGCGCGGCCAGTACCAGTTCATCAAAGACATCGGCGACGGCCAGGGTTACACCGGGGGCATCATCGGCTTCTGTTCCGGCACGGGGGACATGCTCGAGGTCGTCACCCTCTACACCCGCCGGAAGCCGGACAATCCGCTCGCGAAATTCCTCCCCGCCCTGCGCAAGGTCAACGGCACCGCCTCGCACGACGGCCTGGGCACTCCCTTCGTCAACGCCTGGAAGGCGGCCGCCAGGGACAGGGCGTTCCAGGCCGCGCAGGAGGAGGAGCGTGACCGCGTCTACTTCGACCCCGCGGTACGGCAGGCCAAGGCCGACGGGCTGCGCGCGCTCGGCCAGTTCATCTACTTCGACGCCATCGTCATGCACGGCAACGGCAGCAACAAATACGGCTTCGGCGCCATGCGCAGGAACGCGCTGCAAAGAGCCGGGATCCCGGCGCAGGGCGGAGATGAAAAGGCCTATCTCGACGCCTTCCTGGACATCCGGAGAGACACGATCAAAGCGCAGACGGTGCACGGTGAGACCAGCCGTGTCGACACCGAACAGCGGGTCTTCCTCGAGGAGCGCAACTTCGGCCTCGTACCGCCGCTCCGGTGGAAGACCTACGGCGACTCCTACGAGATCAAGACCTGGCCTCAGCGCTCACGGGCGACCGCCCGCTCGTAGAGCGCGCGGATGCCGTCGTCGAAGTACGGGCTGTAGGACACGTCGTCGGTGTCGCCGCCCTGCTGGTAGCCGCCGATCACCCCCATGACGGAGCCGGTGCGGGCCCCCGGCACGAAGCGGACGAGCCACGGGCTGCCGCTCGTTCCCCCGCTGTAGCCGGTGCAGGCGATACGCATTTGGTGCGCACTCTGCTGAGCGATCCGATTGCCGCATGTGATGGGCTCGTTGCCGTTGTCCGGATAGCCGGTGATCCGGACCGCGTGTGCGAAACCCTCGTTGACGCCCAGCCGGTTGGCGCCGAGCACATCGGCGATGCGCTTGCCGCCGTTCGGTTTGAGCACGATGAACGCGACGTCGAAATCGGGATCCCCCGAGTCCGTCCAGCGCGGGTCGACGACCATGCCCGCGGGCTGCCAGATCCCGTCGGGGGCGCGGCCGTCGCGGTAACCGGGGACGAAGACGATGTCGCTCTTGTAGTCCCCGCCGCCACCGCCGTGCACACAGTGCGCGGCGGTGAGCAGCAGCGACCTGCCCGGACTGGCCACGACGCTCGCGGTGCAGAAGTGGTCCCCCGAGGCGTCGTCGTGGGCGAACAGCGCGCCGACCCGGGCGCCTTCCGTCGTGGGCCGTGCCGTGCGGGACACCCCGGGATGGTGGCCGAGCGCCTTCGCCCGCGCCAGCCGGGAACTCGACCAGACGCCCGCCCCGGCGGAGCCGCCGGGGCGGGGTGTCGCGAGCCGGTCCGAGGAGGGGACGAGCGGCACCAGGAGCACGAGCAGCAGCGCGAAGGCCGCGCGGGCGGGCAGCGGGCCGGTCGTCACGGGCATGCCCGAACGCTACCCGCGGACGGGCAGGTGGGCGAGGAAGTCCAGGAGCGCGGCATTGACCTCTTCCGGGCGTTCCTGCTGCGTCCAATGGCCGCAGCCGGGCAGCGTGATGCTGTCGTGGAGCTTCGGCAGGGTGCGGTCCAGGGCCGGGATGAGCTGGTCCATGCCGGGGAAGGCCTGTACCAGGTCGCGGTCGCCGCCCACGTAGAGCGCGGGCACCTCGATCCCGCGGCCCTCGAACGGGGCGAGGAGCCCCCAGTTGCGGTCGATGTTGCGGTACCAGTTCAGCCCGCCGGTGAACGCCCGGTCGCCGTGCAGGGCGTACTCGCGGACGAACACCTCGATGTCGTTCTCGCCCAGCCAGGCGGGCAGTTGCTCCGGCTCCGGCATGCCGCCCAGGAGGGTGCCCCCGTCGGGGACGACCCAGGGACGCGGCGGGTCGGTGCGCGGGCTGTCGCCCGAACCACCGGTCAGGATGCGTCGGAACGTGGCCGCTGGGTCCTGCGCCAACTCGGCGTCCGCAAGGCCGGGTTCCTGGAAGTAGACCTGGTAGAAGCCGTCACCGAGCAGCGGGCGCAGGATCTCCAGGGACGGGCGGGGCCCGCGCGGCACCGGGGGAACGCTCAGCCCGGCGACACCGCGGACCAGGTCCGGGCGGAGCTGGGCCGTCGTCCAGGCGACGGGCGCACCCCAGTCGTGGCCCACGACGACCGCGTCCCGCTCGCCCAGCGCGTGGATCAGCGCGACCACGTCGCCGGACAGATGCAGCAGCGAGTAGGCGCCGGTCTCCTGCGGCTGCTCGCTGCGGGCGTAACCGCGCTGGTCCGGCGCCACCACCCGGTAACCGGCCTCCGCCAGCGGCCCGAACTGGTGCCGCCAGGAGTACCAGCACTCGGGGAAGCCGTGCAGCAGCAGAACGAGTGGTCCCTCACCCTGCTCGGCAATATGCAGGGTGACACCGTTCACCTCGACGGTACGGTGCGCGACGGCGCTGGTCATGCGTCCTCCTGTCGTCGTCCTCAAGCAGAACTTGCTGGTAGCGTCTCCCGGGTTTGACAACGCGTCACCACGGTGGCGCCACAACGGGGAGAGACGAACTCACCATGATGGGCCACTCGCACGCAGTGAGCGGCGCGCTGCTCTTCGCGGGCACCGCACCGTATCTGCCACCGCTGGTGATGCACGCACACCTGGCACCCCAGGAAATACTGATGGGGACGGTGCTGTGCGCCGGTGCCGCACTGTTGCCCGATCTCGATCACCACGACGGCACCATAGCCAACTTCCTCGGACCCGTCTCGAAGACCCTGTGCCGCTTCGTGGCCTGGGCGTCCGGCGGCCACCGGCACGCCACGCACTCACTGTTCTTCGTGGCCCTGATGAGCCTCGGCAGCTGGGCCGGAGTGACCTGGCTGGGACGGCCGTTCACCCTGGTCATGACCTTCTTCCTGCTGGCGCTGGCCGTCCGGGCGCTCAACATCTGCCCGCCCGGACACGGCTTCCACGCCTGGGGCACCATCGTGGCGATGGCCGGCATCGGCACGGCCGTGATAGCCAAGTTCATCCCGTCGGCGCCGGGTTGGCTCCCGTACGCCATCGGGCTCGGATGCGTCGCCCATCTGCTGGGCGACTCCATCACCAAGCGGGGCGCGCCCTGGCTGTGGCCGCTGAAGAACCGCTACGAGATCGTGATCATCAAGCACAGCGGCAACCGGCTCGAGACCGAGATACTCACCCCGATCATGGGCGTCGCCACGGTCGCCCTGCTCTGGTTCACCGCGCTGTCACCGCACGCGGTTTCCTAGCACGATCCTCCTCCGGCAGGCCCGGTCCCGCGTCCGACGGCGGGACCGAACCGGGGGAGGAGGCCCAGCCGGTGTGCGGGCGGCTGTCCAGCGTCCAGTCCAGCTCGGCGCCGCGGCGCAGCGAGCCGAAGGAGAGCCAGGAGGCGTTCCACGCCGCGCCGTTGACGCTCAGCCCCCGCACGTACGGGGCGTCGGCCTGTGCCTGGGGCGCGGTGATGCGCACCGTACGGCCGCCCGCCAGACGCAGCTCCGCGTGCGGGAAGAGCGGGCTGCCGAGCACCAGGATGTCGGTTCCCGGGGTCTCGGGGTACATGCCGAGCGCGGAGAAGACGTACCAGGAACTCATGGCGCCGAGGTCGTCGTTGCCGGCCTCGCCCGCGGGCCGGTGGCCGTACAGCGTCCGCTGGATCCGCCGGACCAGTGCCTGCGTCTTCCACGGCTGCGCCAGGTAGTCGTACTCCCACGGGATCTCGAAGCTCGGCTCGTTGCCGAGGTCGGCGTTGGTGGGCCCCGGGCCCCTGAGCCGGGTGAACAGGCTGTCCAGGTAGGTGCCGTAGGCCCGAGGGCCGCCGCGCGCCGCGATCAGGGCCTTGAGGTTGAAGGGGACCATCGGGGTGTACTGGGCGGACGTGCCCTCGACGAAGCCGTAGGCGGTGCCCGGGGTGAAACCGGGCGCGAAGCGGCCGTCGGCCAGCTTCGCCTGCAGATAGCCGGTCCGCGGGTTGAAGACATTGCGCCAGTCCTGCGCCCGGGCCGCGAAGCGCCGGTACGTCGCGGTCCTGCCCAGGGACCTGGCCATCGCGGCGAGGGCGTAGTCCGCGGTGTCGTACTCGAGCTGGGTGGAGACCGGGCCGTAGAAGTTGCAGCATTCCCACTCGGTGCGGTCGGCCGGCAGATAGCCCAGCTCGTCCCGGACACTCTGGCCCGGACGGTGGGCGTTGGGCCGCGTGGCCTCGTGGACCATGGCGTCCAGCGCGTGCCCGGCATCGAAGCCGCGCGCCCCGAAGGCATGGGTGCCGGCGATGATCGCGGCGGCCGGGTCCCCGACCATCACATAGCTCTCCCCGTTGTTCTGCGCCCATTTGGGCAGCAGGCCCGTCTGGTCGTAGCCGTTGAGCATCGAGGTGACGGCGTCCGAGGCGGCAACCGGGGTCACCATGGCCATCAGCTGGGCCTGCGAGCGGTAGGTGTCCCAGCCGGAGTAGTTCGCGTACTGGGCCCGCTGGCCGGGGGAGAGCAGGTGCGTCCGGCCGTCCATGCCCGCGTACTGGCCGTTCACGTCGGAGAAGACGTTGGGATGCAGCAGGGCGTGGTAGAGCGCGGTGTAGAACTGCACCTGCTGGTCATGGGTGCCGCCGCCGATGCGGACCCGGCCGAGCACCTGGTTCCACGCGTCGTGCGCCTCCCGGCGCAGGCTGTCGAAGTCCTGGCCGCGCAGCTCGCGCCGCAGGTTCCGCGCGGCGTTCACCTCGCTGGTGTACGAGATGCCCACCGCCGCCGTCACCGTCCGCGCGGAGCGGGTGTCGAAGGTCAGGTACATCCCGTCGGCACCGGTGAGCTGAGGGCCGGGGAGGGCCCGCCGCCGGACGGTGCCGCCCGTCCAGCTGCCGGTCCCGGTGAACGGCCGGTCGAAGCGGATGTCGAAGTGCAGGGTGTAGCGGTTCTTGGCGCCGCAGAAGTGGCCGCTGTCCACCGAGCCGGTGACCTCGTGGTCGTCGACGGTCCGGACCCGGGTGCCGTCCACCGGGGTCGCGCCCCCCTTGAGCTTGAGCAGCAGACGGGAGACGGCGCCGGCCGGGAAGGTGAACCGGCCGAGCCCCGCCCGGGTGGCCGAGGTCAGCTCGGTGGTGATGCCCGAGGCATCGGTCACGCCGTAGTAGCCGATGCCCGTGTGCTCGTGCGCGTGACTGAAATCTGATGCTGCGTCACCCGGCTTGCGCGGCAGGGCTCCTGCGACCGGGAGGAGGGGGACGTCCCCCGCGCCCTTGCAGCCCGGCCCCGACAGGTGCGTGAGGCTGAAGCCGGAGAGTCTGTGGTCCGTGTACTCGTAGCCGCCGCCGTCCGGCCGGTGCGGAGCGGTGTCCGGGCCCCACTGGAGCATGCCGAACGGCATGTCGGGCCCGGGGAAGGCGTCGACGGCGCCCGAGGTGCCGATGAGCGGATCGACCAGCGCCGCCGGATCCTCCACCAGGCCCGGTGCGGCGGACGCCGGAGCGCCCCCCAGGGCCTGCGCCGCGAGCGCGAGCGCGACCGCCGCCGTGCGCCATCTGCCCTGTCCCGCCATGCCGTGCTCGCCTCCGCCGCATCGCCCGCTGTGCCGGGAGCAGTCCAGTCGGGCGGTGACGCCCAGTCAATTTCCCCGCACACCCGCTCCGTCGATCGGACTCGCATTTTCCCCCGTGCGGGCTCGCGAGCGTGCTTGTAAAGGGCCGAACGGCCCCATGGACAGGGCCGATTGGGCATCTGCCCGCAGTGCCATACTGGCGCCTGACCTGCCCTTTTCCCGGAAGGACGCCAACCCTTGAGGACCGTGAACCCCGAGTACCACACGCTGCTCGCCCGGCACGACGCGATGCGGCTGCGCCGGCGGCTCCTCACTCCGGGCGCTTTAGCGGAACGTCCGGCGGCGGGCTACGACGGTGCGGCCGACCGGCAGGTGATCCTGCGTCACCTCGAGGAGGTCACGCCCTTCGACGACCTGATAGTCCTGCTCTACGAGGAACTGCTCGGCCAATGGCCCACGCTGAGATCCCTGTTCCCCGCGTCGATGGCCTTCCAGCGCGCGCACCTCGCGCAGATCTTCCGCTACCTGGTCGACAACCTGGAGCACCCGGACGAGATCGCGGCGACCTTCACCCGCCTCGGGCGCGACCACCGCAAGCTCGGAGTGCGGCCGGCGCACTACGAGGCGTTCGAGACCGCGCTCTGCCGGGCCCTGCAGCGCATGGCGGGCCCGCGCTGGGTGCCGGAGACGGAGCAGGCGTGGGTGCGCATGCTGCGGTTCGCGGTGGCCGCCATGGCCGACGGCGCCGAGGCGGCCCTCGCCGAACCCCCGGCCTGGCAGGCCACGGTGACCCGGCACGAGCGGTACGGCCGGGACCTCGCCGTCCTGCGCGTCAGGACGCACGAGCCGTACCCCTGCCGGGCGGGGCAGTACGCGACCGTCGAGTCACCGCACCTGCCCCAGGCGTGGCGGCAGTACTTCCTCGCCCGCGCACCGCGGCCGGACGGCGAGCTGGAGTTCCACGTCCGGCGCACCGGACCGGGCGGCGTGAGCGAGCTCCTCGTGGAGCGCACCCGCGTCGGCGACACCCTGCGGCTCGGGCCCGCGGGCGGAGAGATGACGCTCGACGACAGGGACCTCGGCCGCGGCCTGCTGCTGGTGGCGGGCGGCGCCGGACGGGCCGCGGCCGCAGCGCTGCTGGAGGACCTGGCCACCCGGCCGGCCCGCTGCGCCGTGCACCTGTTCACGGACGAGCCGCCCGCCGGACCGGAGCGCCCGTGGCTGCAGGTGACCCGCATCGCCGTGCGGGGAACGGCGGTGACCGACGCCCTGGCGCGCCGGGGCGACTGGTCGGACCACCTCGCCCTCATCGGCGGGCCGCCCGCCCTGGCCGATCCGGCCATGGACTGGCTCGTCGCGCACGGCCTGCCCGAGGGGCGGATCCGGCACGACCCGCTTCCCTGAGGGAGTCTCAGCTGCCTGCGGAAAGTTCGCGGACGCTTTCCAGGCGCCTGCGGTGTTCGTCGACCCAGCCGTCCGGGAGGTCCACCGGCACGACCATGGCGGTTTCGGAGAGACCGTCCTCCACGGTGACGACGGGGACGGTGAAATCCGTGTCGAAGGCGATGGTGATTTCGCACAGGTCGGGCATCCAGCAGATGCTCCGGCCCTGGGCCAGATCGTCCAGGGCATTCTCCCACTCGTCCAAGTTCCCGGGCGACAAAGGGAATTCGAGTCGGCCGTTGAAGAACGAGCCCGTGATGACTTTCCCGGACATCATGCCGCACAAGTGATTCCCGCTGTGCGGCCGGTTCAGGGCGTCGGGTACGGTGCATCCCCTCATCAGTGATCATCACCATCAGGGGGACGTTCATGCCTTCTTATACCCGCATTGCGGCTGCGGCTGCCTGCAGCGCAGCGCTGGTCTTCGCCTCGGCCGCCGGCGCGGATGCCGCCGTACGCAAGGCTCCTCGGAACGGGGACGCCGAAATAGCGGCGGTTCTCGCGGAGTTGCGTGACAGCGGCGTGGCCGAGGGTGCCGGGTCGGCGAACCTCGCCAAGGATTCCCTGGCGGCCGAGCTCCGGGGCAACCTCGGCGCGGCGCCGAAGGGGATCAAGGCGGCGGCGTCCGGCTACGGTCTGCCGAAGTGCCAGGGGACGTACCGGCACTCCATCGCCGACATCTCCTACAAGGAGTCGGTGCGTGGCGGGATCGCCTGGAAGGTCGGCCTGACGAAGGCCAACAAGAACATGGGAACCGTCGACTTCAAGACGCAGATCTTCGCGGAAGGCGTCGAGGCCGATCTCGGCAAGGCGAAGCAGCGGAAGCAGAAGTGGAACTCCGACTTCAGCGGCACGCTGGCGACCTCTTTCAAGCCGGTGGGCAGCAACAAGAAGTTCACCATGCCGCGCGGGGCCTGGGTCTCCTTCTACTGGAGCTGGAAGTCCGCCGCCCACCCGGACCAGATCAACTACCGCTTCTCCAACTGCTCCTTCCAGCCGTAATCCCGTAGTCGTGTGCTCACGTCGGGTGAGCTGGAGGGCTTCCCGGCGTGAGGCCGCTCATGAGACGCGCGTCACTTACGATGTCGCGTCGTGGTCCCATTACGGGGTAAATCGGACATTTTTTGGGGTTGTGGGGGTGGGTTCGACGAGGCGGGGTCGTAGGTCACACCCTTTGTCAGGGGGTTTTCGGGCCGCTAACAATGGCTGAGTCGCAGGGCGCCGTCGGATCGAGACGCGGCGCTTCTTTGGTGCCGGAGTTACTTCCGGCCGCTGCGGCACAAGCGACTGGAAGGTTTCGTTTCCGCTCATGCGTTCCACTCACTCTGGCTATACCCGTCTGACCAAGGTCCACAAGTTCTCCGCTGCCGGTATGGCCGCGGCCGGTGCCGCCGCGGTGGCGTTCGCGGTGGTGGGCGGTGCGGGCTCGGCCCAGGCCGCCGCTGTCAAGCCGGTCGCCTGGAACACCAAGACCTTCGCCACGCAGGACCAGGGCGAGCTGTCCCGCCAGGTGGACGCGGATGCGGCCAAGGCCAAGGCCGACGCGCAGGCCGTCAAGGCCGCCGGGAAGGACCGTGCCGTGCAGGCCGCGAGCCGTTCCGAGGCCCGCAAGCCCGTCAAGGCCGCCCCCGTGGCCGCCCCGGCCGCTGCGGCGCCGAAGGCGTACGGCGACAACCTGGACGGCTGGATCAGCCAGGCGCTGGACATCATGAAGGCCAAGGGCATCCCGGGTTCGTACGAGGGTCTGAAGCGCAACATCATGCGTGAGTCGACCGGTAACCCGCAGGCGATCAATGGCTGGGACGTCAATGCCCAGGCCGGTATCCCGTCGAAGGGTCTGCTGCAGATCATCGACCCGACGTTCAAGGCGTTCCATGTCGAGGGCACGTCCTGGGACATCTACGACCCGGTCGCCAACATCGTGGCCTCCTGCAACTACGCGGCCAAGACCTACGGCTCGATGGACAACGTCAACTCCGCCTACTGACCCGCGGACGACACCAGACACCGCACAGGGCGGCGGCACCCGGAACACCGGGTGTCGCCGCCCTTGTCGTTTGGTCGAACGGGTCTTCGATTTGCGCTTTTCGAACTAATGCTCGAAATTCATGGTGTGCATGCGGTACCGGTGGTGAGCGAGCGGACGATGCGGGGCCGGGCCGGCCGTCCGGCCGGGTCCCCGCTCGGCGCGCTGCTGCCCGGCGGGCGCATCCGCCCGGGCACCGCGGTCAGCGCCGGCGGGGACATGCCGCTGCTGCTGGCCCTGGCCGCCGAGGCGGCGGCCGGCAACGCGGGCTGGGCGGCCGTCGGCCTCCCGCAGCTGGGCGCGCTCGCCGCCGCCGACGCCGGGCTGGACCTGGGCGCCGGGATGTGGGTGGACGACCCCGGCCGCCGGTGGCCGCAGGTGCTGGCGGCCGTCCTGGAGGCGGTCCCGGTGGTGATGGTGGGCACGCTCGCCCCCGTGCCCGACCGGGTCGGGCGGCGGCTGGCCGCCGTGCTGCGGCGCGGCGGATCGGTGCTCCTGGCGGCGGACGCGTGGGACGGTGCCGAGGTACGGCTGAGGGTGACCGCGGCCGTATGGGAGGGCGTCGGCGCAGGTCATGGACTGCTGCGCGGGCGGCGCGTACGCGTCACCGCCACGGGACGCGGCGCGGCGGGACGCCCGCGCCACGCGGACCTGTGGTTGCCGGGCCCCGACGGCACGGCGTCCCCGGCCGGGGAGCCCGCGCACCGGCCCGTTCTGCGCGCGGTGAGGTGAGCGGCGGTGAGCAGGGTCCTGGTCGTCTGGGTTCCGGACTGGCCGGTGATCGCGGCCGGGGCGGGGGAGGACACGGTGGCCGTGGTCCACGGCGGCACGGTCGTGGCCTGCTCGCCCGCGGCGCGCGCGGCGGGCGTACGGCGCCGGATGCGGCTGCGGGCGGCACAGGCGCGCTGCCCCGGACTGCGGGTGGTCGCCCGCGACCTCGAGGCGGAAGTACGGCTCTTCGAACCGCTGGTGCGCCACCTCGAGACCGCGGTCATGCCGCGGCTGGAGGTGATCCGGCCCGGCCTGCTCGCCGCGCCCGCGCGGGGGCCCGCCCGCTACTGGGGCGGCGAGGCGGGGCTGGCCGAGCGCGTGGTCGCCGCGGTCGCCGAGCAGGGCCGTCCGGCCCGGGCGGGCATCGCGGACACCGTGTTCGCCGCCGCGCTCGCCGCCCGTACCGGGCGGCTCGTACCGGAGGGCGCCACCGCCCGCTTCCTCGCCCCGTACCCGGTGGGCGTCCTCGGCCGGCCGTACCCCGCCGAGCTGCTGGAACGCCTCGGCATCCGCACGGTCGGGGCGTTCGCCGCGCTGCCCGCGGACCGTGTGCGGGCCCGGTTCGGGGCGACGGGCACGGCGGCGCACCGTACGGCCCGGGGGCAGGAGGCCCGCCCCGTCTCCGCCCGGACCGGCACCGGCGACCACACGGCGGAGCAGATCTTCGAACCGGCGACGGCGCTCCTGGAACCGGTGGTGTTCGCCGCGAAGGCCCTGGCCGAACAGGTCCACGAGAGCCTGGCCGCGGCCGGAGCGGTGTGCGCCCGCCTCGAGGCCGAGGCCGTCCTCGCCGACGGCCGGCGGCTGTCACGGCTGTTCCGGCACGAGGGCCGGCTGTCCGCCCTGGCGGTGGCCGAGCGGGTGCGCGGAGTGCTGACGGCCTGGGCCGCCTCCGGCGACCTCGGCTCCGGGCCCGGCGTGACCCGGCTCGTCCTGCGCCCCGAACGGCTCACCCCGGCGACGGGACGCCAGACGGCCCTGTTCGGCGAGGCGCTGACGCCCGAGGAAGTGGAACGCGCGGCGGCCCGGGTGCAGGCCCTGCTCGGCCACCGGGCGGTGACGCGCGTCGAGCTCGGCGGCGGCCGGGGCCCGGCCGACCGCGTGCGCCGCGTGCCGTACGGCGACCTGCCCGAGCCCCGTCCGCAGGCCGGACCGTGGCCCGGGCGGCTGCCCGCCCCGCACCCGGCGACCGTGTTCACCCGGCGCGTCCCCGCACGGCTCACCGACGCCCGCGGCCGGCGCGTCGCCGTCTCCGCGCGCATCGAGGTCTCGGCACCGCCCGCCCGGCTCGCCGTCGGGGACCGCGACGCGGCGGTCACCGGCTGGGCGGGCCCCTGGCCGGTGCTGGAGCAGTGGTGGGACCGCGACCGGGCCCGGCGGATCGCCCGGCTCCAGGTCACCACCGCCGACGGGCACGCCTGGCTGCTGGTCGTCGAGAACAGCCGGTGGTGGGCCGAGGCGTCCTATGGCTGAACTCATACGGCTCTGCACGGACGCCCCGCAGGGACAGGAATGGGCCGAGCTGCACGTCCACTCGTCCTTCAGCTTCCTGCAGGGCGCCACCGACCCAGGCGCCCTCGTCGACGAGGCCGCCCGGCTCGGCATCGGCGTGCTGGCCCTGACCGACCGGGACGGCCTGTACGGGGCACGCCGCCTGGCGGATGCCGCCCGCCCGGCCGGGATCGGCACCGTGTACGGGGCCGAGCTCACCCTCGCCGAACCCGGGCTCGGCACCCCCGTGGTGCTCGCCCGCGACCTCGAGGGGTTCCGCCGGCTCTCCGCGGCGATCAGCGCCGCCCAGCTGGCCGGCGCCAAGAACGCCCCCCGCTACGACCTCGGCGCCCTGGCCGCCGCCGCGCGCGGCGGGCACTGGGCCGTCCTGCCCGGCTGCCCCGCACCCGGGGCGGACGAGGACCCGCGGGACGTGACCGCGGCCGTACACCGCCTGCGCGCCCTGACCGAGGTGTTCGGTACCGGCACCGTCCACGCGGAGCTCGTCGACCACCACCGGCCCGAGGACACGGTGCGCAACGACGCCCTGTACGTCGCCGCCCGAAGCCTCGACTGCCCCGTGATCGCCACCGGCGCCGTGCACTACGCGGCCCCCCGCCAGGCCCGCCTCGCCCAGGCACTCGCCGCGCTGCGCCGCCGCGCCGACCTCGACCGCGCCGCCGGGCACCTGCCGGCGGCCCCGACCGCCCACCTGCGCTCCGGCGCCGAGATGGCCCGCGCCTTCGCCCGCTACCCCGGGGTGCCGGAGGCCACCGTGGACCTCGGCCGCCGGTGCGCGGTCGACCTGGCCCTGCTGCGCCCCGAACTGCCCGGCTTCCCGGTCCCCGACGGGCACGGCGAGGACTCCTGGCTGGAGCACCTCGCCGGGCAGGCATGCGCGCGGCGGTTCGGGCCCCGTACCGGCCCCGCCGCGCAGGCGGCCTGGCGACAGCTCGACCACGAGCTCCGCGTCATCCGCGACCTGGGCATGGCGGGCTACTTCCTGATCGTCCACGACATCGTCGCCCACGCCCAGCGGTCGGGGATCTGGTGCCAGGGACGCGGGTCCGCCGCCGGCTCGGTGGTGTGCTTCGTCCTGGGCATCACCGCGGTCGACCCGATCCGGCACGGCCTGCTGTTCGAACGGTTCCTGAGTACGGAGAAGGCGGGCCCGCCGGACATCGACATCGACTTCGAGCACTCCCGGCGCGAAGAGGTCATCCAGTACGTCTACGAGCGCTACGGCCGCGACCACGCCGCCCAGGTCGCCAACATCATCACCTACCGGCCGCGCCTCGCCGTCCGGGACGCCGCCCGTGCCCTCGGCCACCCGCCGGCCCGCATCGACCGGATGACCCGGCACATCCACCACCACGAACCGCCCGCCCCGGACGACGACATTCCCGCGGACGTCCGCGACCTCGCCGCCCAGCTGCACGGGCTGCCGCGCCACCTGGGCGTCCACTCGGGCGGGATGGTGCTCACCCGCGGGCCCGTCGGCGAGATCATGCCCGTGGAGTGGGCCGCCGCCGAGAACAGGTCGGTCCTCCAGGGCGACAAGGACGACTGCGAGGCCGCCGGCCTCATCAAGATCGACATCCTGGGGCTGGGCATGCTCTCCGCCCTGCACACCGCCTGCGACCTGATCGCCCGGCACCACGGGAGCACGCTCGACCTCGCCTCGATCCCCCCGGACGACCCCGACGTCTACGCGATGATCGCCCGCGGCGACACCATCGGGGTGTTCCAGGCCGAGTCCAGGGCACAGATGTCCACGCTGCCGCGGCTGAAGCCGAGCACGTTCGGTGACCTGGTCGTCGCCGTCTCCCTGATCCGGCCCGGACCGATCCAGGGCGGCTCCGTCCACCCGTACCTGCGCCGCCGCGCCGGCCGCGAACCGGTCGCCTACCCGCACCCCCTCGCACGGCCCGCCCTGGAGCGCTCCCTGGGCGTGGCGCTGTGGCAGGAACAGGCCATGACCCTCGCGATCGACTGCGCCGGCTTCTCCGCGGGCGAGGCCGACCGGCTGCGCAAGGCCCTCGCGGCCAAGCACTCGGCCGAGCGGGTCGCCCGGCTGCGGGCCCGGCTGCTGGAGGGGATGGCGGCCCGCGGCATCCCGCCGCGGGCCGCCGAGAAGATCACCGGCATGATCGAGGCGTTCTCCGACTACGGCTTCCCCGAGTCCCACGCCCAGTCCATGGCGCACCTGGTCTACGCGAGCGCCTGGATCCGCTTCCATCACCCGGCCGCGTTCACCGCCGCGCTGCTGGCCTGCCAGCCCATGGGCTTCTACTCCCCGCTGACCCTGATCGGCGACGCTCGCCGGCGCGGCGTCACCGTGCGTGGCGTCGACGTCCACGCCTCCGACGTACGCACCACGCTCGAACCCGGGCCCGGCCCGGGGCAGCCCGCCATCCGGCTCGGCCTGACCGCCGTGCGCGGCCTGGGGGAGCGGCACGCCGAGCAGATCGTCGCCGCCCGCCCGTTCACGGACCTGGAGGACTTCGCCCGCCGCACCGGCCTGCCGGCCCGCCTGCTCGAGACGCTCGCCGCCGCCGGTGCCTTCGCCCCGTTCGGGACGGGCCGCCGCGAGGCGCTGTGGGCCGCCGGGGCACTCGCCCACCACGGCGAGGACCCATTGCCCGGCGCCACCGCGGCCCCCGCCGCCCCGGACCTGCCGCCCATGACGGTGACCGAGGAGACCTTCGCCGACCTGTGGGCGACCGGCGCCTCCCCGGACACCCACCCCGTCCAGCACGTACGCCCCTGCCTGGACCGCTGCGGCGCCGCCACCGCCGCGGCCGTACGCGGCCTGGCCGACCGGACCCCCGTCCTCCTCGGCGGGCTGGTCACCCACCGCCAGCGCCCGCCCACGGCCAAGGGCGTCTGCTTCCTGAACATCGAGGACGAGACCGGCATGGTCAACGTCATCGTGCCGCCGCCCGTCTGGGACCGGCACCACAGGACGGCCGTCGACCACGCCGGACTCCTCGTCCACGGCACCGTCGAACGGGCTGGTGGCGTCGACGGCGCCGTCAATGTGCTCGCCCACCACCTCGAGCCGCTGCGGATCGGCTCCTAGCCGGCTGGGCGGGCGCCCCGGTCAGGGACCGGTGTCGCCCGGGTGGGAGCAGAGCCCGCCCTGGTAGGTGCTGTCGTACCAGGCGCCGGTGGCGTCGAGGTCCAGGTTGGTGCGCCCCGGTCCCACGCAGCGGTGGTAGTCGGAGCGGGGCCACCGCTTGACCTGGATCCACACATTGGTGTCCGTGGCGCAGTGCTCGTAGTAGGCCCGTTCACCGTTCCTGCTCTCGTTCCAGCCGCATCCCTGGATCCGCTCGGGGGCGGCCGTCGCCGGGGTGACCGCGGAGCAGGCGAGGGCGCCGGCCAGGGCTACGGCCGCGAAGCCGAGCCGGAGCGCCGCGGTGGCAGGTGATCCATGGAGTTTCATCTGTGGTCTCCTTCGCCGGAGGAGCGATGCCGGGACCGGCCCCGCACCGCTTCTGACGACGCCAGAGTGGCCTGGCGGGAACCGAGTCACCAGGCGTTTCGACGGTGATCGAAGGGGGTGGAACGGCCTTGCCGGGATCGAATCCCCGTCCCCCTGTCCGGCATGGCCGATTCCCCCTTGCCGGATTGCTGGACGGCTCCGGCACGGCTCCGCCACCATGCCGCCTACCGAGCGAGAGGGAGTTGGGGCCGATGCGAAGAGTTATCCGCGGTCTGGTCGCCGGAGTGGCCGCTGCGCTGCTGACCGTGCCCGCCACCGGCGCCGCCGGCGCGCAGGTGCGCCCGGAGCCCAAGGCGCCACCGGAGTTCGTCGCCCTCCGGGACGTGGACCCCACCATCCTCCAGGAGATGCGCTACACCACCCGGCACAACTTCACCGGCGAGCGGATCGACGGCTACCGCCAGCCGCTGTGCATTCTGACCCGGGAGGCGGCCGACGCACTGCACCGGGCCCAATGGGCCTTCCTCAAGCGGGGCTACACCCTGAAGGTGTACGACTGCTACCGGCCGCAGCGCGCCGTCGACCACTTCGTGCGGTGGGCCGAGGACCTCGGCGATCAGCGGATGAAGGCCGAGTTCTACCCGCGTGAGGACAAGACGAGGCTGTTCGAGGACGGATACATCGCCGCCAAGTCCGGGCACAGCAGGGGCAGTACGGCGGACCTGACCCTGGTCCGGCTGCCCGCCTGGCCGACCCGTCCCTATGTGCCCGGCGAGCCGCTGAAGCCGTGCTACGGACCCAAGCGGGACCGCTTCCCGGACAACTCCGTCGACATGGGCACGGGCTTCGACTGCTTCGACACCCTCGCACACACCCTCGACCCGCGCATCGGTGGCGAACAGCGGCGCAATCGGCTGCTGCTCAAGGACGGGCTGGAGAAGGCCGGATTCCGGAACCTTCCGGAGGAGTGGTGGCACTACACGTACCAGCCGGAGACCTTCCCGGACACCTACTTCGACTTCCCCGTCAGCCGGCGTTCCCTCTCCTCGGCCCGCTAGGGGGTGTCCGATGGACCGGCCGTGGTGTCATGCGGCGATCGTGCGAACGGCCGTGCGGTCACGCCACGAGCAGCCGCTCGTACTCGCCCTCGGCCGCGCCGAGCCCGAACGCCGTGTGCACCGCGCGGACCGCGTCCGGGATCCGGCCGGTCTCGCACAGCACCGTGATCCGGGACTCCGACACCGAGACGGTCTCGAAGGGCACCCGCGCCGTGGCCAGCGCCTCGCTGAACAGCGCGACCGCCTCCGCGCGCATGCCGGACCCGACCAGGGACACCGTGCCGACGCCGTCCCGGTGGGACACCTCCCCGAAACCGGCCTCCGGGCGCAGCTCCCGCAGGGCGGCCAGCGCGGCGGGGACGTCCACCTGCGGCAGGACCAGCCCGAGGCCGCCGCCCTGCCCGTCCGGGTGGGCCACGACGTGGCGCGCGTCGATCCCGGCACCGGCCAGGGCCCGCAGCATCCGGGTCACGGTCCCGGGGCGGTCCGGGACGGCCGCCACGGTGATCTCGGCGCGGGACGGGTCGTGGGCGACGCCCGTGAACCCCTCGCGCCCGGCGCTCGCACGCTCCGCCTCCGCCGACACCACCGTGCCGGGGCGGTCGTCGAAGGACGACCGGATGTGCACGGTCACCCCGTGCCGGCGGGCGTACTCCACGCTCGACGGGGCCAGCACCCGCGCGCCGCCGTCGGCCATCTCCTGCATCGCCCCGTAGCCCAGCCGCGACAGCAGCCCGGCCCTCGGCACGATCTTGGGATCCGCGGTGCAGACGCCGGCCACGTCGGTGTGGATCTCGCACACGTCGGCCTTGAGCGCCGCGGCCAGCGCGATGGCCGTGGTGTCGGAACCGCCGCGGCCCAGGGTGGTGACCTCGTCCGTCTCCCGGCTGACGCCCTGGAACCCCGCGACCAGCACGATCTCCCCGCGGTCGAGCGCCTCGCGCACCCGGTGCGGCTCGACGTCGATGATCCGGGCCCTGCCGTAGGCCGAGGTCGTGATCACACCGGCCTGCGGCCCGGAGAACGAGCGTGCCGGCGCCCCGAGCGTCTGGATCGCCATCGCGGTCAGCGCGATCGAGATGCGCTCCCCGGCCGTCAGCAGCATGTCCAGCTCGCGGCGGGAGGGCACGGGGGCCATCTCCCGGGCCAGCCCGAGCAGCCGGTCGGTGGTGTTGCCCATGGCGGACACCACCACGACCACGTCGTGCCCCGCGTCGTGGGCGGCCACGACACGACGGGCGACGTGCCGGATCCGCTCGGGGTCCCGCACCGACGAGCCGCCGTACTTCTGGACGATGAGAGCCATCGGAAGACTCCTCCTCAGCCGGTCACGGACCGCTCGCCCCGACCGCCGCCGCGAGGATCGCGCACGCGTCGTCGACGACTTCGGCGGTGACATTGAGCGGCGGCAGGAGCCGGACGACACGGTCGTCCCGGCCGCCGAGCTCGGTGATGAGCCCGTGCCGCAGCGCATGGGCCTGGACCGCGGAGGCCACCTCGGCATCCGCGATCTCGATCCCCCACATCAGGCCGCGGCCGCGCACCTCGCGGACCCACGGACGGCCGGACAGCTCCGCGAGCCGGTCCGCGAGCTGCTCGCCGCGCCGCCGGACGTTCTCCAGGACGCCGTCCCGCCGGATGATGCGGATCGCCTCCACACCCGCGGCGAAGGCCAACTGGTTGCCGCGGAAGGTCCCGATGTGCGCCCCCGGCGCCCAGGTGTCGAGCGCGGCGTCGTAGAGGATGAGCGCGACCGGCATGCCGATGCCGCTCAGCGCCTTGGACGCCACGACGACATCCGGCTCGATGCCGTACTGCTCGAACGCGAACCAGCTGCCGGTGCGCCCGCACCCCGTCTGCACCTCGTCGACGATCAGCGGAATGTCCAGCGCACGGGTCACCTCGCGCACGCGCCGTACGAACTCCCGGCCGGCGGGCACGACGCCGCCCTCGCCCTGCACCAGCTCGATCAGCACCGCGGCGGGCAACGGGATCCCGCCGAAGCCGTCGGTCAGCGCCTGCTCCAGCTCGCCGGCGCAGTCCCTGGGGCAGCCCTCCGCGCAGTACGGGAAGAAGTGGACGCCCGGCATCGGGTTGGGCACGGCCTGCTTCGGGCCCACCAGCCCGCTGAGCGCCATGGCGCCGTGGGTGCTGCCGTGGAAGCTCCCCTGGAAGGAGACGACGTCCCCGCGGCCGGTCGCGATCTTGCACAGCTTGACCGCGGCCTCGACCGCGTTCGCCCCGGTCGGCCCGCAGAAGTGCACCTTCAGCCGGTCCCGCAGCCCCGGCGCCACCATGGACAGCTCCGCCTGGGTGAAGGCGTCCTTGGCCGGGGTGGGGAAGTCGAGCCCGTGGGCGAGCCGGCCGAGCTGCCGGGCCGCACAGGCCACGAGCTCCGGGTGGCCGTGGCCCAGCGAGAGCACCCCCGCACCGGTGAGGAAGTCGATGAACACATTGCCGTCGACGTCCCGGACGAAGCTGCCGTGGCCCTCGTCCAGCGCGATCGGCAGATGCCGGGGATACGTCCGGGCATTGGACTCCCACCGCTCCTGCCGGGCCAGCAGCTCGGCCGACAGCGGCCCGGGCAGGTCACCGCTCACCCGGGGACCGGTCCACAGGCGTTCCTCGACGGTCGTGGTCATGGCATGCCTCCGCTTCGGGCCGACGGGCGGGGACGGGCCGGAATGCCCCGCCACCGCGTCCCGTCGGGCAGGGATTCGCCCTTCATCACCAGGGACAGGGCGTCCAGGGCGGCACCGGAGCCGACCTGCGCGTCGTAGAGGACGACGGAACGGATGCCCACCGAGGCGCCCGCCCCGATGCGCACACGGGACATCTTCATCACCCGGTCCTCGAACAGGTGCGTCTGCAGGGAGGTGGCCTCGCCGACCGCCGCGTCGTCGCCCACCTCGACCAGGTCGAACTCCGTCAGGTACGTCGTCGCCAGCCACACCCGCCGCCCGATGCGGGCGCCGAACAGCCGCAGGACCACGGCCACCCAGGGGGTGCCGGTGAGCAGGTTCACCAGGGCGAGCACGACGAGGTTCTCGTACAGGCCCGTGATCAGCTCGGTGCGCCGCACCCAGATGCTCCACAGCGGCTCCGTACGCGGCCGGTAGCGGCCGATGACCAGCCACTTGAGCACCACCGCGGCCAGGGTGCAGGCGAGCGCCGCACCCAGCAGCAGGAGGGGACCGAGGGCGAACAGCACCGCCGGCGGGAAGGACGCGGCCACCAGCAGCGCCGCGTACAGCGAGGCCAGGGCGCTCAGCGCGCCGATCGTCGCGGGCAGGGTGATCCGGAAGTACTCGATGGCCAGCCGGGCCGCGACCAGGCCGCGGGTCGGGGCGTAGGTCAGCTTCGCCGGGAACTTCCGGCTGGCCTCCCGCCGCGGCAGGAAGATCGCGGGCGAGCCCAGCCAGGTCGTCTCGGGGGCGAGGGCCCCGGCCGGGGCGAGGGAGTGCACCCCGAGCAGGCTGCCCGTGCCCAGCCGGCAGGAGCCGGGCACCAGCGCACCGTTGCCGACGAAGGCGAACGCGCCCACCTCGGCCGGTGCCAGCGCGATCCGGCCGCGGTGGTAGACCGCCGGGGCGACGACGCTCACGTCGGCGACGAAGCTGCGCTCGCCGATGACGAGCATGTCCGGGTCCACGAAACTGACCGTCGCGACCTCGGACCAGCGGCCCGTACGGGCGCCCAGCCCGCGCAGGAACGGCACCAGGCACAGGGTGGAGTACAGCGCGTGCGTCACCGTCAGGCTCAGGGTGAGCATCCCGTCGCTGATCCACTTGCGCACCCCGAAACCGCTGCGCTCGGGGTGGATGCCGGCCCGGGCGCGGGGCATCACCGCGTGCTTGACGACGAGCACGAGGACGCACACGGCCAGCACCGCCAGCGGGCCGGCCGCCGCCGCCGAGACACAGGCCCAGCCGAAGCCGTACCGCCAGGCCGTGTACACCACGAGCGTGGAGGCCGCCGCGGCGACGGCCAGCGGGGCCAGCAGGAACAGCAGCGCTCCCGCGGCGTACCCGGCCAGGACGGTGGCCGGCCAGGGGCGGTCGTCGGCCCGGGCGGTCAGGTCCGCCAGCAGGGGCGGCGGGGCGTCCTGCCGGGCGGCCGGCGAACCCGCCCAGTGCTCGCCCGCGGGGACGACCTGGTCCTCGGGCACGAGCGACTGCTCGCCGACCGAGGCGCCGTCGCCGATCACCGCGCCGGGCAGGACCACGGAGTTGGCGCCCACGAAGCAGCCGGACCCGATGCGCACCGGCGCCAGCCGCAGCAGGCCGTCCTCGACCGTGTACGGCTGGATCCGGGCGCCGTAGCCGATGCTCGTCCCCGCGCCGATGTCCACCAGCGGGGGCGGGACGACAGCCGTCGACAGATGGCAGCGCGGCCCGATCCGGGCGCCCAGCAGACGCAGGAAGGGCGGCAGCAGCGGGGAACCGGCCAGCACGTTGACCGGGGTGAACGCCAGGATCTTGTGGTGCAGCCAGAACCGCAGATACGTCACGCCCCACAGCGGATACCGGCCCGGCCGCACCCCCGCCATCAGCAGCCTGCTGCCGAGCAGCGGCAGCACCATCATGCCCAGCGCCATCCAGGCCAGCTCCAGCACCGTGAAGGAGGCGACCGGCATACGGGCCAGCCGGTCCAGGACGCCTGGCACGGGGGCCCGCACGGGCAGGTGCCAGGCGTGGCACAGCCGGTACACGAGGGCCGCCGCCGCACAGCCGGCCGGCAGCAACCACACGTACAGCCCGGCCAGTTGGGCCACCCCGCAGGCCCTGACCCGCGCGGAGGAGTGCTCCCGGCGGGCGGGCGCGGCGGCGGTGCCGGTCTCGTCGGCGGTGCCGGTCTCGAGAAGCGCGGCCAGGCCGCGGACCGTGGGACGGGCGTAGAGGTCGCCCATCGCCACGCCCCGCAGCCGCGGGTCCTGCCGCATCCGGGAGACCAGACGGGCGGCGGTCATGGAGTGGCCGCCCAGGTCGCAGAAGAAGTCGTCCTCGACGGATATCTCCTCGCCCCCGAGCACCTCCCGCCACAGCGCGGCCAGCCGGTGCTCCAGCGGCGTCGCGGGATCGGCGCGCGGTCCCGTGCGGGCGGCCAGGGGCGGCGAGGACGGTGCGGGGAGCGCGGCGCGGTCCACCTTGTCGGCGGCCAGCAGCGGGAGTTCGGGGAGGATCTCCAGGTGCGCGGGGACCATGTAGGCGGGAAGCCTGCGCCGCAGCCGGTCGTGCAGCCGGGCGCGCAGCCCGTCCTCCGGCACGGCCCGGCCGTTCAGGGTGATGTAGCCGGTCAGGTCCTGGGGGACGCCGTCCGCCACCCGCGGGGCGACGACCGCGTTCGCGACCGCCTCGTCCTCGCGGAGCACCGCCTCGATCTCGGCGAGCTCGATGCGGTAGCCGCGGAGCTTGACCTGCGAGTCGCCGCGGCCCAGGTACTCGATCTCCCCGGTGGCCGTGAACCGTCCCCGGTCGCCCGTGCGGTAGATCCGCGGGGCGTCGGCGCGGTCGCGCGTCACCGGGTTGGGTACGAAGCAGCGCGCGGTGAGGTCGGGGCGGTTGACGTAGCCGACGGCGACGCCGGGGCCGCCGATGCAGATCTCGCCGGTCTCGCCCGGCCCGACCGCGCGCAGCTCCTCGTCCAGGATGTAGACGCGGTAGGTGGGCAGGGGAGTGCCGATGGTGACGGGCCGGTGCGGGACGAGCTCGCTGCACGTGGCGCTCACGGTCGCCTCGGTGGGGCCGTACACGTTGAGGATGCGCCGGCCCGGGCGGAACCAGCGGCGCACCAGGTCGGGCGGGCATGCCTCGCCGCTGACCAGGAGGCTGCGCAGGCTGGGCACGTCGGTGTCGAGGGTCATCAGCAGGGTGGGGACGCAGCACAGCACGGTGATGCCGTGTTCGGTGAGGAAGTCGGCGAGCCCCTGACCGGCCCGCCGGCTGTCGTCGGTGCCCGCCACCAGCGTGGCGCCCGCCATCCACGCCGGCCAGATCTCCTCGACCGCGAAGTCGAAGGCGATCGACAGGCCCTGGTAGACCCGGTCCTCGCCGGTCACCCGGTAGACCGGGGCGGCCACCCGCAGGAAGTTGACGATGCTCGCGTGCGAGACGGCGACCCCCTTGGGGCGGCCGGTCGTGCCGGAGGTGTAGACGACGTAGCACAGCGACGACGGCGCCGCGGCGGCCCCCGGCCGGTGGTCGGGGTGGCGGTCCAGGAGGGCATGCGCCCGGTCGAGCTCCAGCACGGGGCAGGTCACCTCCCGGGTCCTCTCGCGCAGCGACGAGACCGTCACCAGGTCGCGCAGACCGGCGTCCGCGGCGATGAAGGCCAGCCGGCCGGCGGGGAACGAGGGGTCGAGCGGCACATAGGCGGCCCCCGCCTTGAGCACCCCGAGCAGGGCGACGTAGATGTCGGCGGACCGCTCGAGCAGGATGCCGACCGGGGCGCCCTCCGTCGCACCGCGGGCCCGCAGCAGGTGGGCGAGCCGGTTGGCCCGGCGGTCGAGTTCGGCGTAGCCGAGGCGCTGCCCGTCGCAGATCACGGCGGTCCGGTCCGGGTGGGCGTCACAGGTGCGCTCGAAGTAGTCGGCCAGAACGCGGACGCGCGGTCTGGTTGCCGTCGACTCGGCCATGACCTCTCCTGCGGAAATCCGCGGCATGGTCGCCGTGTTCGTCCTCGGGTACGTCCGGGGGGCGGGTACTGCTCAGTAGTCGTACGTCGCCTCCGGCGCATCTCATCCCACGGTAGGCAGCGGGACGGAGAAGCGAAAACGGAGGGTGACTCATGAACGGCGGGACGCCTGCGGCCCGATAGTTATTCACGCTTAGGTAAAACGTTCGATATCAAGCGTCAAACATTCTTGTCCTGTGCATGATCCACCAGGTGGGATCACGGCAGCCGCCCCGTGCGGCTCCGCCCCAGCTCAGGGAGATTTCATGCGCATAGCCCGTCCCCGGCCGCGTGCCGTGGTCACCACGGCCGCTGCCACCGTGCTCACGGCCGCCGCCCTGTCCGCGGCCCCGCTGACCGGGTCCGCCGCCCAGGCCGTCGCCGTTCCGCACACCAAGGCCGTCCCGGCCGTCGCGGGCCACACGCTGGTGAGCGGAGAGAGCAGCCCGCTGCCCATCGCGCAGTGCCAGGCCAAGTGGCACCTCAACTGCTACACCCCGCTCCAGTACCGGCAGGCGTACGACCTCAACCCGCTGTACAAGAAGGGCATCACGGGCAAGGGCCGCACGATCGTCATCGTCGACTCCTTCGGCTCGCCCACCGTCCAGCACGACCTGGACGTCTACAGCAAGCAGTTCGGGCTGCCCAGCACCAAGGTGCAGGTCGTCAAGTGGGGCAACGTCCCCAAGTTCGACCCCAAGGACACCGCCATGAGCGGCTGGGCGGGCGAGACGACTCTCGACGTCGAGATGGCACACGCCGTCGCACCGGACGCGAAGATCGTCCTGGTCGAGACCGCGGTCGCGGAGACCGAGGGCGTCACCGGCCTGCCGGAGATGATGGACGCCGAGAAGGCCATGATCAAGCGCGGCATCGGCGACGTCATCAGCCAGAGCTTCGGAGCCACCGAGAACACCTTCCCCGGCTTCGACAAGGGCGACTTCTCCAGCATCAAGAAGCTGCGGTACGCCTTCGAGGAAGCCAAGAAGAAGAAGGTCACCGTCCTCGCCTCCTCCGGTGACGGCGGCGCCACCGACAACATGGCGAACGGCAAGGACTTCTACAAGGAGCGCGTCAACTCCTGGCCGTCCTCCGACCCGCTGGTCACCTCCATCGGCGGCACCCAGCTGCACCTGAACGACAAGGGCAACCGCGTCGCCCCGGACAGCGTCTACAACGACCACGGCGCGGGCGGCGGTGGCCAGTCGCACGTCTTCAACCGCCCCGCGTTCCAGAACGGCGTCAAGGGCATCGTCGGCCAGCGCCGCGGCACCCCGGACGTCTCCATGACCGGCGCGGTCAACGGCGGCGCCTGGATCTACTCCAGCTACAACCCCGCGGCGACCGGCTGGGAGATCACCGGCGGCACCAGCGAGTCCTGCCCCCTGTTCGCCGGCATCGTGGCCCTGGCCGACCAGGCCGCCGGGCACCGCGTGGGCAACATCAACGACGCGCTGTACTCCCTGTACGCCCGCTCCCAGCACCACGGGGACACCGGGATCGTGGACGTCAAGGACGGCACGAACAACAGCTACATGGGCGTGACCGGCTACACCGCCGTCAAGGGCTACGACATGGCCAGCGGCGTCGGCACCGTGGACGCCGCCCGCTTCGTGCCCGCACTCGCCCGTGCGAGCCGCCGCGGCTGAACCGCACCGTGAACACCGGGGGAGCGGAGGCGACTCCGCTCCCCTTCGCGGTTAGCATCCACGGGGTGAGCACTTCGCCCGCCCGTCCGTCCCTGCGGTTCCGCGAGGTCCCGAAGGGGCGGATCGACCGCGTCCTCGACCACTCCTACCTGGTCTTCCACGAGCACGGCGACGAGGAGGACCGCGAGCGGGACCGCGCCTACCTCCAGCGCTGCGGCCGCGTCGGCGCCTACGAGGGCGACGACCTCGTGGGCTTCCTCGGCGCCCTCCCCCTCGATCTCTCCGTCCCCGGCGGACAACTGCCCTGCGCCGGGCTGACGTTCGCCTCCGTCGCCCCCACCCACCGCCGCCGCGGGGTGCTCTCCGGCATGTTGGAGGAGCAGTGGCGGCGCTGCGCCGCCGCACGGCAGCCGCTCGCCGCCCTCTGGGCCTCCGAACCCGCCATCTACGGCCGCTTCGGCTTCGGCGCCGCCACCCAACTCTCCACCGTCGAGATCGACTCCGAGCGCCCCCTCGGCCTGCGCGTCACCCCCGACCCCCGCCCGCTGCGCCTGCTCGCCCCCGAGGCCGCGCCCGCCGTGCTCGGCCCGCTCTACGAGGCGGCCCGCCTCCACCGCGCCGGCCGCCTCGCCCGCGACACCTACTGGTGGCGCGAGCAGATCCTGCCCGAGGAGGACGAGGACGACGACGAGCTCAGCCCGCCGCGCATCGTCGTGCTGGGCGACGGAACCCCCGCCGGCTACGCGGTCTACCGCACCCGCGGCGGCGACGACGAGACCCGCACCCCGGGCCTCGTGCAGGTGTACGAGCTCGAGGCGGACATGCCGGCCGTCGCCGCGGCCCTGTGGGACTACCTCGCCTCCATCGACCTCACCGGCAAGGTGCGCGCCTGGGGCCGGCCGGCCGACGACGTGCTGCCGCTGATGGCCGAGGACCCCGACCAGGTGCGCGTCACCGGGACGTTCCCCGCGCTCTGGCTGCGCCTGGTGGACGTCCGGGCCGCCCTCACCGCCCGCTCCTGGGCGGCGCCCGCCGACCTCGTCCTGGACATTCGCGACCACATGATTCCCGCCAATCACGGCAGGTTCAGGCTGACGGTCTCCCCGGCGGGGAGCGCCTGCGCGCCGGCCGGGGAGGAGGCCGACCTCGTTCTCGACGTCCGTGACCTGGCCGCCTGTTACCTGGGCGGCACCCGGCTGCGCGACCTGGTGCGGGCCGGGCTCGTCACCGAGCGCACCGCGGGCGCCGCGGGGAAGCTCGACGCGGCGCTGCGCACCGCCTATCTCCCCTTCACCAGCGACGAGTTCTGAGCCGTCACCGGTGCGCCGGGCGTATTCTGCCGGTGTCCCGGTGGCCCCCACCCTTGGAGCTCGTCCATGGATCTGCGTGTTTCGGTGCCCGGCGGAGAACTCTCCTACCAGGAGGGCGGTACGGGCCGGCCGGCCGTGATGTGTCATCAGTACCGGACGGTCTCGGCGCGCAGTTCGCTCGCCCGCGCCCTGACCCCGCACACGCGCCTGCACGCGGTCAACCCGCGCGGCATGGCCGGCTCGGGGCCGGTGCGCGACGGTGGCGACCTCGGCATGGACGGCTTCGCCGCCGACCTGTCGGCCATGCGCGAGGCGCTCGGCCTCGCCCCGTGGCTGGCGGTAGGGGCGTCCACGGGCGGCATGGTCGCCCTGCTGCACGCGCTGCGCGACCCGGCGGCCGTCAGCGGACTGGTCCTGGTCGGCTCGGCCGCCAGCGGCCGGTTCGTGCGGGGGAGCCTGGGGGACCCGGCGCACCCGCGCGCCCGCGAGGCCGCCGAGGTCAGGGAACTCGCCGGCACCGACCCGGAGTTGGCGCAGCGGCGGATGTTCCGGCTCAGCGTCGCCGACCCCGGCCGCACCCCCGAGGCGCCCGCCGAGGACGCGGCGGACAACTCGGCCGAGCGGCTCGGGGCGTTCATCCAGGGCCTGTCCGGCTTCGACCTCGAACCGGAGCTGGGCGCTGTCAAGCAGCCCGCGCTCGTGCTGGTGGGCCGGCACGACCCGCAGTGCCCGCCGGAGAACAGCGAGCGCCTGGCCGGGGCGCTGCCCTCGGCCAGGCTGCACATCTTCGAGAACAGCGGCCACTACCCCCACATCGAGGAGCCCGAGGCGTTCCGCGAGGTCGTGGCGGGCTGGCTCACGGAGACGTTCGCGTAGCGAGCCGCCGCCGCAGCTCCCGGCGGTCCACCTTGCCCGCGGCGTTGTGCGGAAGCTCCGTGAACGTCTCGAGCCGCTCGGGCAGTTTGACCTTCTCGACCGCGTGCTCGGCGAGCAGCCACCGCGTCAGTTCGCCGAGCACCGGAGTCGGGCGGCCCGCCGCCGGCACCACACAGGCACAGACCCGTTCGCCCATGAGCGGGTCGTCCACCGCGACACAGCAGACCTGCCGCACGGCCGGATGCCCGAGCAGCAGCAGCTCGATCTCGACCGTGCTGATGTTGCGCCCGCCCCGGATCACCACATCGTCGCGCCGCCCGGCGATGTGCAGCCGCCCCCCGGCGTCGAACCAGCCGAGGTCGCCGGTGCGCACCCAGCCGCCCGCCACGCGGTAGCGGCGGTCGCGCTCCGGCGCGCCCACGTAGCCCAGCGGCGACATCGGGCCCAGGCCCCACACCTCGCCGACGCCGCCGGCCGGGACGTCGGTGCCGGACTCGCCGACCACCCGCATCGCCGTCACCTCCGGGTCGGGGCGGCCCACCGAGGTGAACTCGGCGTCGTCCGCGGTCCCGGGCACGGTCATGCAGCTGACCCCGTCCGCCGAGCCGTAGCAGTTGACCACTGGGCAGCCGAACCGTTCCCGGCACGCCTCCTGCACCGGCCGGGCGAGCCGGGCACCGCCGACCACCACGGCCCGCAGGGCCGAGGCCGGGGACGGGCGTACGTGCTCGAGCAGGAGCTGGAACATGGTGGGCACGCCGAACAGGTGGGTCGGCCGGTCCCGTTCCAGCCGCGCGGCCACCCGGTCCGCGCGGAACCTGCCGGTCACCAGCAGCGTCCCGCCGTGCCGGGCGAGCGTGACCGGAATGCCCAGCGTGCCGAAGGACGAGGCCAGCGGGACGAGGAAGAAGGCACGCGGAGGTTCGTCCGCGCCGTACAGCCGGGCCAGCGGTCCGGCCCGGCCGCCGGTGAGCGCCTCGTGGGAGTAGGCGACCATCTTGGGCGTGTTCTCCGAACCGGAGGACACCACGATCCGCGCCGGAGCCGCGAGGTCCGGCACGACCGGCTCCGGCAGCGGCGGCCCGTCCGTCAACAGCGCCTCGAGGCGCTGCCCGTCGGCGACGACCGTACGCAGCGCGGGCAACCGACCGCGCAGCTCCTCCACCCCGGCCCCGGCGCCGGCCTCGCACACCACCACGGCCGCGGCCGAGCCGCCGAGCACGGCCTCGGTGTCGTGCCGGTCCCGCCCGGCCGGCACCGGCAGCACCACCGCCCCCAGCGCGGCGGCGGCCAGCTCGACGGCGGCCGCGCGCCGGCCGGACGGAAGCTGACAGGCGATCACCTCGCCCGTGCGCAGCCCGGCTTCGGCCAGCGCGCCCGCCAGGCGCAGTGCGGCACCGTGCAACTCGCCGTACGTGACGGCCCCTTCGTCGTCGACCACCGCGGCCCGGCCGGGATGCGCGGCCGCCCGCCCGGCGAACATCGTGAACAGGTCCTCGGCCCCGTAGTACCCCGCCGCGCGCCACCAGGCCCGCAGTCCGGGCGCCACCTGGTCCGGCACCACCAGTACGGTCACGGCGTGAACCTCCACGGCGCGCGCAGGAACACGGCACCCTTGCCGCAGGTCACCGGGGCCAGACGGGGATCGGCCCCCAACTCGGCGAGATCGCCGCACAGTCGCACCGCACGCACCCCCGCGTCCCGAAGGCGCGCGATCCAGTGCGCCGCGTCGTGCGCGGCGAGACGCCCGGCCACCGCGTCCGGACCGTCCGCGCCGGCCACCGCGCACACCGTCTCGGCAGGGGTCCCGGACGGCAGGGCGAGGTACGCGCCGTCCGCCACGGCCAGCGGCCGGTCCAGCGGACCCCAGACGGGACGCCCGCCGGACCGGCCCCGCTCGCGCCCCGTCGCCATGGCCTCGACGTCGGCCGCCTGGAGCACCGCCGCGGCCGACAGTAGACTGGACGCCATCCGCCGCCCGCGGCCGTCCCGTTCACGGGCGAGCAGCCCCGCGAGCACCCCCTCGGCGGTCACCAGCCCGCCCATGACGTCCAGCAGCGTCAGCAATGACACCGCCGCGGGTTCGTCCGCCGGGCGCAGGGACTCGCCGAGGCCGGTGTGGGCCTGGACGATGAAGTCCGTGCCGGGCGGCGTGCCCGGGACCGGCACGTCGCCCCAGCCGGAGGCCTCCGCGTACACCAGCGACGGATTGACCCGGGCCAGGTCCTCGGCGTCCAGGCCCAGCGAAACCGCCTTGCCCGGCGCCCAGTTGTGCAGGAACACATCGGCGGACGCGGCCAGTTCCAGCGCCGCCGCCCGGCCCCGCGGGCTCGCCAGGTCGGCCTCCACGGCCTCCTTGCCCCGGTTGAAGGCCAGGAACCCCGCCGAACAGCCCTCCGCCAGCGGCGCCATGCCGCGCAGGATGTCGCCGCCCGGCGGCTCGATCCGCACGACCCGCGCCCCCAGCAGCCGCAGCATGTTCCCCGCGAGCGGGCCCTGGATGCGGCGCCCCGCCTCCACGACCGTCAGCCCCTCCAACGGCAGCCCGCCCCCGGGAGCCGAGCCCCCGCCGTACGTGCTGCCGGTCGGCCCGAGCGGCGTGAGCCGCCACGGCGCGCCCACCCGGCCGCCCCCGGCGACACCGAGGTCGCCGGGCCGCGCGGCGAGCGGCCGCATCCGGCACAGCCCGGCGCCCGACTGCCGCGCCGCCTCCTCGATCCGGCCGAAGTCCCGTGCGCCGACGGCCGCGTGGAGCTCGCACGGCAACGGCGCCGACGCGTCGGCGTAGCGCCGTACGTACGGCCACCACCCCCGCCCGGCCAGGGGGCCGGGCACCTCCAGCAGCGCCCAGAACCGGGCCCAGGGGTCGGGGGCCAGGCACTCCAGCTCGAAGGCGACGCCGTCGGCGGAGACGAACGGGGGCGGAGCGCCCTCCTCCCGGCGCGGTGGTGCCGGGTCGTCGTCCTCGGCCGTGGCCATGGCTAGATAGTGCGAGACGGCCAGCAGCGCGGCCTCCAGCACCGAGGTCTCCACCGCGGCGGTGCGCAGGCCGCGCAGGCGGCCCAGCAGGGCGGCCAGCACACCTTGGGCCGCCACCACCCCGGCCGCGACCGAGGCGTAGTCCACGCCGAGGCGGCGCGGACCCGTGCCCTCGCGGCGGCCGTGCAGCAGCATCAGCCCGCTCACCGCCTGGGCGGTGACCTCGTCGACGGGGCCGCCGGCCATGGGCCCGGCCCAGTCGAGCCGGAGCGCGAGCGGGTCGTGCGGGCCGATCCGCAGCGAACCCGAGCCCGGGCCCGGCACGGCGCCCAGGTCCAGCAGATGACGGCGGCAGACCCCGGCCGCCACGGTGTCCGGTGTTCCGGTCACGACGTGTCCGGCCAGCACCGTGCCGGTGATGTCGTCGGGACGCCAAGGCCCCAGCGGGGTCGGCCGGTTCATGGGTGCCTCCTGGAGGCGGCGGTGGCGGTGAGCCGTCCCGTGCCGTTGATGCGCCGGGCGACCATGGCGGCATCGTGGCCCACCCCGGCGAGGATGGCCGAGCTGCGGTGGGTCTGCCAGGGCAGGCCCAGGAAGTACAGGCCGGGCACCTCGGTGGCGCCGCCGCTGTGACGGGGCGCCCCCCGCGCGTCCAGCACGGGCAGCTCCAGCCACGGCAGGTGCGGACGGAAGCCGGTCGCCCACACCACGGCGTCGGGCTCCGTCCGGGAACCGTCCGCGAACAGCACCGTCCCGCCGTCGGCACCGGTCACCCGCGGCTTCAGGCGCACCACGCCCCGCTCCGCGAGGGCCCGGGGGCAGGTGCCGATCAGCGTCTCCCGGTCGCTGAGCCGTCTGCCGAGCACGGTGTCGGTCCCGGTGCGCAGCAGCCCCAGCGCGCTGAACCACTGGAAGACATCGCGCCCGAGCACCTGTTGGGGCATGCACGGCAGCTTCGGCCCGGCGAGGACCACCTCGCGCCCGGCCGCGCCCAGCTCCGCGGCGATCTGGGCGCCCGAGTTCCCGGCGCCCGCCACCAGCACCCGGTTCCCCGGCAGCAGGCCGGGGTTGCGGTACCCGGTGCTGTGCACGGCGACGACGCGCGGGTCGAGCCCGCCCGCCACGTCCGGCACCACGGGGGACTGGAACGGACCTGTGGCGACCACCACATGACGGGCGCGCCAGGTGCCGCCCGTGGCGACCGCCGTGAAGACGGTCCCGTTGTGGGTCAGCGAGGTGACCCGGCTGCCCGGGCGGACCGGCAGGCCGAACGTGCGCGCATAGCCCGCCAGATACCCGGCCACCTCCTCCTTGCCGGGGTGGTGGTCCGGGTCGCCGGGGAACGGCGCGCCCGGCAGGCCGCAGTAACGGGCCGGGGTGAACAGCCGCAGTGAGTCCCAGCGGTCCCGCCAGGACGCGCCCACCGCGTCGGCCGAGTCCAGCAGGACGAACCGGCGGCGCTGCCGGGTCAGGAAGTATCCCAGGGCCAGCCCCGCCTGCCCGGCACCGATCACCAGGACATCCACCTCTTCCGCACCGTCCGCCGTCATGACGCCTCGCCTTCCGCTTCCGCGCGGATCGCCTCCGCGAGTTCGCCCAGGGTGGCGCCGCGCAGCAGCATGGCCACCGGGAGCCGTACACCGAGCTCCTGCTCCACCCGCACCATGAGCCGCAGTGCGGGCAGGGAACGTCCGCCGAGGCCGAAGAAGTCGTCGTGCACGCCGACCTTCACACCGCCCAGCGCCTGTGACCACAGGGCGGCCAGCCGGGACTCGAGCGCGTCGCGCGGGGCCGTGTACCCCCTCGGCCGGGCGGCGGCGGCCGGGGCGCGGCCGGCGAGCGCCGCCCGGTCGACCTTGCCGTTGGCGGTCAGGGGCAGGGCGTCGAGCGGGGTCAGGGCGGACGGCACCATGTAGTCGGGGAGCCGCTCCGCCAGATGCCGCCGCGCCTCGGCGGCATCGGCCGTCCCGGTCCAGAACGCGGCGAGGCCCCGGTCACCTTGAGCCCCGGTCGCTACGACCGTCGCGGCCGTGACGCGCGGGTGTTCCAGCGCGACGGACTCGATCTCCTCCAGCTCGATGCGGTAACCGTTCACCTTGACCTGGCCGTCCTCGCGCCCGAGGAACTCGATCACCCCGTCCGGGCGGAACCGGCCCAAGTCGCCCGTGCGGTAGAGCCGTTCACCGGTGCGCGGGTGGGTGATGAAGGACGCGGCGGTCAGGTCCGGGGCGTTCCAGTAGCAGTCGGCGAGCCCCGCGCCGCCGATGTGGATCTGCCCGGTCACCCAGTCGGGGCGCTCGTGGAAGGCCTCGTCCAGGACATACATCCGCTGGTTGGCCAGGGGAGTGCCGTAGGGGACGGAGGTCCAGGCGGGGTCGGCGTCCTCCACCTCGTGGTGGATCGACCAGATGCTGCCCTCGGTCGCTCCGCCGAGACTCACCACCTTCGTGCCGGGCCTCAGTTCGCGTATCCGGCCGGGCAGGGTCACGGGTATCCAGTCGCCGGACAGCAGCACCAGCCGCAGCTCCGGTATCAGCTCGGCCCGTCCCGCCGCGTACTCGACGAGCAACTGCATCAGGGCGGGTGCGGAGTTCCACACGGTGACCCCGTACCGGCGCATCTCCTCCGACCAGTGGGCGGGGTCGCGCCGCGCCCCCTCGCCCGGCAGCACCAGCGTGCCGCCCGCGGCGAGGGTGCCGAAGACGTCCCACACCGACAGGTCGAAGCTCAGCGCCGAGATCCCGAACACCCGGTCGGCGGGCCCGAGTCCGAAGCGCCGGTTGATGTCCAGCACGGTGTTCACCGCCGCCCCGTGGCGGACGGCCACCCCCTTGGGGCGCCCGGTGGAGCCCGAGGTGTAGATGATGTAGGCGAGGTCCTCCGCCCGGGGGCCCTCGCCCGGCCCCGCGTCGTCACCGGGCTCCGGCTCCAAGGCCAGGGTGTCGACGGCGAGGACCGGCAGGCCGGGCGTTTCGCCCAGCCACGACTGGGTCAGCACGCACGCCACGCCCGACGAGGCCAGCACGTCGTCGCGGCGTGCCGCGGGCCACGCGGCGTCGACCGGGACGTACGCGGCCCCGGTCCGCATCACCCCGAGCACGGCGGCGAGTTGCTCCCAGCCCTTCTCCATCACCACCGCGGCCAGGCCGCCCCGGCCCAGCCCCCACGCGCGCAGCCGGCCCGCCACCCGGTCCGCGAGCGCGGCGAGTTCGCCGTAGGTCAGGGACCGGTCCTCGCAGACGACCGCCAGGTCGCCCGGACGCTCCTCGGCCCGCTCGGCGAACAGGCCGTACAGCGTCGCTCCGTCCGGCCCCGGGCCGTCCGTGGCGTGGTAGACCGCGCGCGCCGCGGCCTGGTCCGGCGGCAGCAGGGAGCCCGCCGCGCGGTCCCAGCCGTCCGGCCCGGCCAGCGACTTCAGCAGGCCGAGGTACGCGCCGAACATGTCCTCCGGCATCCCGGCCGGGAACAGGGCCTCCACCACGTCCCAGTTGAGCACCAGCTCCCCGTCCTCCTCGACGACCTGGTGGTCGAGCCACACCTGCGGTGTCTGCATGCGCGAGGTCACCAGGTCCCGCTGCCACGCGCCGGACGTCGCACCGGGGTCGTCCTCGGTGAGGTGGAGGGCGCTGGCGAAGGTGACGGGCATCGCCGCCCGCGTCCTCGAGCCGCCCGCCGCGTTCATCCCGGCCAGCACGTCGACACCGCTGACCGCGCTGTGCTCCATGTCCGTCCACAGCCGCCGCTGCACACGGCGGGCCAGCTCGGCGAACGGCTCCCCGGCACGGACCTCCACCTCGACCAGCACGGTCGAGCTGCAGTTGCCCACCATCTCCTCGACCTGCGGATGCAGCGGACGGCGCTGCGAGTGCAGCACGTTCACCGTGAAGTGCGGGCTCTTGCCCCACCGCGCGAGCACCTGCCCGTAACAGGCCAGCAGCGCGCTCGACGGCGTCACCCCGCGTGCTGTCGCCGCCTCCCGGACCCGCCCCCACGCCGCGGCGTCCAGCCGGTGCCGGTGGCGGACGAAACGCGGACTGCCCGCCTCCGCCGGGCTCTTGGCGAGCGGGAGTTCCGGAGCGGGCGGCAGGACCCGGGCGCGTTCGCGCCAGTGGGCGAGCGCACGCGCGTACTCCGGGGTCTCGCGTGCCGTTTCCTGGGACGCGCACCAGTCGCGGAACGTCAGCTCCAGCGGCGGCAGTTCGAGGTCCGGGTCGCGGAGGAAGCGCTCGAGGTCGGCGAGGATCAGCGTGGAACTGAGGGCGTCGCAGACCAGCAGGCTCAGCGAGAGGAACACATGGTGCCGCTCCCGCGTCCGGCACACCCGCACGTCGAACAGCGGCCAGGTGTCCGTCGACGGGCCCTCGTGCGTCAACTCGAGCCGGATGCGCTCGAGTCGGGCCGCCCCGCTGTCGTCCTCCGTCCGCAGGTCCTCCGTCCCGGGCCGGTACGGAGGCACCTCCGGCAGCACCCGCTGGGTCCCGTCGGACAGGACGACACAGCGGAGCATCGGATGCCGGTCCACGACCCGGTTCCAGGCCCGTGCGAAACGGTCCTCGTCCAGATCGGCCCGGGCGAACTCCAGCAGGACGTGCGCCCGTATCCCGCCCAGCTCGAACAGGTCCGTCCCGCCCGCCCAGTAGGCCTGCTGGATGGGCGTGAGCGGGAACGGCTCGTACGCCGCCCCCGGGTCCGGCGCGGAACGCCGGCGCAGCACGTGCACGACCCACGGCTTGAGCACGGCGAGGCGGTCCCTGAGGTCCGTGGTGAGGGCACCCTGCGGGGCCCGATAGTGCAACGTGCCGTTCTCCGCGCGCAGTTGCACACCGCGCCGCTCCAGCGCGGCGAGCAGGTCCGCCGCCGCGCCGGCCATGTCCTCGGTCCCGGTGGTCCCGGTGATTCCGGTTTCCGGGGTCATAGTTCGCCCTCCTCCCATGCGTCGTCGCCCGTGGCGGCCGTCTTGTCCTCGTCCCCGTCGACGGCGCCGCCGAGCAGGGTGTGCAGCACCTGCCTGCCGGGGCCGAAGCCGAACGGGCCGTGCAGGGCCGCGGTGTCGAGCGACCCCACCGGGCACAGGCCGATACCGCAGCCCGGGGCCACGGTCATCAGCACCTGTCCCATGTGTCCTGCCTCCAACAGCGTGAAGCGGTCGGCGAGTTCGCCGTAGACGGGCTCGATCGCGTCCGGCTCCGCCACCAGGTGCAGCGCGAACGCGGCGTCGTCGGCGACCGGCCGGTTGACCGGCCAGTGGGCCGCCGGCTCGGGCACCGAGCCGGGGGTGAGCACGGCCAGCCGGTGCGCGTCGGGGTCGTAGTAGTAGGTGCCCGCCGGGACGTCCTCGACCCGTCCGTCCGCGACGTGCACATAGGTCTGCACCGGGAACACCGCACCCGCCGACGGGTACAGCGCCCGCACCCGCTCCTCGCCCACGGCCTCCTGCCGCAACGCCCCCAGCAGGGCACCGAAATCCTCGAAGCCCACGGGCCGGGCGGCGAACGCCCTCCTGGTGCGCCGCCGCAGCAGGTCGGCGGGGCGCGGGGGCACGGCTGCCAGTTGGATACCGGGCTCCTGCGGCCGGATCAGGGCGAGCCGGCGGCGCTTGAACCGCTCGCGTTCCCCGGGATCCGTGATGATCTGCTGCGACGCCTGCCGCCGCGGGGCCTGCCCGGCGGCGAAGTGCGCGGCGATGGCGCGCGGCGTCGTCAGCCGCACGAACTCCTCCAGCGCGGGACGCGTGCCGAAGTCCTTCTCCAGCTCGTTGGCGAGACGCACCAGGTCCAGCGAACTGGCGCCCAGTCGCAGCAGGTCGGCATCGGGGTCGCAGGCGTGCGTCCGCAGCACCCGGCGGACAGCGGCGAGCGTGCGCTCGAGCGTGTCGCCGCCCGGAGCGCCGGCCGAGGCCGGGGCCGGGGGAGCGGTGCGGGCCGCCGCGTCCGCGGCGAGCTTCGCGCGGTCGACCTTGCCGTTGGCGGTCAGCGGCAGGGCGTCCAGAACCGTGACGGCCGACGGGACCATGTACGCGGGCAGCCGCCCGGCGAAGTGCGCGCCGAGTGCGGCGACATCGGCCGGCCCCGTGACGAACGCCGCCGTCCTCAGGGCGCCCCGCTCCCCGGTCACGACGACGGCGGCGGCCGTGACCTGCGGGTGCTCCAGCGCGACGGCCTCGATCTCGCCCAGCTCGACCCGGTGGCCGCTCAGCTTGACCTGGCCGTCCTCGCGCCCGAGGAACTCGATCACCCCGTCGGGGCGAAACCGGCCCAAGTCGCCCGTTCGGTAGAGCCGTTCACCGGTGACGGGGTGGGTGATGAACGCCGCCGCCGTCTGCTCCGGGGCGTTCCAGTAGCAGCGGGCGAGTCCCGCGCCGCCGATGTGGATCTGCCCGGTCACCCAGTCCGGGCAGTCCCGCAGCGCCTCGTTCAGTACGTACATCCGCTGGTTGGCCAGGGGGACGCCGTAGGGGATGGAGGTCCAGGCGGGGTCGACGCCGGTGATCTCGTGGCGGATCGACCAGATACTGCCCTCGGTGGCTCCGCCGAGGCTCACCACCCGTGCGTCGGGCCTCAGTTCGCGTATGCGATCCGGGAGGGTCACGGGTATCCAGTCGCCGGACAGCAGAATCAGCCGCAGTTCCGGCATCAGTTCGGCCCGTCCCGCCGCGTACTCGGTGAACAGTTCCATCAGGGCGGGCGCCGAGTTCCACACCGTGACCCCGCACCGGCGCATCAGCTGCGACCAGCGGGCCGGGTCACGGCGGTCTGTCTCAGCCGGCAGCACCAGCGTGCCGCCCGCGGCGAGGGTGCCGAAGATGTCCCACACGGACAGGTCGAAGCTCAGCGCCGACACGCCGAACACCCGGTCCCCGGGCCCGAGTTCAAAGCGCTGATTGATGTCCAGCACGGTGTTCACCGCGCTCCGGTGGTCGATCGCCACCCCTTTGGGGCGCCCGGTCGACCCCGAGGTGTAGATGACATAGGCCAGGTCGCCGGGACATCGTTCCGGCGCCCCGCGCCCCGCGCCGGCCGGGAGGATCTCCACCCCTTCGGGTTCGCTCTCCCGCCGGGCCAGGACGTGCCGGACGCCCGCCGAGCGCAGCACGCCCTCACGGCGCGCCTTCGGCCAGCCGGCCTCCAGCGGTACGTACGCGGCACCCGCCTTGAGCACCCCCAGCACGGCGGCGACCTGCTCCCAGCCCTTCTCCATCACCACCGCCACCAGGTCGCCGGGCGCACAGCCGGCCTCGGCCAGGCGGCGCGCGAGCCCGTCCGAGAGCCGGTCCAGCTCCCCGTACGACAGCTCGCGCCCGTCCGTCAGCACCGCTGTGGCGTCCGGCTGTTCACGTGCCCGGTCGGCGAACAGCCCGTGCAGCGTGCCCTCGGGTAGCTCGGCTGCGGTGTCGTTGCAGGCGCTGCGCCGGGCGCGCTGTTCGGACGGCAGCAGGGAGGGCGGCTCGCCCTCCCACGTCTCTGCTCGAGCCAGCGACTCCAGCAGACTCGTGTACGCGGAGAACATCGCCTCCGGCACGCCCTGCGGGAACAGGTCCTCGACCAGGTCCCAGGTGACCACCAGCTCCCCGGCGTCCTCGTACACCTGGTGGTCGATCCACACCTGCGGGGTCTGGGACAGGCAGTGCACCTGCTCGCCGAGCCAGCCGAACGGGCCCATGCCGTGCCCCCGGTGGTTGACCAGGCTCGTCAGCACCACCGGCGCGGAGGCCCGGCCCCTGAGGGAGGACATCTCCCGCAGGATCTGCACGCCGTTCACCGCCGCGTGCTCGAGCTGCTCGTGCAGCCGGTCCTGGAGCCGCTGGGCACGGGCCGCGAAACCGCCCGGCAGGGCGTGGTCGACGTCCACCAGCGTGAAGGAGGTGAAGTCGCCGACGACATCGTCGACTTGGGGGTGCAGCGGCAGCCGGTTGAAGAGGGTCAGGCTCAGCAGGAAGCGGGGGCTCCTGCTCCACTCGCCGATCACCAGGCCGTACGCGGTGAGCAGCAGGGCCGAGGCCGTCACCCCGTGTTCCCCGGCCAGCTCCGTCGCACGGCTCCAGGCCTCCGTGCCGATCCGCCCCGCGTGCCGGACGAACCGTGTCCTCGCCAGCTCCTCCGGTGCGCAGCGCAGCGGCAGTTCCGGCGGGCCCGGCAGCTCGGCGGCCCTGTGCCGCCAGTACTCCAGCGCCTTGCGGTACTCGGCGCCGTCCCGCAGACGGTGCTCGGCGAGGACGTAGTCGCGGAACGTCAGCTCCACCTCGGGGAGCACCAGTTGGGGATCGCGATAGAAGCGCTCGCACTCTCCGAAGGCGAGCTGCAGGCTCCAGCCGTCCGCGGGCAGGATGTCCGCGCTGACGTGCACGCGGCGGCGCCCGGACGGCAACAGGGTGAACCGGATGTCGAACAGCGGCCACCGGTCCGCCGGCAGCACCTGGTGGGACATCTCCTCGCGCACCCCGGCCAGCACCGCCTCGGCCTCGCCCGCGTCACGGTCCCGCAGGTCCAGCACCCGCACCTCGTACCCGGGCACCTCCGGCAGCACCTGCTGCCGTCCGTCCGGGAGGATCACCGCCCGGAGCATGGGGTGCCGGCGCACGACCTTGCGCCACGCCGCCTCGAAGCGGGCCGGGTCGAGGTCGTCGCTCTCCGACTCCAGGTAGAGATGGGCGGAGACGCCGCCCATGGAGTAGGCGCCGGTCCGGCCCAGCCAGTACGCCTGTTGAAGGTCCGTCAGTGGGAACGGCTCGTGCGCCGCCGCAGGATCCAGAGCGACCGGTGCGGTGAGCGCCGTGATGAGCGCGTCACGGTGCTCGGCGAGCCTGGCCCGCAGGTCCGGGGTGAGGGTGCCCGGTGGCGCCTGGCAGCGCAGCCTGCCCTCCGACACCCGTATCTCGGCGCCGATTCCGGCGATCTCCTCGAGAATGTCGTGCACCGTCTCGGCGGTCATAGCTCCACCACCTCCCACCGGGCCTCATCGGTCCGCTTGTTGTCGTCCTTCTCTTCCATGAGCGCACGCAGCGACGCCGCGACATCGGTGAGCGTGTGCCGGCCGAGCAGCTTCACCACCGGCAGCGCCACGCCCAGGTCCCGCTGGATACGGGTGCGGATCTCCATCGCCATCAGCGAGTCGACCCCGAGCCTGCTCAGCGGCCGGGTGGGCGTGACGCGGCCCGAGGCGCCGACCACCCGGGCCGTCAGGTCCGCGAGGTAGTCCTCGAGGGACCGCCCGCCCGTCTCCTCGGTCGCGGGCGGTGCACTGTCCTCCTGCCGCCCGGCGGCGACGAGTTCGCCCAGCAGTGGTGCCGCGGCGGCGTCCGGATAGGCGTCCCGCCACACCTGCCAGTCGGTGGGCAGCACCGCGACGCCGTCGGCGTCCTCGGCCAGCAGCCGCTCCATCACCTCGATGCCGTCGGCCGGGTCGAAGCTCGTCATGCCGCGCGGCGCCATCGAGCGCTGCTGCTCCTCGGCCTCCCGCGCCACCATGCCCAGCGAGCTCCAGAAGCCCCAGTTGATGCCGAGCGCGGGCAGTCCCGCCCTCCGTCGGTGCCGGGCCAGCGCGTCCAGGAAGGCGTTGCCCGCCGCGTAACCGCCCAGCAGCGGCGAGCCGAGGACCGAGGAACCGGAGGAGAACAGCACCAGGAAGTCCAGCGGAGCATCCGCCAGCACCCGGTGCAGGACCCACCCTCCGGCGACCTTGGCCCGCATGACGGCGTCCAGGTCGGACGGACCGGTGTCGGCCAGCGCCCGGTAGCGGATGACGCCCGCCGCGTGCACCGCGCCGCGGACCGGGGGATGACCCTCCCGCTCCCGCCGCTCCAGCAGGGTGCGCATGGCTCCCTCGTCGGCCACGTCCACGGCCGCGTACTCGGCCCGGGCCCCGGCCGCCCGCAGACCGTCCAGCAACTCCCGCTGCGGGCAGGGCCCTTCGGGCAGCGGCGAGCGTCCGGTGAGCAGCAGGTCCCGGGCTCCCCGGTGCACGAGCCGGCGCGCCACCACGCCGCCCAGGCCGCCCAGCCCGCCGGTGACCAGATAGGCCGCGTCGGAACGGACCGCCGGCCCGCCCACGGGAGCAGGGGCGTCCGCGCCCGTGAAGTCGAGGACCACCTTGCCGATGTGCCGCGAACGAGCCATCAGCCGGAACGCCTCGGCCGCCTCCGCCGCCGGGTGGAGGTGGTACGGCAACGGGCGCAGCACGCCCTGCTCCACCAGGCCGAAGATCTCCCGCAGCAGCCGGCCCGCCTGCTCCGGCCGGTTGCGGATCATGTCGATGACGTCGACGGCGGAGAACGACACGTTCTGCTCGAAGAGCGCCATGCCGAGTCCGCGGTCGGCCAGGATGTCCTTCTTCGACAGCTCCACGTAGCGGCCGTACGGGGCGAGCAGTCCCAGGTTGGCCGAAATCGCCTCGCCTGTCAGGGTGTTGAGGACGACGTCCACGCCAGCACCGCCCAGCGCGTTGCGGAACTCCCCGGCGAACGCGCACGAACGGGAGTCCGCGACGTGCGCGACCCCCAGGGCCCGCAGCGCGGCCCGCTTCTCCGCCGTGCCCGCCGTGGCCAGCACGCGCGCCCCGCGCCACTGCGCGACCTGTACGGCGGCCAGCCCGACACCGCCCGTCGCGGAGTGGACGAGCACGCGCTCGCCCGTCCCGGTCCGGGCGAGGTGGACCAGCGCGTGCAGGGCGGTGAGGAAGGCCGCGGGCATCGTGACGGCCTCCGCCGCGTCGAGCCGCTCCGGCACACGCACCGCCAGGCAGGCCCGGGTCACCACGTCGGTCGCGAAGGCGGCGGGCGCGAGCGCCACCACCTCGTCCCCGACGGCGAGTCCGGTGACCCCCGGCCCGGTGGCGGTCACCGTGCCCGCGCACTCCCAGCCCAGTTCGGGGCTGCCCGCCCCCTGGCCGGGATAGGCGCCGAGGGCGCACAGCACGTCCCGGTAGTTGAGCGCGGCGTGCGAGACATGTACGGCGATCTCGCCGGGGCCGGGCGCGGGCCGCAGTGTCTCCGCGAGCTCCAGGTCGCCCAGGTCCCCGGGCACGGGGATCCGCAGTGCCCGGGGCCGGACGGCCCCGCTGTCGCGCCTGGGCATCCGGTGCGGCACCAGCCTCGCCACGTACCGGGCCCCGGCCCGCAGCGCGACCTGGTCCTCGGCGCCGTCCGCCGTCAGCTCCGCGGCCAGGGCGGCGGCCGCGTCCGCGGGGCCGTCGGCGGCACCGATGTCCGCCAACGACACGCGCAGATCCGGGTGTTCGCGTGACGCGGCACGGCCCAGCCCCCACAGCGCCGCCTGGAAGGGGTCGCTGCCCTCCTCCGGTACGGCGGCCTGCGCACCCCGCGTCACCAGCCACAGCCGGGGCGCCCGCGCCCCGGTGAGGCGGCCGAGATCCCGCAGGAGCGTCAGCGCGGGCCCGCAGAGCTCGCTGCCCTCCGGACAATCCGCCACGTCCTGCGCCGGCGTGAGGTCCAGGGCGCGCAGGTCGACCACGCCCGTGCGGTCACCGTGGGGGAGCGGTTCCCCGGCGGCGACGGCCGCCGCGTCGTGCCCGCTCTCGCGCAGCCGCGCCACGAGGGCGTCGCCGACCCCGCCCGCGTCCCCCAGCACCCGCCACCGCCGCGCACCGGCGGCGGCGTCCCCGCGTGGCGCGGGGCGCCAGCTCACCCGGTGGAACCAGCCGGCCGTACGGTCCTCGCGGTCCGCCCCCGGCACCAGATGACGCAGGCACAGCGCGCGGAGCTCCGCGACCGGACGGCCCTCGGTGTCGAAGACGTCGACGTCGCCCGTGAACGCCCCGCCCGGCACATCCGACGTGAGCCGGGTGTGCGCCCACAGCCGCGGGCCCGGCGCGCGGTGGACACGGACCTCGCCGATGCCGTCCAGCACGAACGCGTCCTCGCCGCCCTCCGGCCAGCGCACCGTGGCCGCCAGGGTCTGGCACACCGCGTCGAGCAGCGCCGGATGGAAACGGTGGGTACCCAGATCCGCCGCGACCGCGTCCGGGCAGACGATCCCGGCCACGAGCTCCCCGGCGCCCTGCCACAGCTCGTCGATGCCCCGGAACGCCCCCGACCACTGGTTGCCCAGCCCCGCGTGGCGGCGATAGAACTCCTCGCCCGCGAGCCGGACTCGGCACCGCCCCCGGGCCTGCTCCAGCGACTCCGCCCCCACCTCCGGTGCCTCGCCGCGCCGTACGGCACCGGTCACATGCGTCTGCCAGGCATCGTCGCCCGCCGTCCTGCTGGCCACCTCGAACCGGTGGGCGCCGGACGGTTCTTGCACGAGCCCGACGCGCAGCACCGGCGCCTCGCCCGGCGCCAGGAACAGAGCGGAACGGAACCGGACCTCGCCGACGCACAGCGGCAGCCCGCCGTACACCTCCCCGCCGGCGGCCAGCGCCAGCTCGACCGAGGCCGTGCCGGGAAGGATCACCGTGTCCTGCACCCGGTGGCCGTCGAGATAGGCGTTCGCCCCCCGGTCCAACGGGCCTTCCCAGAGCCGCAGTTCCCCCTCCCGTGGGCCTTCCGCGCCGAGCAGCCGGTGGCGTCCGCGTGCCGTCGGCGCGGCGGTACGGGCGGGCGGCTCCGGGGCGTGCCAGTGGCGGCCGCGCTGCCACGGATAGCCGGGCAGCCGCACCGCACGTCCCGGACCGCCCAGCACCGCGGGCCAGTCGACCGGACAGCCCGCCGCGTACAGCGCCCCCAGCCCGGCCAGCAGGCTCGCCCGCTCCGGCTCCTCCTTGCGCAGCGACCCCACGACGCGCCCGTCCGCGCGGTCGCCCAGGTTCTCCCGCAGCGCCGAGTGGAGCACCGGATGCGGGCTCATCTCCACGAAGACCGTGTCCCCGGCCGCCGCCTCGCGGCGGACCGCGGAGCCGAAGTTCACCGGCCGGCGCAGATTGTCGGCCCAGTAGACGGCGTCCATGCCGGAACCGTCGATCACCTCGTCCCGTACGGTCGAGTGCACCGGGACATCGCCCGCGCGCGGGCGCAGCTCCGCGAGCGAGGCGACGAGCTCGTCGCGCAGCTCGTCCATCTGCGGGCTGTGCGAGGCGAAGTCCACGTTGATCCGCCGGGCGAACACCTCACGCGCGGCCAGGGCCGCGAGGATCTCGTCGACCGCGTCCGGATCCCCGGAAAGGACCGTCGAGGACGGGCTGTTGCGGACCGCCACCGCCACCCGCCCGTCGTACCCCCGCACCGCCTCCTCCGCCTCGGCCGAGGACAGCTCCGCGTACGCCATCGCCCCGCGCCCGGCCAGCCGTTTGGCCAGCGCGCTGCGGCGGCAGATCACCGCCCCGGCCTCGGCCGTCGTCAGGGCGCCCGCGACGCAGGCGGCGGCCGCCTCGCCCATGCTGTGCCCCAGCACCGCGTCCGGCGCGACGCCCCACGAGCGCCATACGGTGGCGAGCGCCACCTCCATCGCCCACAGCGCCGGCTGGATCACGTCCAGTTGCGCGAACCGTTCCGGCGTACCGCTGCGCAGCAGCTCGACGACCGACCACCCGGACTCCGCGGCGATCACCTCGTCGCACTCCTCGAGCACCGCCCGGAACACCGGCTCGCTCTCCAGCAACTCCCGCCCCATGCCGATCCACTGGGAGCCCTGGCCGGGGAAGACGAACACGACCCGGGGCCGCTGCCCCGGGACGTCGTCGGCCGTCACCACGCCGTCCGGCTCGCCTCCGGCGAGGTACGCGCGCAGCGCCCCGGCCGCCTTGCAGTGGTCCTCCGCGACGAGGGCGAGCCGGCACTCGTGGTGCTGGCGCCGGGTGGCCAGGGTCCCCGCGATGTCCCGCAGGCCCTCCTCCGCGCCGGGGCCCTCCAGGAAGGAGACGTACCGCCCGGCGAGTTCCCGCAGCGCCTCGGGCGTACGGGCCGACAGCGGCAACAGCAGCGGACCGCGGCCGTCGCCGTGCGCGGGCACGGCCGGGGCCGGCGGACCCTCGAGGACGACATGGGCGTTGGTCCCCGATATCCCGAAGTTGCTCACCCCCGCGAGCGGGGCCCGCCCCCGCTCCGGAAGCGGGGTCGCCTCGCGCACCACGACGAGCGGCAGCGTCTCCCAGGGCACGGCCGGCGAGGGCACCGACAGATGCAGACTGCCCGGCACCGTCCCCCGCTCCAGGCACAGCACCGCCTTGATCAGCCCCGCCATGCCCGACGCGGCCTCCGCGTGCCCGATGTTGGTCTTGACCGACCCCACCAGCGCGGGACGGCCGGCCGGACGCCCCCGGCCCAACACCGCACCCAGCGCGCCCAGTTCCACCGGGTCCCCGGCACGGGTGCCGGTGCCGTGCGCCTCGACGTAGTCGATGTCCGCGGGCTCGACACCGGCGTCCGCGCAGGCGGCGGCCAGCACCTGGCGCTGGCCCTCGGCGCTCGGGGTCATCAGATAGCCGCTGCCCTGCCCGTCGTTGCCCAGCGCGCTGCCGCGCAGCACGGCCCGCACAGTGTCGCCGTCGGCGAGCGCCTTCGCCAGCGGCTTGAGCACCACCACGCCCACGCCGTCGCTGCGCACGAACCCGTCGGCCCGCTCGTCGCCGAACTTGCAGCGCCCGTCCCGGGCGAGCATGTCCGCACTGGAGTAGGTGATCGTCTCGTCCGGCAGCAGCACCAGGTTCACCCCGCCCGCCAGCGCCGTGCCGCACTCGCCCGCCCGCAGGCTCCGTACAGCCATGTGCACGGCGGCCAGGGAGGACGAGCACGCGGTGTCCACGGTGAGGCTCGGCCCGCGCAGGTCGTACGCGAACGACAGCCGTCCCGACGTCACCGCGCGCGAAGCGGCCCCGGCGGTGGAGTAGATCGACAGGCTCCGCGGATCACGGCACTGAAGATGCCAGTAATCCCCGCCCAGTTGGCCGATGAAGACCCCCGTGGCGCTCCCGGCGAGACGCGCGGGCGGCAGCCCGGCGTCCTCGAGCGCCTCGTACGACACCTCCAGCAACAGACGTTGCTGGGGATCGAGCCGTTCGGCCTCCTTCGGGGCTATGCCGAAGAATTCCGCGTCGAAAAGATCGACATCCTCCAGGAATCCGCCCCACCGGCTGGTCACCCGGCCCGGAGCGGGCCCGTCCTTCTCATAGATCTCGTCGACGCCGAACCGCTCCGCGGGAACTTCCGTGATCGCGTCATGCCCCGCGCAGAGCATGTTCCAGAAAGCCTCGGTATCGGGCGCCCCGGGGAATCGCCCGGCCATTCCGATGACGGCGATCGATTCCGGTCGGCTGTCCTGTCCGCCAGGACAACAGCCCGTTCCGTTTTCCCTGGACAAACGAGTGCTCCTTTGCCTTGCTTGCCTGTGGGGGGTGGGACGGATCAGCGCGCGTGCGCCCTGACGCTCCGGTGAATGCCGCTCTCCACGATCCCGGTGACCATCTGCCGCGCGGACGTCACGAAGAAGTGCCCGCCCGGAACCATGGCGAGCCGGAAGGCCCCGGCGGTGTGCGAGCGCCAGGCGGCCGTCTCCGCCTCGTCGGCCGTGGGATCGTCCAGCCCGCCGAGCGCCGTGACGGGGCACGCGAGGGGCGGCAGTGAAGGAGAGGTGTAGGTGTCGCTGATGACGAAGTCGGCCCGGAGCGCGGGCAGCACCAGCCTCAGCAGATCGGGCTCCGCGAGCAACTCCCTGGACAGGCCGCCCAGTTCACACACCTGTTGGGTGAACTCGGCGTCCGGAAGGTGATGGACCGGCGGCACCCGGTCGGGCAGATGCGGGGCCCGGTGGCCCGCCACGAACAGATGCCCCGGCTCCGGCGCGCCCCACGTCCGCAGCTGCTGCGCCACGTGATAGGCGACGAGCGCACCGAGACTGTGCCCGAACAGACCGTACGCCCGCCCGGCCTCCGCGTGGGGCCGCACCACCGAGGACACCGCGGTCACCAGGGTGCCGAGATCGGGGCAGGAGGGCTCGTCGATCCGGTTCTCCCTGCCGGGCAGACCCAACGGCAGCACGTCGATCCACGCGGGGAGGGATTCCCGCCAGCCGCGATATGCGGAAGCACCGCCGCCGGCACAGGGAAGACAGAAGAGTAAAAACCTTGAATTGTCGCTCGGCTCGCCCAAGGGCAGCCACATGTTCGGCATGAATGATCCCCCGTAGCCCAGTCCGATGACTGGCTGAAACGTTCGATCCCTCTCTATCAGACTCCCAAGTCCGTGTACCCATGGAGCACATGATTGTCCGAATGTCGGTGTACGAGTCAGCGGGAAATGTCGACGTACCGACTGCGCCTGGAAGATCCGCCATTGTGCCCTGTTCGGTGGCCTCCGCCCCTCCTACGATGGCGCCATCCGGGGGGAGGGTGTTGCTGTGGCACGCAGAACCGCCGAGCGGGGGCGCCGGATCGAGAGCGCCGTCGGCTGGGTCATCAGAAACCTCGACGCGGTCGTCGCCATGGGCGCCGCGCTCATCATCGGCCTGCTGGAGATCTTCGACCACAACCTCGAGCCCAACGTGGGCTCCGGCGCCACCCTGTTGGTGCTCGGCGCGCTCGTCTACGGGACGCTCAACGAGCGCCGCCGTCGCCTCGCCGACATCCACGAGGCGACGGCCGGGACCCGGCGGGCCATCGAGGACCTCACCATGGTGCGCACGCTCTCCGGCGACGAGCTCGAACGCGCCCTGGACCAGGCCCGGTTGACCACCGACCGCTGGGTGTTCAAGGGCGGTACCGGCACCTACCTCAGAGCCGTGACCCTCCCGGTCTGCGTGCAGGAGGCGCGGCGCCGCCGCCGCTCCCTCATGATGAAGATCGAGATCGTGAACCCGGCCGACGAGCAGGTGTGCGCGGCCTACGCGCGCTTCCGTCAGACGTTCGCCAACCGGCTGGACGTCGTGCCGCCGCCCGAGCCGTGGAGCGCCGACCGCACCCGCAAGGAGTCGTACGCCACTGTCCTCGCCGTCTGCTGGTACCGCCAGCGCCTGGACACCCTCGAGGCCGACGTCCACCTGTCGTCCAGCGTGCCCACCCTGCGGTTCGACCTGTCCGACTCCTGCCTCATCATCACCCAGGACGACCCCCGCCGGCTCAACCTGCTCGTGGAGCAGAACCGGCCGCTCTACGACTACTACGTCACCGAACTCCACCAGAGCCGGGAACAGGCGGTCCTGGTCAGCCTCGCCCGCACCGAGCCGCTGAGCGACGAGCCGACCGTCGACGAGGTGCTCCGGCTCTTCGACGGCATCGGACTGCCGCTCCCGTCCGCCTTCACCGACCGGGACGTGGGCGAGATCATCGAAAAGGCGCTCCACGCGGAGAACCCGTACCGGAGGTGAACCCCCGCCGTGCCCTGCCCCGTTGACTACCAATGGCTCGAACAGGCCGCCGGCCGCGCCGACGGGGCCGGGCACCTGCTGTGCGGAGCCGCCTCCGCACTGGACGACATCGCCGCGGGGCGGCGCGAGTTGTGCGCCGTCCGCCATCCGCTGGGATTCCTGTGCTTCCCCGTGGCCCGCGACGGCGACCGCGGGGTCTGCGTCCACGCCTTCGACGCCCCCGGCACACCGCAGGAGCTCACCACCTCGCCCGTGCACGCCCACAGCTGGGATCTGATCAGCTGCGTGCTGTACGGCCGGGTGGCCAATCAGCCCGTAAAGGTGCGCGAACAGCGGGAACGGGCCACGCACCGGATCTTCGAGATACACAGCGACCCCTGCGGCGTGGACGAGATCCGGCCGACCCCGCGCCTGGTGACCTGCGTGCCCGAACCCGCGCTGACCAGCGGCACGGGCGAGATCTACGCCCACCCCGCGGGGGAGTTCCACACCACGCTCCTGCCCGGCGGCAACGCGGCGGCCACCCTGGCACTCGGCCGCTCGCGGCCCGGGTGCCGCGACCTCTCCCTCGGGCCCGTGGATGGCCAGGGCCACCGGGTGGTACGACACCGGTGGGACGCCGCGCAGACCGCACGGGCCGCCCGCACCGTCCTCAGGAGGATCGATGCTCCTCACCACCGATGACGCGTACGAAGTCCCCCTCCCGGCCGCACGGTTCGCGGCGGAACGGAACCTGGCGACCACCGCGGCACGCGAGGCCGGCGCGCTGCTGCGCACCCGGTTCGGGAGCGACTACGGCATCAGGGCCAAGGGCACCCGCGGCGACGTGGTCACCGAACTCGACACCCTGGCAGAGGACCTGATCGTGCGGCGCATCCGCGCACGCTTCCCGCACGACCGGATCCTCGCCGAGGAGTCCGGGGCGCGGGGTGCCGGTGCCACCCGCCGCACCTGGCTCGTGGACCCGCTCGACGGCAGCAACAACGTCGTCATCGGCCTGGCCGCCTATGTCGTCGGCATCGCGCTGTGCGTCGACGACGTGCCCGTCGTCGGCGTGGTGCACGAGCCCGTCGTGGACCGCACCTGGAGCGCCTCGAGCGGCTGCGGGGCGTACGGACCGCACGGGCGGCTGCGCGCCGCCGGCCGCCGGCCGTCGTCCGGCGGGCCGCTGCTGGCCTGGACCCAGGGGTACGCCGTCACCCGCGACGACCCCGCGGCACATGCCCTCAAGGACGCGCTCGAGGCACGGTCGCGCCGGCTCCTCCAGCTCTGGGCACCCCTGCTGACGTGGTGCATGCTCGCCCGCGGCGACATCGACGGCTTCGTCGGCTACCGCCCGGAGGCCGTCGACCTGCCGGCCGGGGCCCTGCTCGCCGCCGAGGCGGGCGTGGAGCTACGGGCCCTGGACGGCGGCCCGTTCCGCGGCGGGGTCACGGGCCCCGACACCGGCCGCAGCTTCGTCGCCGCACGGCCCGAGGACCTCCCCGCACTCCTCGAGCTGGTCGGCGATCACCGCGTCGCCGCGAGCACCGCCACGGCCGACGCCACCGCCCCCGTCGCCAGCACCGCACCGGTGCCCATGAAGCGCGTCAACGGCACCCCGACCCCCTGGGCCTGACACCGCTCGAACCACAGCAGCGTGGCCAGGGACGCCCACGGCGTGATCACCGGACCGGCATTCGTGCCGATGAGCAGCGCCAGCAACTGATCGTGGTTCCCCGCGGGAACGGCCGCTTCCCCCGCCAGATAGACCGGCAGGTTGTTCAGCACGTTGGACATCCCCCCGCCCACCGCCGCCGCACGCGCCATCCCGAGCAGCCCGTCCTGCCGTCCCACCGCCGCCGACAGCGCATGGTGCAGCCCGTTGACGTCGACCGTCTCCACCACCAGGAACAGACCGGGCACCAGCACCAGCAGCCGCCACGGCACCAGGGACAGCCGCAGCACCTCCCGCCGCCGCACCGCGAACGCCGCGACGGCCACCACGGCCGCGGCCAGCGACGCCGCCCACAGCGGCACGTCCGCGAGCAGTATGGCCAGCAGGAAACCCGCGCAGGCCAGAGCGCACACCCGGAACAGCACCGGATCGCCCGGCCGGTGCGCACCGGGCGGAACGTACGACTCCGCACCCCGCCGCCCGCGGCGCCAGTAGAACAGCCACAGGCACCCCATCGTCACGGCGACGGACGCCAGTTGGGGCGCCCACATCCGCGCTGCCATCCCCGTCGTGGACAAGGCCACACGATCCGCCGCCAGCAGGTTCGTCAGGTTCGACACGGGCAGCAGCAGACTCGCCGTATTGGCCAGCCACACGGTCGTCATCGCCAGCGGCACCGGCGCGATCCCCACCCGCGACGCCAGCGCCAGCATCACCGGCGTCAGCAGCACCGCCGTCGTGTCCAGATTGAGCGTCATCGTGGTCACCGAGGCGAACACCACGCACAGCACGAACAGCGCCCCGTAACTCCCGCGCCCCGCACGCGCCACGGCCGACGCCACCACGTCGAACACCTCGGCCCGGCTCGTCAGCTCGGCCAGCACGATCACCGTGCCGAGGAACGCCAGCAACGGCGCGATCCGCACCATCGCCTCCCGCGCCGGATCCGCGGGCAGCAGGCCCGTGACGAGGAACAGCAGCCCGCACGCCAGCACGCCGCCCGCGAGCCAGTCCAGCACATGCAGACGTTTCAGGGCATCCACCCGCAGAGCATCGCACACGTTGCGCACGATGCGATGACCCCGGACCTGACGATCCGTACCATGGTGTCCATGGTCGAGCGCCGGGAACTCCTCGCACACCAGCGGCCGTTGGACTTCTTCATCAGCTACTCGCCGGCGGACGAGCAGTGGGCGGCGTGGATCGCCTGGACCCTGGAGGAGGCCGGATACCGCACCGTCCTCCAGGCCTGGGACTTCGTGCCGGGGACGAACTTCGTCGACTTCATGGACCGCGGCGTCAGCGAATCCGCCGCCGTGATCGCCGTGCTCTCCCGCCGCTACGAACGCTCCCGCTACGGACGCATGGAGTGGCAGGCCGCCCTGCGCGCCGACCCCGACACCCCCGAACGCCGGCTGATCACCGTCCGCGTCGAGGACATCCCCGTCGAGGGCCTGCTCGCCACGATCACCTACGTCGACCTGGTCGGCGTCCAGGACGCCGGCCACGCCCGCGAGCTGCTGCTGACCCGCATCGGCCAGGCCCTCGCCGGCCGCGCCCGGCCCGACGGGCACCCGGGCTTCCCCGGCACCGCGGCCGGGACGCCCGCGCCTTTGCCCGGCGTCCCGCAGGCCCTCCCCACGCAGGCCTTCCCGGACGGCCGGCCCGGCAGCCCGGGCTGGGCCGGCCGCCGCCGCCCGGCCGCACCGCCCGGCTACCCGTCGGCCCCCGGGGGCACCCACGCCCGGGAGTCCGTCTGCGTCCTCCACCTCGCCGGCCCGGGCTTCGGCCGCGGCGCCGAACCCGCCGAACTCCAGGCCGCCGTCTGGAGCGACCTCGTCGAACTCACCGACGCCGGAGCGCCCCCGCCCGACCTGATGGTCGTCACCGGCGACCTCACCGCCTCCGGCAGCCCCCGCGAATGCGACCAGGCCCTGACCTTCCTGACCGGACTGCGCTCGAGGCTCGGCCTGACCGCCGACCGCCTGGCCGTCGTGCCCGGCGGCCAGGACGTCAACCAGGCCGCCAGCCGCGCCTACTTCAGCTCCTGCGAAGCCGACGAGATGCAGCCCCGGCCCCCGTACTGGCCCAAGTGGCGCCACTACGCGCGGCTGTTCCGCGAGCTCTACCAGGGCCTCGACGCCGTCTTCGACAGCGACCAGCCCTGGAGCCTGTTCCCCGTCCCCGCCCTGCGCACCGTCGTCGCCGGCCTCAACTCCACCATGGCGTTCAGCCACCGGCCCGAGGACCGGCACGCCCAGCTCGGCGCCGAACAGGCCGCCTGGTTCGCCCAGGCGCTGCGCCCGTACGAGCAGGAGGGCTGGCTGCGGCTGGGCGCCGTACGCCACCCGCCCGACGCGCACCGGCACCCCGGCACCGGCCGCACCACCGCGTCGCACACGTCGCTGCGCGACGGCGCCGTGCTCGCCCGGCTCACCGGCCCCCGCCTGCACCTGCTGCTGCACGGGCCCGCCGGCAACCCGCGATCCGCCTCCGCGGCCCCGGCGGCCCCCGCCGTACTGCCGCTCGCCTCCGGCGAGCTGCCGCTCCTCGGCGCCGCCGCCCCCGCCCGGCACCAGCTCCTGCAGATCACCCGCGACGGCCTCACCCGCTGGCCCGAACGCCCCGGAGGAGAACCCTGGCGCTACGACAGCGCCTGGCGCGACGTACGGCACGTCTTCGGGCCGCCCCTGCCCGCGTCCGCCCCCGACGCCGAACCCGAGGAGCCCGAGGCCGCCGCGGACCCGGAAGGCGCGGACACCCCCGAACCCGAGGCCGGCCGCACCGTCGGCAGCAGCCTGGACGCCCTCGTCGACCGCGTCGCCGAGGTCTGCCGCATCCGGCACCCGGACGTACGCCTGCGCCGCATCCCCGGCGACACCCCGGGCCTGCTCGTCACCTGGACCGAATCCGGATTCGTACGGCAGCAGCGGGTGGCCGTGTGCACCGGCACCCCGCAGGCCGAGGACATCGACCGCTTCATCGGCCACATCTACGCCTCCAGCACCGAGGCCGACGCCGAACTCGTCCACGACGGCCCGCCGCCCTCGCGCGAACTGCGCGAACACGCCCGCCGGGGCGGCGTCCTCGTGCGCAGCTTCACCGAGTTCCAGGGACTGCTGGACCTGCGCGGCTACGTCACGGCCCAGACCGAACGGCTGACCACCGACCTCCAGTACCCCCCGGGCCTCTACCTCCCGCAGCGCTACCGCGAGATCGAACGCCCCGGAGCCGTCGAGCGCGACGGACTCGTCGACGGCCTGCTGCGGCTCCTCGACGCCGACCACGGCCGCTTCGTGCTGCTGCTCGGCGAGTTCGGCCACGGCAAGACCTTCGCCCTGCGCGAGCTCGCCCGCCGCATCCCGGCCGAACTGCCCCGGCTCTCCCCGCTGCTGATCCAGCTGAGCACCCTCGACAAGGCCCACAGCCTCGACGGACTCGTCGCCGCACACCTGGCCACCCACGGCGTCGACAGCATCGACCTGCGCGCCTTCCGCTACCTGCTGCGCCAGGGCCGCTTCGTCCTGCTCTTCGACGGGTTCGACGAACTGGTCAACCAGGTCAGCTACGACCGGGCCGCCGACCACCTGCAGATGCTGCTCGACGCCGCGGTCGACAACGCCAAGATCATCGTCACCAGCCGCACCCAGCACTTCCGCTCCCAGGCCCAGGTGCTCACCGCACTCGGCGAGCGCGTCGGCCTGCTCCCGCAGCGCCGCCTGCTGGCCCTCCAGGAGTTCACCCCCCGGCAGATCCGCGCGTACCTCGTCAACCGCTACGGCGACGAGACCCGGGCCGACCGGCGCGTCCGGCTCCTCGAGGGCATCCCCGACCTGTTCGCCCTGTGCCGCAACCCCCGCCTGCTCAGCTTCGTCGCCGACCTCGACCACGACCGGCTGCGCTCCGTGGCGGGCGCCGGCCGCGCCCTGAGCCCCGCCGGACTGTACGAGGAAGTGTTCACCTCCTGGCTCCAGTTCGAGGAACAGCGCGGCCGCGGCGGCCCCGGCAGCACCCCCGGCCTCAGCATGCGCCAGCTCTGGCGGGCCGTGACGACCCTCGCCCTGCGCCTGTGGAAGAGCGGCGAGAGCGCCCTGCGCCTGGACGAACTCAACGACGTGGCCGAGACCCTGACCGAACTCGCCGACAGCAGGCTCTCCGTGCCGCAGGCCGCGCACGCCGTCGGCTCCGGAAGCCTGCTCGTGCGCACCGACGACGGGCTGTTCCAGTTCATCCACGGCTCCGTGGTGGAGTGGCTGGTCGCCCGCGAGGCCGCCGAGCGCCTCGGCCGGGGCGAGGAGGGCGGGACGAGCCTGCTCGCCCGCCGCCAACTGACCCAGCTGGCTGTCGAGTTCCTCTGCGACATCGCCGACCACCGGACCTGCCAGCAGTGGGCGGAGCGCACGCTGGACGGTGCCGCCGACGGCCGCCAGGGCGACGAGATCGCCCGGGCCAACGCCGTCAAGATACTCAACAGGCTCCGCGTGCCCGCCCACACCGACCTGCGCGGCGCCGTCCTCGCCGGCGAGGACCTCTCCCACCGCGACTTCTCCGGCGTCGACCTGACCCGCGCCGACCTCACCGACGCGAGCCTCACCGGGGCCGGGCTCTCCGGCGCGGTCCTGCGCGACGCCCGGCTCGCCGGCGCCCGCCTCGACGACGCCGACCTCACCGGCGCGGACCTGCGCGGCGCGGACCTGCGCAGAGCCCGCCTGGTGCGCACCACCCTGCACGACGTCCGCGTCGAGGGCAGCCGCTGGCACCAGGCCGCACTGATCAACGCGGCGGTGGACCCCGTCACCCTGGACACCCCGGAACTGCGCTTCGCCGCCGTCGCCCCCGGGCTGTCCGCGGAGGCCGGGTTCCGGCCCTCCGCCGTCGGCGTCCCCTACGGCTTCGACATGCGCACCAGCCGTCTCCCCGAGCCCGTCTCCTACAGCCCCGGCGGCGAACTCCTCGCCCTCGGCAGCGAGGACGGCGGCGTCCTCGTCTGCGACGCGGCGACGGGCACCGCCCTGCGCACCCTCCAGGGACACACCGGCCGCGTCTACGCCGTCAAGTTCCGCGGCACCGTGCTCGCCACCGGGGGAGCGGACGGCATCGTCCGGCTGTGGGACCCGGTCGCCGGCACCTGCCGCCACACCCTCCACGTCCACCCCGACGGCGTGTGGCCGGTCTCCCTCGACGCCTCGGGCGACCGCATGGCGACCGGCGACAGCGCCGGCACCGTCACCCTGTGGGACGTCCGCACCGGCACCGTCACCCACCGCCTCACCGGCCACCGCGCACCGGTCTACACCGCTGTCTTCAGCCCGGACGGCACCCTCCTGGTCACCGGCGACGCCGCCGCGTCCGTCCGCATCTGGGAGACCGCCACCGGCCGCCTCGTCGGCACGCTCCCCGGCCACCGTGGCGCCGTCTACCGCGCCCGCTTCAGCCCCGACGCCACCCTGATCGCCACCGGCGACAAGGGACACGACGACCGGGGCACCGTCCGCATCTGGAGCGTCGCGGACCAGCGGCTGCGCCACGAACTCACCGGCCACGCGGGCCGCGTGTACACCCTGGACTTCCACCCCGGCGGCCGGCTGCTCGCCAGCGGCGACACCGAGGGCGAGGTCCGGCTGTGGGACCCGGCCACCGGCACCCCCGCCGCACCCCCGGCCGCCAACCCCGCCGGCGCCGTCTACCAGGTGATCTTCGACCCCGGCGGCACCATGCTCGCCGCCGGCGGCAGCGACGGCACCGTACGCCTGTGGCGCGTCACCCAGCAGTCCGGCGGCTGGTCGGCCGTCCCGCTGGGCCGGCAGCCCGACGACCATCAGGGATCCGTCTGGGCCTGCCGGTTCCGCCCGGCCACCGGCGCCCCCGACCCCGGCCCGCTGCTGGTGTCCGTCGGCAACGAGGGCGTCGTACGCCTGTGGGACACCTCCACCGGACAGGGCCGCCGCATCCTGCGCGGCCACGGGCGCAAGGTCACCGGCCTCGCCTTCGACTCCACCGGAAGCCGGCTCGCCGCCTGCGGCAACGACGGCACCGTACGCCTGTGGGAACCCACGACCGGCCGCCGCGTACGCGAGCTCACCGGCCGCAACGAACGCCTGGTCTCGGCCGTGTTCAGCCCCGGCACACCCGTCCTCGCCACCTCCAGCAGCGACGGCGACGTCCACCTGTGGAACGCCCGCACCGGCGAGTACCAGCGGGAGATCGACGCCGAGACCGACCACGTGTGGGCCGAGGCCTTCAGCACCGACGGCGAACTCCTCGCCACCGCGAACGACGACGACACCGTCCGCCTGTGGTACCGCAGCACCGGCGCGCACGTCACGACCCTCGCCCAGCACCGGGGCCGGGTGCGCTCCATCGCGTTCACGGCGGACGGCTCCGGCCTGGCCACCGGCTGCGACGACCGCTACGTCCGTCTGTGGGACCTCGCCGTCAGCCGCCTGACCGCCCAGCTCGACGGCCACGCCGACCGCGTCTACGCGGTGGTCTTCGGCCCCGGCGACTCCTGGCTGGCGAGCGCCTCCTGGGACGGCCAGGCCATCGTCTGGCGCGACGGCAACCCCGTGCACCGGCTCACCGGGCACACCGGCCGCCTGTGGACGGCCGCCGCCCACCCGCTGCGCCCCCTGCTGGCCACCGCCGGCGACGACCGGACCGTCCGCCTGTGGAACCCCCTCACCGGCGACGAGGCCGGCTGCCTGACCGGGCACACCGGCCGGATCCTCGCCCTCGCCTTCAGCCCCGACGGCTCCCTGCTGGCCAGCGGCGGCGCGGACGGCACCGTACGCCTGTGGACCGTGCCCCCCGACGGCGCGCCCTCGGCCCGGGCCACCCTGATCGGCGTACCGGGCGGCTGGGCGGCGCTGACCCCTTCGGGCGGCTACAAGTACGAGGGCGACATCGCGGGCGAGTTCTGGCACGTGGTGGGCATGTGCCGCTTCGAGCCGGGCGAACTCGACGACCAGTTGCCCGGGCTACGGCGACTGGCGCCGGAATCCGCGATCCGACCCGCCGGGGGCTAAGCCGGGGGTTAGTCGCGCTCCGCGGAAAGGTGCTGCTCGACGCTGACGACGCCGTCCACGCTCCGGCACATCCGCACGAGCACGGGGATCACGCCCTCGCGCGTCACCGAACCGCTCAGCCGCACCTGCCCGTTGCTCACCTCGACACCGACGCTCGACGGCCGCTCGTGCAGCGTGCGGACGAGGATGTCCTCGACGATCTCCTGGCGCACGGCGTTGTCGGTGCGCAAGAACACCCGAAGGAGGTCGCTGCGGCTGATGAGCCCCACCAGGCGCTCCTCGTCGTCCACCACCGGGAGCCGCTTGATGCGGTGCTCCTCCATGGCGCGGGCGGCCTCGACGACGCCCCAGTGCGGTCGCGCGCACACCGCCGGGCTGGTCATCAGGCCCTCGGCGGTCGTCGCGTCGTGCTTCGCCCGCGCCGCGCCGCTCCCGGCCTCCGGCGCGGATCCGGCGAGATCGCCCTGCCGCGACGCCTTCGCCAGCAGGTCGGCCTCGGAGACGACACCCAGCGGCCGGTCCTCGGAGTCCACCACCGGCACGGCGGTGATGTCGTTCTCCTGCAGGACGCGAACGATCTCCGTGAACAGCGTCCCGAGCTGCACGCGGACGACCGAGTGGGTCATCAGGTCACCCACGGTCCTGTGCTGCAACATTTCCCAGTCCCCTCACACACACCGGATGGCCGCCGCGGCCGTCCGGACCGCCTTCAGCCTCGCACATCACGGCAGGCCCCGGTGCCGCGTCCCTCCCGGCCGTACCCGGTCAGATCCGCAGGCCGCCACCGCCCGGATCGGGCATCCGGCGCCGGGCGACCCGCGCGATGTCCTCCCCGGAGACCGTGCCGACCAGCCGGCCCTCCTCCAGGACGAGGATCACCGGCGACACCGCCGGGGCCGCGCGGTCCAGCACCGCGACGAGATCGTCCTCCGGCGCCGCCACCGTGCACCGCTCCATGGGCATGGCCACGTCGCGCACCCGTACCTCCTCCCGCTGCGACGGCGGCACCGCGAGCAGCCTGCGCAGCTCGAGAACCCCGCTGGGGCGGCCGTCGAAGCCCACCAGCGGGACCGCCGGGCGCCGCGTCCTCGGCACGACCTCCGCCAGGAAACGGTCCACGGTGTGCCAGTCGGCCTCGGGGACGGCGGGCGACGTCATGGCGTCGGCGACCCGCACCCCCTCCAGCGCCGCGACGAGCGCCGCCTGCCGGATCTCGGCCGTGGCCGACACGCTGACGAACAGGCCGATGAGCATCAGCCACAGCTCGCCGCCCGCACCACGGGTGAGCATGATCCAGCCCGCGGCCATCATCACGAACCCGGCGGCCTGCCCGCCGCGTCCCGCCACGCGCTGCGCACGCGACCGGTCGCCGCAGCGCCACCACACGGCCGACTGCAGGATCCGCCCGCCGTCCAGGGGCGCGGCCGGCAGCAGATTGAACAGGCCCAGCAGCAGATTGGCCCCGCCCGCCCAGACCAGCACGGCCGCCGGTACCGGCCAGCGCAGGACGTGCGCGACCCCGAAGCCCGCCGCGAGCACGAGACCGCCCACCACCAGGCTCGTCAGCGGCCCCACCACCGCCACCACGAACTGGGTGCGCGCCGTGGCGGCCCGGCCCAGCCGGGTGACCCCGCCCAGCCCCCAGACCGTGATGTCCAGGACCTGGATCCCGGCCCGGCGCGCGGCGACCGCGTGCGCCGCCTCGTGCAGCAGCAGGCTCGCCGTCAGCAGCACCGCCCCGACCAGCCCCGCCGCGTCGTAGACCCCCGCCGACCGCCCCGGCACCCACACGGGCAGCGTGCCCCCGGCGAGCCCGACGCCGAGGAACAGGATCAGGACGGGCGCGCTCCAGTGAACCCGCAGCGGTATGCCGAGGATCCTCCCCAGTGACACGGAACCGCCCATTGCCGCCTCGCCCATGGTTCGGCCCCGGCCGCAGCCTCACTCTGCGCGGCACGCACGGCCGGAGCGGACCTCACACCTTCATCATCCGCCCGCACCGCCGGTCCGCACAGGGGCAGCCGGGAGTGTGCGCGGGGGCGTATCCGTGCCGGGGAGCGCCGCGCGATCAGGCCGTCGCGTGATCAGGCGCCGAGCGTTTCCCGCGCACGACCTCGAGGTAGTCGGCGATCGCGTCCCTGTTGTGGGTCAAGCACAGGATGCGCTCGGTCATCCGGTCGCGCTCGTGCTCCAGCGCGGCGAGCATCTCCGGCGTCGCGTCGGAGAAGTGGATGACCCGGGGCTTGTCGAGGCACGGAAGGATCTGCCGGATGATCCTGGTCGGCAGACCGGCGTCGAGCAGCCCCCTGATCTGCAGGACCCGGTCCACCAGACGCTCGTCGTACTCGCGATAGCCGTTCGGTGCCCTGTCGGCGACGATCAGCCCCTGCTCCTCGTAGTAGCGCAGCAGCCTGCGGGGCGTGCCGGTACGCTCGGACAGCTCTCCTATGCGCATGTGTACGAGCATACGGAGACGCCGAGTTGATGCCGGGTCAGGGGGCTGCCCGCGCGGTATACCCGTACCCGAGGTGAGACAGCCAATGATCCGTACACGCGTCATCGTCTCCGGCACGGTCCAGGGCGTGTTCTATCGCGACACCTGCCGCCAGGAGGCCCTTGGGCTCGACGTCGCCGGCTGGGTGAGGAACCGGGCCGACGGCACCGTGGAGGCGGTCTTCGAGGGACCCGCCGACGCCGTGGAGCGCATGACCCGGTGGGCCGGCCACGGTCCGCCCCGTGCGGACGTCCGGGACGTCGCGGTCACGCCGCAGGAACCGGAGGGGCTGACGGGCTTCGAGGTACGTCCCACCGCGTGAGCGCGGCCAGCGGCGGTCAGCGCAGGAAGGCCACCGAGCCCCGGCCGCGGATGCTGTGCAGCCCGCCCTGCAGGCACCTGCTCACATCACTGGTGGGGGTGGCGCTGCCGGCCACGCGCGCACCGGACAGGAGGCCCCGGGTCACATGGCCCGCCAGCAGGATGTCCCCCGGGTTGTAGCTGTCGAGCCGGGCGCCGTCCGGCCGCAGGGTCGAGGTGCCCACCGTCCGCCCGTCCGCGTCGCGCCAGGTGAGTGTTCCCTCGCCCCGGAAGTCCCGGGCGCTGGTGCAACTGGCCTCGCCGCTCCCGTCGAAGGCGAACGACCCGGACCGCAGACGCGTCAGCCTCCGGTCCCGCGCGACGCAGTCGCTCAGCGACAGCGTGCCGTGCACCGTGATCCGGCGCGGCTCCCGGCCGAGCGGGGGAGTGAACGTCACCGGGTGGTCGCGCGGGGTGTGGACCTCACAGCTCAGCACGGCACGACGGCTGTGCTCCGGGGGCCCGTCGGGCCCGGGTGCGGCGACGGCGCTGTCGGCGGGCGGGGCGACCAGAACGAGCTGGGCCGCGGCCGCGACGGCAACGGCGAGCAGGGAGGTACGGGGCATGGCGTTTCTCCTGTGCAGTGGCGGAAACGGCTTCCTGATACGACGGGTCCCGCCCCGCGGCACAGAATGACACGCAGGGTCGCAAAGGACGGTAAACCAGCACACACGGCGAGCCGTCAGGTCCGGAAAGGAATCCCCGTGACGCACACCGACCCCGTGCCGTTCATGACCCGGCGCGGCATTCCCGTCCCGATGGCCGACGGCACGCACCTGCCCGCCGACTACTACCGCCCGCCCGCCGGGGGCACGGGACCGACCGTGCTCGTCCGTTCCCCCGACGGACGCCTGCCCACGGGGCTGGTCCACGGCCGGTACTTCTCCCGCCACGGCTTCCACGTCCTGGTCCAGGAGACCCGGCACGCGTCCCGGGGCACCCTCCAGGACCCCGCGAGCGAACGGGAGGACGGCCTGTCCACGGTGGCCTGGCTCCGCCGACAGCCCTGGTACGACGGCACGTTCGTCCTGTACGGCACCGGCACCGCGGGCCATGCGCAGTGGCCGCTGGCCCACGGCGTGCCCGACTGCCGGGCGATGTCCGTCCGGACCGCCGCGTCGTCACTGGCCGACGCCGCCTACCCCGGAGGGGCGTTCGCCCTCGAGGCAGGCCTCACCTGGTGCGCCGGCCGCGACCGTACACGGCTGCCCACCCTGCCGCAGCGCGTACGGCGCGCCCTCGCCTCGGGGCGTCCCCTCCACGAACTCGACACCACGACCGGCGGCGCGACCCTGCCCCTGTACCAGGAACTGCTCGCCGGTGCCGGCCCCGGCAGCCCCCTGCGCACCCGGCTCGACGCCCGCCGCTACGTCGGACGCACCACCCTTCCGGTGCACCTCGTGGCCGGCTGGCACGACGTCCTCCTCCCGGGCCAGCTCCGCGACCACCAGGACCTGTGCGCCGCGGGACACCGGCCGTACCTGACCATCGGCCCCTGGCACCACTGCGACCGGCGCCTGCTGGCGGTGGCGCTGCGCGAGGCCGCCACCTTCTTCCGGTCCCACCTGACGGGGGCTCCGGCCCTGCGCAGCCTGCCCGTGCGGTACTTCGTCACCGGGGCCGGGGTATGGCGCGAACGCCCCGACTGGCCACCACCCGAGGCGGTGACCGGACCCTGGTACCTGCGGTCCGGCGGGGGACTGGGCCCCGTACCGCCCGCGGCCGGGGAACCGCGCCGCTACCGCTACGACCCGGCCGACCCCACACCCGTTCCCGGGCCCGAGGACTGCGGGCCGTTCGAGGCCCGCGCCGACGTCCTCACCTACACCGGCGCACCGCTCACCGCCCCGATGGACGTGGCCGGTCCGGTCACCGCGGAGATCCACCTGCGGTCCTCGCGGCCGCACACCGACTGCGGCGTGCGGCTGTGCGACGTGCACCCCGACGGTGCCTCGGTCGCCGTGTGCGAAGGATTCCGCCGCGTCACCCCCGCCAACCGCGGCCCCGCCGACGCCGACGGCGTGCACAGGATCGAGGTCGAACTCCGGCCGGTGGCACACCACTTCCGCGCCGGACACCGGCTGCGCGTGCACATCTGCAGTGGCGGTCACCCGCGTATCGCACGGCACACCGGAAGCGCGGAACTGCTCGACCACAGCGGCGTCCTGCTCCCCGCGGAGCAGGAAATCTTCCATGACGCGCACAGGGCCTCCGTCCTCCGCCTTCCGGTTCTGCCGTCCCCGATCGCATAGCGGTGAAGGTCTGGCCATCCGAAGGCAATTCAGCGGTCGTGGTGGCCGGTTGCGCCGGCGCTCGCCGCCTCCGCGCGCTGCCGCAGCAGCTTTTTGTCCGGCTTCCCGACATCGGTCAGCGGCAGCGACTCGGCGAACGTGATGCAGGACGGCTCGTGCACCGGGCCCCGCCGCTCCCGCACCATGGCGCGCAGGGCGTCCGCGTCGGGCCGGCGGTCCGGCACGGGCACGACCACGGCGTGCACACGCTCCACCCGGTCCTCGCCCGTGACGCCGAAGACGGCGCTCTGCCGCACGTGCGGATGGGAGTTGAGCACGTCCTCCAGGTCGGAGGTGTAGACATGGCCGCGGCCGGTGTTGATCAGGTCCTTCAGCCGGTCGACGACGGTCAGATACCCCTCGTCGTCCAGGAACCCGACATCACCGGTGTGCAGCCAGCCGTCCTTGAGCACCGAGGCGGTCAGCTCGGGCTGCTTCCAGTAGCCCTGCATGAGGGACGCGGAACGCACGCAGATCTCGCCGTGCTCACCGGCGGGCAGATCCCGGCCCGACGCGTCACGGATCGCCACCTCGTACCCCGGGGCGGCCCTGCCGACGGACCGCAGCCGGTCGGGACGCCGCGGATCGTGGTCCGCGGCGTCGAGGACGGTGACGATGCCGGCCTCGTGCTGCCCGTAGAGCTGGACCAGCACCGGCCCGAACACCCGTATGGCATCGGCGAGTCGGGCGGGGGAGGCCTGGCAGCCCCCGTAGCTCAGGCGGCGCAGAGTGGAGATGTCGGTGCGCTCCGCCAGCGGATGGTCCGTCAGCTCGTAGAGCAGCGGCGGCATCAGGAACAGATCGGTGACGCGCTCCCGTTCGATCGCGCCGAGCACGGCGGCCGGATCGAACTCCTCCAGCAGCACCACGCTGCCGCCGGCCCGCAGCACCTTGTCGGTCATCAGCCCGGCCGCGTGGGCGAGCGTGGTGCACACCAGCAGCCGCGGCGGGTCCTGCGGGGTGCCGGGCAGGTCGGGCCCGAACGGGCGCGCCTGCCCGTAGGTGACGCAGATCCCCTTGGAGGCGCCCGTGGTGCCGCCGGAGTGGCGGATGGTACGGACGTCCTCCGGCCGCGCCAGGGAGGGGAACGGGCCGGCCGGGTGGCCGGAGGCCTCCGCCAGCAGGTCCGGGCCCGTCTCCCCGGGGCCGAGCACCAGGACGGTCTCCACCGGGACCTGCGCGGTGATCTCCGCGGCCCGGCCGGCGTGTTGGGGGTCGACGACCAGCACCCGGGTCTCGACGCCGCGGACCATGGCGGCCTGCGCGTCGGCGGACAGCTTGGGATAGAGCTGGTCGACCCGCGCGCCGACCAGCCCCGCGGCGTGGCGCACGGCGACCGCCTCCGGCGCGTTGCCGGTCAGCAGGGTGACGGTGTGGTCGCGGTTGATGCCCCGGGCATGCAGCGCCCGGGCCAACCGGTGGGTGAGATCGCGCAGTTCGCCCGCGGTGACGGAGCGCCCCTGGTGCAGCAGGGCCTCCTGCCCGGGGCGCGCCCCCAGGGCGTCGAGGATCTCTTCCGTTTCGGTCCGGAAGGTCAGGAAGGGCTGTACGGCGGTCGGCATGGACGGTCCCCTTCAGTGGCGCGCGAGGGCGTGGGCGTCCTCGGCCTGCGGCTCCCCGGCCAGCAGGGAGTGGGCCAGCACGCTGTAGAGCGTGTCGTTGGGGCCGTCGGCGATGCGCAGCCCGCGGATGTCCCGCAGCCGCTTCTCCATCGGCGTGCGCTTGGTGTAGCCCTCGCTGCCGTGCAGTTGCAGGGCGAGGTCGACGGCGCGGTAGGCGGTGTCGGTGGCCAGTGCCTTGGCGGCCGAGCAGGCGGCGGCGTCGACGTCGCCCCGGTCGATGCGCTCGAGGAGCGCGAAGCACCAGGCGGTGGCCGCCTCGACCTCGGCGGCGGCCGTTCCCGTCCGGGCGGCGACCGAGGGGATGGAGGCCAGCGGCACACGGCCCACGTTCCGGGCGCGGGTACGGGCCGCGGCCTCCTGGATCGAGGCCGACGCGGCGCCGAGGCAGACCAGGGCCATCATCAGCCGCCACGCGGAGAAGTGCGTGTCGAAGATCAGGCGGCCGTCGCCCGGCGTGCCGAGGAGGTGCCCCTTGTCCACCCGGGCTTCGACGAAGTGCAGGTAACCGAAGCTCCAGCCGCGCATGCCCAGCGGGTCGGTGGTCTCGGTCAGGACGCCCTTGGTGCCCATCGGCACCCAGACCGCGGACAGCGGTATACGGCGCAGGTCGGCCGTACCGGCCTCCTCGCGGTCGACGATCTTGGCGAAGACGACGAACCCGCAGGCCTCCTCGACCCGGCTGATCAGCCCCTTCGAGCCCGACAGGACGTAGTGGTCACCGTGGTCGGCCAGGACGCTCCTGAAGCCGCGCAGGTCCGATCCGGAGTGGGGTTCGCTGGACGCCACGCCCGCCAACTTCCCTTCGCGGACCACCTGTTCACGGACATGGTCGGCGAGGGCGGGCGTCCCGTAGTGCATGGCCATGGCGCCGTGCCCCGAGCTGAAGACCTCGCGGGCGTCGCAATCCCGTTGCCCCGCGAGGAACATGGCCACACCCTGGGCCACCCGGCCGTACCCGTTCCGGGAGGCGAGGTCGATGCCGGTGAGCCCGGCGTCCGCGGCGTGCCGGCGCAGGGCGAGCCAGTCGGGCCGTGCGTCCTCCTCACAGACCGGTGCGGGCAGGTGGGTGTCCAGGAAGCCCGTGAGCCGGGAGCGGAGATCTTCGAGTTCGGGGTGGCGGTTCAGGACCGGGGTGATGCCGTTGGCGGACACGGTAAGGAGTCCCTTTCCATCAAGTCGGCGTGCAGGGAAGCGGGTTGGACTTCAGAAGGCAGGAGGGGGCTGGGTGCGTACCGCATCGTTGAGCTTGGCCTTGTCATGGCGTTCGCCCTTCTTCAGATGCTTGATCACCAGAAGGCACGGCAGCCCGAAGGTGCCGCCGTCGAACTCGCGCGGACGGCTCGCGGGCACCGCGACCGTCCACGGCGGGACGACGCCACGGCTGAGCTCCTCCCCGGTGGCGGCGTCGATGACCGGAATGGTGTCGGTCAGCAGGGCACCGGCGCCCAGGAGCGCGCCCTCGCCGACCCGGGCGCCGCTGTAGACCATCGAGCGGGCGCCGATGAAGGCGTCGTCCTCGATCACCACGGGCTTGGCCATCGGCGGCTCGATCATGCCGCCCAGACCGCACCCGCCCGACAGATGGACGTTCCTGCCGACCTGGGCGCACGAGCCGATGCCGACCCACGAGTCGACCAGGGTGCCCTCGCCGACGTACGAGCCGATGCCGATGTGGCTCGGCATGACGACCGACCCCGGTGCCTGGTAGCTGCCCCGCCGGATCACCGCGCCCGGCGACACCTGGACGCCGTTGCCGCCGGTCCCGGACTTCAGCGGGATCTTGTCGGCGCTCTCGAACGGGCCGAACCGCATTTCCTTCGGCGTGGCCTGCCGGTACAGCAGGAGGATCGCGGACTTCAGCCACTCGTGGACCACGACATCGCCGTCCGTGATCTCGGCGACGCGTGCACGGCCCGAATCCAGGAGGCCGATCGCCGCGTCGACGGCGGCGACGGCCTCGGGGGAATGCAGGGGAATCTCGTCCCGCCGCTTCCAGAGTTCTTCGATCTCGCTTTGCAGCATCGCCGTGTCGGCGCCGTGGTTGCGCATTGCACCCAACGCTTTCCCAAATTGAAAATTGAACGAAAGAAACCCGGTGCTCGCCTGATGGGGCGTCAGCATGTGCGCGGGCATGGCCTGTTGCCTTGAGCAACGGCCTGACCGACACAGCATCACATGCTTGGATTCTTAGATCAAATCGATGGGAAGCCAGCGATGTTAAGGTTCCGCAGTGATTTTTTCACGCCATAAAAGGGTGGCTTATCGGTCGACGCTATCCGGGGAGGACAACCTTCAGGGGGTGTCCGGAATGAGATGGCGGGCCGTCAGCTCCGCGTGGATCGCCTCGAGGTGGGAGATCTCGCCGGCCGCGGGATTGGCCCCGGTGGAGGTGGGCACCACGACCCCGGCGAGCGGGTCGTCGCCGCGGGGCGCGGTGAGGGTGAGGACGGCGCCGACATCGGGCGCGGCGGCGTCGCGGGCGGTCAGCGGCGGCAGGTTCCAGCGGCGCTCGACCGTCTTGAGGATGGACGTGTGGTCCAGCGGCGTACTGCCCTCGGGCACCCGGAAGACCGTTCCGGCCGGGATCAGCGGGGAGACCAGCACCGTGGGGACGCGGACCCCGAAGCGGGTGAAGTCGAAGCCGTACTCGCCCACCGAGCCGTCCGGCGGTGTCGCCCCACCGGGCGGGGGCACGTGGTCGTAGCAGCCGCCGTGCTCGTCGTAGGTGATGACGAGCAGCGTCTGCTGCCAGCGCGGTCCGCCCCGCAGGGCGTAGTAGACGTCGTGGACGAGCTGCTCCCCGAGGGCGACGTCGTAGTTGGGGTGCTGGCTGTTGCCGGTGGAGGCCCAGGCGGGCTCCAGGAAGGTGAAGGGCGGCAGGGTGCCGTTCGCCGCCGCCTTGCGGAAGTCGGCGAAGAGGCCGAAGCGGGAGGCGGGGGCGCTGTGGAGGTCGGGGAAGTTCCCGCGGGTCAGCGGCTGCTTCTCGTAGCCGTAGACGGACCAGCCCAGACCGGCCTGGCTCAGCCGGCCGAAGATGGACGGCACGGTGAAGGTGTGGGTGGCGTCGTCCATGTGGCCCTGGCTGGTCGCGGCGCAGACGAAGGCACGGTTGGGCAGCGTCTCGGTCGGCACGGAGCTGTACCAGTGGTCGCACACGGCATAACCGCGCGCGAGGCCGGACAGGACCGGCAGGGCCTGAGGAGTGAAGCAGCCCATGATGCTGTGCGAGGTGGTGCCCGGATAGACCGACCAGCCCTGCCGGGCCCTGAGGGCGAGCGTGGCCGCGTAGTCGGTGACGAAGCCCTGGTTGGTCGCCGTCGCGGCGGGCGCCGGGCTGCCGAAGAGCTGCTGGTTGGTGGCCTGGTAGCCCTCTCCCGGATCCGCCCCCGGCATGAAGTACGCGCCCGGAGCAGCCGGGTCGATGCGGAAGACCGGCACGGGGGTGCCGTGCTCGTCCGGATTCGACTCCTGACCCGTCAGGCCCTCGAAGGGCTGCCCGGCCGGGGAGACATTGCCCTGATCGGTGTAGAGGAAGCCGAGCATGTGGTCGAACGAGCGGTTCTCCAGCATCAGGACCACGATGTGCTCGATCGAATCCAGTGGACCGGTCATCGGCGTCAGAGCTCCCAGGACGGGCGGTTGCGATCAGCACGGAGACAGGCGCAGAGAGTAGCACTCCGACTCCGTGCCGTACCCCGGTGTGCACCGGGGTCAGGCGCAGCGCTCGATCGCGACGACGGCCACGTCGTCGTTCAGGGAACCCCCCGCGTGGGCGAGCAGATCGTCGTGCAGACGCTGGACGAGCCGCTGCGGATCCGTCTCGTGCCACGACGCGACGCGTTCGGCGAGCGGATAGAAGCGGCCTTTGGCATCACGGGTCTCGATCACCCCGTCGGTGTAGAGCAGCAGCAGGTCGCCGATCCCGTACGGGAACGTCTCCGCCTCGTAGTCCCTCTCCGAGACGTCGCCGCCCAGGCCCAGGGGGAGCGCGGGGTCGTCCACCAGCAGCTGCCTCACCTGCGCCCGGTGCAGCACGAGCGGCGGCGGATGCCCGCAGCTGATGAGCTCGAGCGAGGGCTCGTCGTCGGCGATGTCGAGCACGGCGGCCGTGACGAAGTTCTCCGAGGCCCCCGGCTCGTCGTCGGGGGCCATCGTGTCCCAGTAGACGGCGTTCTGCAGGTGCGCCACCAGCCGGGGCAGCGGAGGGTTGCGGTGCGCCGCGGCACGGAAGGCGCCGAGCAGCAGCGCGGCCGCCCCCACCGCCGTCAGCCCCTTCCCGCGCACGTCGCCGATCATGACGCGCGTGCCGTGCGGGGTGCGCTCGGCCGCGTAGAGGTCGCCGCCGATCTGCGCCTCCGCCTCGGCCGCGACGTACATCGAGGCGAGCCGCAACGGCCCGACACGCGACGGCAGGGGACGCAGCAGCACCGACTGGGCGACGTCGGCCACCCACCGCGCCTGGCTCAGCTCCTGCTCATGGCGCTCGTGCGCGAAACGGAAGACGGTGATGAAGACCGAGATCACGGCGAGGGCGGCGATCTGCGCCTCGTGGTTCGAGGTCGTCAGGCCGCCGTGGAACACCCCGATGAGGACCTGCGCGATCACGGCGAGCGCCCCGATGACACCGGTGAGCAGCGCCCCGCCGAACATCGCGGTGATGGCGGGCGCGACGACGAGCAGCGGGCCCAGATGGATGTCCGGGCCGCTCAGCAGGTCCACCGCCATGATCAGCGCGATCAGCCCGAGCGGCACCGCGAGCAGCACATGCCTGCGGTGCGGGGCCCGCCCGTTCCGGGACACCTCACGCTCGGGACGCATGTTTCCTGCTTACACTCCCGCGGGCCCGGGCGCCTGCGCTCAGTCCTGTGCCCGCTGGGTCACCGGTGCGTCCGTGCGGTCACCGAGGAACTCGTACCAGCGGCGCTGCAGGCACACGTAGCGGGTGTCCGCCTCGACCAGGTGCAGGAACGAGGCAATCGCTTCCCCCAGGCGCTGCTGGTGCCCCTCGTCGGACAGACTGCCGTCCTCGCGGAACCCCTCGTGCGCCTTGGCGAGGCTGAACATGTCCGGGTAGACGCGCGTCCCCAGATGCTCGAGCGGGACACGCAGCGCCCACAGTCCCCGGTTGCCGCCGACCATCGACGGCGACGCGGACACCAGCAGGGCGTGCTTGTCCTTGAACGGCTGGGGCCGGACGCGGGACACCCAGTCGATGGCGTTCTTGAGGCCGCCGGCCACCGACCCGTTGTACTCCGGGGCGGAGATCACAAAGGCGTCGCTCGCCTGCACACGCTCGCACAGCGCCATCGCCCCCGCGGGCACCCCCTGCTCCTGCTCCACGTCGCCGTCGTAGACCGGCATGTCGAAGTCCCTCATATGGGCCAGGTCGACGGCCGCGCCCGCGCCCATCACCAGCTTGGACACGAGCACGGCCAGCCGGGCGTTGAGGGAATCGGCCCGCAGTGCGCCCCCGAAGACGAGAACCCGGACCGGTGCGGGTGCGGTGACGTCGGCCATGGCGCCGGATCTCCTTCAGGGCGAGGGCGTCCCCCTGCCTCATCCTCACGGTGCCGCCCGGCTCCTGCGACTCGGACGGCGCCGTACGGACAACGTCACCGGGGGAGTGCGCCGGGCAGCAGCCCGGCCGCCTCGAGGTCCCACCACAGCTGCCGCGGGATCCGCAGGCCCGCCCACCGTACGTCCGCGGCCACTTCCACCGCGCTGCGCATGCCGACCAGGACGGACACCACCGCGGGGTGGAGGGCCGGCCACGCCAGCGCCGCCGCGGGCAGGGGCACACCGTGCCGCTCGCACACCATGGCCACCCGCAGCGCGCGGGCCACGACGGAGGCCGGGGCCCGCGCGTAGTCGTACCGCGCCTCCGCGTCCGGCGCGGCCAGCACTCCGCTGTTGAACACCCCGGCGGCGACCACGGCCACCCCGCGCCGCTCGCACAGCGGGAACAGCGTGCGCTGCGCGCGGCTGTCCAGCAGGCTGCACCGCCCGGCGCACAGCACCACGTCGGGATCGGTCTCGGCGACGAACCGGGCCAGCAGCGGCGTCTGGTTCATCCCCACCCCGATCGCACCCACCACCCCCGTCGTCGCGCAACTGCGCCAGCGCGGGGAACGCCTCACCGGCCGCCTGTTCCCAGTGCTCGTCCGGATCGTGGATGAACAGCACGTCCACCCGGTCCAGCCCGAGCCTGCCCAGGCTCTCCTCCAGGCTCCGCAGCACCCCGTCCCTGCTGTAGTCCCGCACCCTGGCCCGGTCCGGGGCGCCGGCGAACTCGGCGCCGTCCGCCCCTCCCGGACCGTCGGCGAGGAGCCGGCCGACCTTGGTGGAGACCGTGAACTCCCGCCGGGGAACGCCCACCAGCGCGGCGCCGAGCCGCTGCTCCGACAGCCCGGCACCGTAGTGCGGGGCGGTGTCGAAGTAGCGGATGCCCGCCTCCCAGGCGGCCTCGACGGCCCGTACGGCGTCGCCCTCGCCGACCGGCCGGAACAGCCCGCCGAGTGCCGCCGCGCCGAATCCCATCCGGGTGACCGGGACGCCGGACCGGCCGAGGACGGCCCGCGCACCCGGGCCGCCGGGCAGCGCCTCCGCGGTCACCGGGGCCGCCAGGACTGCTCGATCTTCTCCACGGTCAACACCCGTACAGGGACAGCGCGGTCGCCACCGCATTGATCCCGGTGGAAAACTGAAAGGACGTCAATATTGCGGTGATCCATGGAGCCGACCGGTGACGCACCACCAACTGGGCGGCGCCCACGGACCGTTCGGCCGGGTTCGCGCGCATCCCCGCCACCTCGCCGGCAACGGCACCGTCGCCGGAGCGTAACCGCCACGGCACCGCGTCCGGACTGACGGTGCGTCCCCATACGAGCCGAGTCCGCGTCACATGCCCTCCCCGCTCGGTCGACGGCCCCGGAAACGGCAGGCCCGTTTCCACGATGCCCGGCCGTACGGCCGGGGCAAGAGCAAAGTCGGCTGATCCGGACGAAGCCCCGGAACCCGGGGATCCACATAAGCGAAACTTCGTGCGAAGATTCCGTGTCACCCGGCCAGAGCGGCCGGACGACAAGGGGAACTTCATGAGATCTACCACGCTCAGATCCGCCGCCGGGGCGGTGCTGACCATGGCCGTGTCGGCCGTGCTGCTGCCTGCCTCGGCCGCGAACGCCGCCGAGCGGCCCGGCGCCGTCGACCACGCGACGGCCGAATCCTTCGGCCGCATCGCCGGCCAGGTGCTGACCGAGCGCACGGCAGCGATCCTGGACCACGCGCCGGCGCGGCGAATAGCCCCGCAGTCGTCCCGCACGGTGCGCCTGTCGGCCGCCGTGGCGCGTTCGGAGAAGGCGGTGGACGCCTCGCTGCGGACCCGCAAGCAGCGGCTCGCCACCCTGGGCGAGGCGTACACCGCCGGCGACACGAAGGTCGCCGTCGACCAGGTGCGCGCCACCAACGGGCACGCCACGGTGCGGGTCACCGAGACCACGACGCTCACGTACAAGAAGATCCGCGGCGACGAGCCCGCCACGACCGGCTTCAAGGCCCACCACGAGCTGAGCTTCTCCGCCGCCGCGCACGGCACATGGGAGCTCACGGGCATCAAGGCCGCCGACGACGGCCCCCGGCCGGTCAACGCCCCCGCGGCGAAGACGGCGGCGGCGAAGAACCTGGGTCCGACCCCCCGCGCGCAGCGCTCCTCCATCGACTGGCCCGCGCGGCCGGTGCCCAAGCGGCAGACGTCCTCCGGCTACAACTACCGGGCCATGGCCGCGTACGCGGAGAAGTACTGGCGGAACTACAACCCCGCCTACCGCAAGTTCAACGAAGTGGGCGGCGACTGCACCAACTTCATCAGCCAGGCGCTGAAGGCGGGCGGCTGGAAGCCCGCGTCCGGCGCGAAGAACGACTACCAGAAGTGGTGGTACACCTCCTCGAGCCAGTCCGACACCTGGATGGGCGCCACCCAGTGGTCGTGGTATGCATTGAATTCCAAGCGAGTGACCAGCCTGAAGAACGTGTATCAGCTGGACGTCGGGGACATCCTGCAGATGGACTTCGACGGTGACGGGTCCAAGGACCACTCCATGATCACCACCTACCGGAGCCGGTACGGCATCCCGTACCTGACCTACCACTCCACCAACACCTACCGGAAGTCGGTGGCGAGCATCATCGCCTCGTACCCGGACGCGCTCTACTACGCCTACCGCACCTGACGGTCCGCCGGGTCCGGCCTCGAGCCGGGCCCGGCTCCCATGGCTTGAAAGGCCCTCTCCTCGAGATCGCCGCCGACGGCTAGCGTGCCTGGGCGCGGGGGGCCGACTCGGGTGAGTGAAGGGGATCCACAGGCGTGTTCTATTACCTGTTCCGGGCCATGGTGCTGGTGCCGGTGTGGCGGTGGCTGTTCCGCCCCAGGATCGAAGGGATGGAGAACCTGCCGCGCACCGGCGCGGCGCTGATCGCGGGCAATCACCTGTCGTTCTGCGATCACTTCCTGCTGCCGGCCGTGGTCGACCGGAAGATCACCTACCTGGCCAAGCAGGAGTACTTCACCGGCCGCGGCATCAAGGGCCGGCTCACCGCGGGCTTCTTCCGCGGCGTCGGCCAGATACCGGTCGACCGCTCGGGCAAGGAGGCGGCACAGGCGGCCCTCGACGCCGCACTGCGCGTGCTGGAGAACGGCGACCTGCTCGGCGTCTACCCGGAGGGGACACGCTCGCACGACGGCCGGCTGTACAAGGGCAAAGTGGGCGTCGCCGCCATGGCACTGAAATCGGGCGCCCCGGTGATCCCCTGCGCGGTGATCGGAACGTTCGAGGCCCAGCCGACGGGCAAGCGCCTGCCGCGCAAGGTCCCGCTCACGGTCCGCTTCGGCAAGCCGCTGGAGTTCTCCCGGTACGAGGGCATGCACGACCACCGCGAGGTGTTACGGGCCGTCACGGACGAGATCATGTACGCGATCCTGCGCCTGTCGGAGCAGGAGTACGTCGACACGTACGCGGCCGAGGCCAGGGCCGCGCTGCGCACCGTACCGTCCGGGGCCGCAGCGGCCTGACCTCGCCTGCAGCACGTCAGGAGAACTCCTGGACGACGTGTTCGGCCGCCCGGTGCTCCGCGCTGGGCGGATCGAGCTCGCTCAGCGAGAGCAGGTCCGTGTCGTCGCTGAGGTACTTCTCCCACGCCTCGGCCATCTTCTCCTGCCGGTCGCGGGGCAGTTGCCCCACGGTGTCCCGGCTCGCCGGAGCGAGCGCGTTGAGGAACCGTGCCACGGTGTCGATCTGCATGATCCGTCCTCGTCGTCGGCGTGGCCGCGCGGTGGTCCGGCGACCCTGTCGGCATCTCTTCCATCCGACGGCCCGTCCGGACACCCGTGTCACGGCTGGGGTCACCCGGACGGAGCCGGGGCGGCCGGGACCGTCAGACGTCCAGGCTCGTCAGATATCCAGGCCCGTCAGGCGTCCAGCAGAGCCCGCGCCCACTGCTCCTCGCGCTGCTCGATGTACTCGGCATCGCTTCGCCAGACATCGCCGTGGCCCTCTGCCCACAAGGTCGCCCATGGCTGGCTGCCCCGGGCGCTCTGATCGCGCAGAAACGTGTGCATGGAGCGGGTCCGACGCCCCAACAGGGGAACCAGCGCGCGCCGTTGCTCCTCGTCGAGCCCGTAGGCGTCGACGAACACCCGCAGCCGTTCTGCGGCATCGGCACGTTGCAGTCCGGGGCGTGCGGACAGCGGGACGAACCCGTGCAGGGCATACGCGACGTCCCACAGACGGGAACCGGGGGCGGCCGTGTCCCAGTCGATGAAGGCCCACTCGCCCTGGTCACCGTCACCGGCCACGAGGTTCCACGGCGCCAGGTCGTGATGGGCGATGATGTCGCTTCCCTCGGCCGGTATCAGCACCTGCCACTGCGCATCGCGCGGAGGCGTGAAGCCCTGCACCGCATCGTGGAAGTCCCTGACGAGACGTGCCGCACGGGCCACCTGGTGCAGGGGATCCAGCAGCGAGAACCGGCCGGGCCAGACCACGTGACCCGGCACGAAGGTCAGTACCTCGCGGCCCTGTTCGTCGATGCCGAGCGGGCGCGGAGCCGCCCGGAAGCCGGCCCCGTGCAGGTGCGTGAGCAACGCGTGCACGGCAGGAGTCCACGGCCCCGCGGGACGACGGACGGTGTCGCCGACACGGACGACACCGTGGCTGACGTTGCCGCCGGAGAGCGGCTGTTCTTGATCATGCTGCACACGGCCAGTCTCGCTGCCGCGGAAGCGCGTGGGAAGATCTTTTCGCAGTGCGCACGGGTTCGGCTGTGGAGGCGGAAGGTGACGATGTACGCGATATCCCTGGGCGACGACGGCGCGGAACTGCGCCCGCTCGAGCCGTGGCAGGCCGAGGAATTCCTGGCGCACATGGACCGGGGGCGGGAATTCATCGGGCAGTACAACGGACTGCCCGACATCGTCACCGATCCGGAGTCGAGCCGGGCGTTCCTGCAGGCGTACGCGGACAAGGCCGCGGCCGACGCCGGACGGCTCTGCGGCATATGGGCGGACGACAAGCTGGTCGGCGCGGTCTTCTTCCGGCAGATGGACACCCAACAGGGCACCGCCGAGGCGGGCTGCTGGCTGGAACCGTCGGCAGCGGGCAGGGGGCTGGTGACCCGGGGCGTACGCGTACTCATCGACTGGGCCGTCGAGAAGCGGGGCATCCACCGCGTGGAGTGGTGGGTCGTGCCGGAGAACGAGCCCAGCATCGCCGTGGCCCGGCGGCTCGGGATGACGAAGGACGGCGTGCTGCGGGAGAGCTACCTCTACCGGGGCAAGCGCCACGACGAGGAGATCTGGTCGGTGCTCGCACCCCAGTGGCGAGCGGACAGGTCCGGCACGCCGGAATCGCACTGATTGGTCGCGAACCGGCCGACCGTTTCCTTCGGTTCGGCAGAACAGTTGGTCCGGGAGCGCAGTAGTTGCCCGTCATCCACGAAAGGAACAACGGTGCGTTTTTGTCGTCTTCGCCGTCCGGCCGCCATCGGCCTCGGCGGGCTCGTCCTCGCTCTGACCGTCTCCACGACTACGGCCACCGCCGCGAGCGGAACGTTCGTCTGGATCGGTCCCAAGGGCAAGGCGTACAGCATCCAGAACCCGCCGGACGGGAAGTGCTACGACATGGGCCAGGAAGCGCGCGGCGCGCAGAACGCGACGGCCAAGCCGCTCGTCGTCTACACCGAGAAGCGGTGCAAGGGGAGTGCGGTGCGCCTCGCTCCCAAGCAGTCGGCACCGAATGGCGCGCGCTTTTCCAGCGTCATCTTCGGCGCGCACTAGGGTTCGTCGTCCCGACCCTAGGCGACGTGAATCCGGTAAGGGGAAGCGACGGCCACGAGATGGCTGTCCGGGGTGGTGTCGTGTCCGTGGAGGCGTGCGGGTTCGGCGGCCATGGGCATGATGGCGAGTTGGGCGATGGTCATGCCGGGGCGGAGGCGTACGGGCCAGGGGGAGACGTTGGCGATTTCGAGGGTGAGGGGCTCGTCGTGGCCGGGGTCGATGAAGGCGGAGGCGATGTGCACGGCGACGCCGAGGCGTCCGGTGCCGGCCTTCCCTTCGACGCGGGCCGCGTACTTGCCCGACAGCCGCACCGTCTCGGTGGTGCGGGCGAGGAGGAACGCGCCGGGGTTCATGACGTGGCCGTCGGTGTCCATGTAGAGCGGGAAGGTGTGCCGGGACTCGAGCGAGGCGGCGTCGAGTTCGGCGATGGTGGGGTCGGGCATGCGCAGTTCGCTGGCGAGGGTGAGGTCGACGGAGGCGGGCCGGATGGCTTCGGGCGCAAGCGGGCTGACATCGATGTCACCTTGCTGGAGCGCGGTGAGTATCTGGTGGTCGGGGAGCAGCATGGGATGAGGCCTCGCGTGTTCGTGGCGGAACGGTGGACTGATCTTATAGAGCCCCGCTGACAACCAATCAGTTCCCCGTCCCCGCGAGGCGAGGCGGAGAACATCGCATACAGCTTGACCTCGGGTTGCCCGATGTCGTACAACTCGACGCCGAACAAGTCGCGTTGGACAGCGGTGGTGCCGTATGCCTGGGGGACATGTATGCATGAGCACCCGATGAAGCGACAGCCGATGGACCTGGACGCCTACGCGGAACGCGCCCGGACCGGACCCTGCTTCGTCTGCGCGTTCCTGTCCGGGAACCCGGAGTACGAGCACCACACGATCGCCGAAGACGCCTGGCACGTGGCCTTCCTCGACCGATGGCCGACCCTGCCCGGGAAAGTCCTCGTCGCCCCGAAGCGGCACATCGAGCACGTCGTCCGGGACATGGACGAGACCGACTTCGTGCGCCTGATGCGGTTCATCCGCCGCGTCGCCCTCGCCGTGGAGCATGTGTGCCGCCCCGAGCGCACGTACGTGTACTCGCTCGGCAGCCAGCAGGGCAACGCCCATCTGCACTGGCACATCGCCGGACTTCCGCCCGATGTGCCGTACGACCGGCAACAGTTCCATGCCCTGATGTCCGAGAACGGCATCATGAACACGCCACCGGACGAAACGGCGGCAATGGCCGCGCTTCTTCGGGATGCTCTGGCGGACGGGCGTACCTAGACCAGATCCCGGTCGTACCGACCGGCCTTGTAGTCGGCGAACAGGGTGTACTCGACGTCGATCCGTGCGGTGGCCTCGTCGCCGAAGTCCTTCTCCACGGGTTCGAAATCGACCAGGGAATACTCGCTGTACCCCTCGAAATCGCCGGGCTCGTCCGCAACGCCGACGTGAACGGGAGTGTCGTCGGGCAGTCCGGCGAGGGCCGCCCGGAGGCGGCCGACTGTCCACACCTGCGGGGCGTGGTCGAATGTGTCAGACATGGGCCGAGGGTATGGCCGCGTGTGGCGGAGCGGTGTTTCCCACGCCGTAGTGCCGACGCGCTGAAGCCGGCCGCCAGTTGACCGGCCGTTTGCGAAACAACGAGGACAAACAGCAAGATGTGCATATCCCGAACAAAAAGGTGGATCTGCACGGAATGAGCATAGGAAGCACGATCGGCCCCGGCAGCAGACGGCGCCTCCTGCAGTGGTGGATCCTGGACTGCGCGGCCCGCTACGGCGCCCTCTTCGCCATGGGCTGGGCGATCAGCGGGACCGCCGACCTCGTGGCCGCCGCGGGATCGAGGGACCCGATGCGCCCGGACCCCTTGGAATCCTTCTGGACCTGGCTCCTTCTCACGCCGGGCATGCTGGCCATAGTCGGTCTGCCGTCGATGGTGCTGTTGCTGGCCGTCTCGGAGCGCAGGTACAAGACGGAGTCGGGCGGATTTCGGATCCTGACGACCGGGCTGCTGCTGGTCCCGCTCCTGCTCGTGCTGTTCGCGGGTGGCGGCGGCTGGCCGGTGCTGGTCATGCCGATCGCGCTCTTCTTGTTCACGTTCTGCCTCATGCCCCTGCCGATGCCGGAGCACTGGTCCGAACAGGACTGAGCCCGCACCCCGTGCCGACACCGGACTTGGCACGGACATTACGATCGAGACGTGACGATCGAGTACGAGTGGCGGGGCGACTTCGACAACGCCGCCCTCAACGCGCTGCACGCTGACGGCTTCGACCACCCGGTCGCTCGGACCGACTGGAAAGAACAGCTGCAGCGCCACAGCCTCGGCTGGGTCTGCGCGTGGGAAGACGGCTCTCTGATCGGTTTCGTCAACGTTGTCTGGGACGGTGGAGCGCATGCCTTCATCCTGGACACGGTGGTCGCTCGGCATTGCCGGTCGAGAGGAGTCGGTGCCGCGCTTGTCGCAACTGCAGCCCATGAAGCCCGTGCGGCGAGGTGCGAATGGCTTCACGTCGATTTCGAGAAGCACCTGCGTTCGTTCTACTTTGATGCCTGCGGCTTCAAGGAGACGACAGCCGGCCTGATCGCTCTGTAACGCTGTGCGCCAAGCCCTGGGGCAGGGCGCACACGTTCTCAGGGGCGACCTTACGCCGCGGGAGCGCGTCCGTGGCGCCACGGACTCGGGATCAGCTGGGGGACGCGACGCTTGTACTCCTCGTAAGTCTCCGGGAACGCCTCGGCCATCAGCTTCTCCTCGACGCGGATCTTCCACTGCACGAGGACGACGGCCAGCAGCACGGCCACCACCCAGCCGCCGAGCAGCATCAGCAGTGCGGTGCCGATGAACATGCCGAGGATGCCGGTGTAAATGGGGTGGCGAACGATCGCGTAGGGGCCGTCGGTGCGCAGTTCGTGGCCCTGCATGGCCACGGGGGCGGAGGTCCACATGAGGCCGAGGCGGATGCGGGCCCAGATCGCGAAGACGGTCGCGGCGATCAGTACGACGGCGCCGACGGCACGCAGCCACTGCACATGCACGGTGATCGGGTCCCAAGTGCCGTGCGGCAGCAGCGCGTTCACCGTCACCGCCACCACGATCCCGGCGACGACGCTCCACCGCTGGAGCGGCTGCCCGCGCTTGCGCACGGCCGGGGACCGCCGGGCGTTGTAGAGCGCGCCGAGTGCCCATACGGTCAGGAACGTGAGCCAGCAGGCGACATCGATCCCTGTCGCAATGTGACGCCACTGTGAGTCGGTCATGTTTGCTACGCCCCCTTCAGCCGGGACGGCCGCCGTGCCGCCGCCGACTTTTCCGATGAGACGTGGCGGCATGCGGACAGGGTTCCATGGAAGCGACATTCCGGAGTCACCGGACACGCTGCCCGGGCCCGCGCTGGCGGCGACCGGCAAGTTCACCGTGAGGCCGAGGCGGCCGAAGAGGGGAAGGCGCTGCTCCTCTGCCATCCCCCTCCCGTCTGATTCACTGTCAACTCCCATGTATTTTGAGCCAACTTGACATCCGCTGAGTCCCACTCGCCAACAGAAGCTTGTCATGTTCGCGACGAGCTCGTTTACTGCGGGCAGCAGCTGAGACTCAAGGAGGCGCACCAGTCTCATGATCAAGCGAACAGCCGTCCTGACGGCACTTATCCCGGCCATGCTGAGTGCTACGGTCGGCGTCGCTTCGGCGCACCCCGCGCCGTACGCGACCCCGGCCGTGGTCACCCTGACCTACGACGCCAGCAATGCCGGTCAGTGGGCGGGCCCGATCAAGCAGGCCGTGCAGAACTGGAATGACGCGGTGCACAACGTGCGCTTGGAGCCGACGAACACCCCCGGCTCGGCGGACTATGTCTACGAGGCGACCAGCGGCTGGCCGCAGGCCACGTTGGGGCCGGTCTTCCCCGGCGGCAACGGTGATGTGCAGCTGGGCCAGCAAGCGGTGGACGAGGGCTACGACGCGACCCGGATCGCGGCGCACGAAACCGGGCACATCCTCGGGCTGCCCGACGACTACAGCGGCCCGTGCTCGGAACTCATGTCCGGCCACGGCCCCGGCACGTCCTGCACGAACGCCAAGCCGGACGCTGCCGAGGCGGCGCAGATCGACAAGAACTACGCCGCCGGTACGCCGACGGTGCGCCCGCATCACCACCAGGTGGTGATCGACATCTGGTCCGGCCGGGTTCTCTCAGGCTCGCGCTGACTGGCCGACAGCACGCCTGCCGCAGGGGCCGGCTCGGGCACCGTCGACAGCGTGTCTCACAGAGTCAGCAGGAGCAGAGTCAGTGCGGGCGGAAGGAGCATCGTGGCCAGGTGACTCAGCAGGGTCCGGGCCATGCCCAGGATGAGGAACAGTGCCAGTCCGGCCGCGAGCCAGCAGCCGAAGACCGGGATAGCGAGCTGCTGAGTCGCAGTTTCCTGCTCCCGAGTAGTGGGCTCGAAGGGTGGTCCGCCGATCATCATCAAGAAGAGCACGCTGCTCATGAACAGGTTGCTCATCCCGACGATGACTGCCGTTGGCCTGTCTTTCCGGCGCGCTTTTCTCCGAAGCCGTATGACGCTCATGGTGCGGGATCCTATGCGGAGGGCCACGACTCGCTCTTGGACAGACTGTCTCGGTCAATAACGCGGGACCACCGGTACAGCCGCTCGGTCGGCCGGGGCCGGTTGTCCTTGCCGAATCGGACCAGCTCCGTTACACAGTCCGGGGTCGACCCCGAGCCGGGGTGGAACGGGTCGCGAGATAGAGAGCGACGGCCCAGCCGATGAGGGTGCCGCCAAAGACAACATTGATGGCCAGGACGAGCAGTCGGCTGGGATGCCTGCGGCGGAACGCGACGACCGACGGCACGAAGTACAAGGCCACGATGACGACGCCGAGGGCAACTGTCTCGAACGGTCCTATGCTGTTGAACACCGGCTCAGCCTATCCCGGTGCTCCCGCCGTACGACCCCGGGTGCTCGCGCCACGGCCTCCGGCGTCAGCCGACCCTGATGGCGTCGAGTTTTTCCCTGAGATAGCGGTGCGAATCGATACCGCGCACATCCGTACCCGGGTTGCATTCATAGAAGTACACCAACGACATCAATTCCTCGGCCGGCTCGTCGACGGGCGGCGGCAGCACACGATGCCGCCCGGAACACCAGTGGCCTCCGGTCCAAAACGCCATGAGGTCACCGATGTTGACAGTGAGGGCATCCGGGTCGTACGGGGCGTCCTGCCAGCCGTCGGTGTCCGTGAAGACCTGCAGTCCTCCCCGGCCCTGCTGCCGGTCCAGGACCGTGACCGTGCCGAAGTCGGTGTGCGGCCCGATCCGGAACTGTCCCGGCTGCGGGGCACCGACCGTCTCCGCGCCCGGGTACCAGTTGATGTTGAACCCCCACGTGGGGTGAGTGGTATGCCGGGTGAAGAAGTCCTCGTCCTCGCCGAACGCGACACCCAGCAACCCCAGGATGCCGTCCGAGAGTTCGCGCATCCCGGCCAGGTATGCGGTCACCAGGGGCCGCAGGTGCGGGATTTCCGCGGGCCAGGTGTTGGGGGCGAACCACTCGGCGTCCACGGCCAGGTCCCCGCCGGGGTCCTCCGCGGCGAAGGAGAGGGACTCCTTGAGGTCGGGTGGCGTTTTCGTGCCCTCGGCGTACCCATTGGCTTCGGCACCAGGTCCGAGCCAGCCGCGTTCGCCGACTTCGACGGCGTACGACCGCTTGATCTTTTCTGGGAGCCCGAAGAACACACGGGCCTGTGTGCGGACGGCAGCCCGCAGGTCCGGAGTAATGTCATGCCCGGTCACGAGCAGGAACCCCGCAGTACGCAGTGCTCGGTCGACTGCAGCAGGACTGTCGTCGGTCCGCCAGGTGCGCAAATCGATGGTGGGGATAGAGGCCACGACGGGACTTTTCTCGCGAGCATGGGTTGCCAAACCCACGTCGTTGGACATGCCTCGCCGCGACATGTTCGTGGGCGAGGTCAAGGCGCGCGCAGCACTCATCCGGAGAGGTGACTGTTGCGTCGGTCTGTCCCGTGAAGCACCGCTCTCCGGCAGGCTCGTTGACACCTTGTTCATCGACTGCTCAGCGCGGTCACGTCCGGCAACAGGTGCAGCCCGTCTGGTCAGCCAGTCTGGTCAGGCAGCCGTGTCCGGGGGCCGTGCCCGGAGGGGTACATGGGTGGTATCAGTCGTCGGAGGCTTCTGGGCGGTATGGCGGCGGCCGTTGGCGGGGTGTCGTTGTCCGTGCTGCCGGGGAGCGTGCAACGGGCGGTGGCGGCGGGGCCGGCCCGGAGCGGTTCGCTCAGGGACATCGAGCATGTGGTCCTGCTGATGCAGGAGAACCGGTCGTTCGACCACTACTTCGGCACGCTCAAGGGGGTTCGCGGCTTCGATGATCCCGGCGCCTTGAGGATGTCGGACGGCCGCAGTGTCTTCCACCAGCCGGACGACCTGAATCCCGAGGGGTATCTGCTGCCCTTCCATCTCGACACGCACAAGACGAACGCCCAGTCCATTCCGTCCACCAGCCATGCCTGGGGCGTGCAGCACGAGGCGTGGAACGGCGGGCGGATGGACCGGTGGATGCCCGCGCACCGCCGGGCGGACAAGGCCGACGCCCCGTATGTGATGGGCTATCACACGCGCGAGGACATCCCTTTCCAGTTCGCCTTGGCCGAGGCGTTCACCATCTGCGACAACTACTTCTGTTCGGTCCTGGGGCCCACCTGGCCCAACCGGCTGCACTGGATGTCGGGCACGGTCGACCCCGGTGGGACCCAGGGCGGCCCCGCCACCACGAACAGTTACCCGCCCACCTTCTACCAGTGGACGACCTACGCGGAGCGCTTGCAGGAAGCGGGCATCAGCTGGCAGGTCTACCAGGGAGAAGACAACGGCTCCTACAACGTGTTCAACGGCTTCAAGCAGTTCCGCGAGGCACAGCCGGGTGATCCGCTGTACGAGCGTGGCATGCGCAGGCTGCCCGAGGGCGCTTTCGAGGAGGACGCCCGCAACGACCGCTTGCCCGCGGTCTCCTGGCTCATCCCGTCCACCGCGGAGTCGGAACACCCCGACTCCTTGCCCGCGGCGGGTGCGGACTACGTCGCCCGGAAAATCGAAGCCATTACCGACAACCCTGATGTGTGGGCCAAGACGGTCTTCATCATCAACTACGACGAGAACGACGGCCTCTTCGACCACGTCCCCCCGCCTGTACCCCCGCACGGAACACCGGACGAGTTCGTGGGCGGCCTGCCGATCGGCGGCGGTTTCCGGGTTCCCTGCCTGATCATCTCGCCCTGGACGGTGGGCGGATGGGTCGCCGGGGAAGCTTTCGACCACACCTCCTGCCTGCGCTTCCTGGAACGCTGGACAGCAGCGCACGGGACGGAAGTGAGAGAACCCAACATCGGCTCCTGGAGACGGCACGCCTTCGGCGATCTCACGTCCGCCTTCGGATTCACCCGCCCCGTACACAAACCGCCCCGTCTGCCGTCCAACACCAAAGAACAGCTCGCCGAGGCCGAGCTGGAAGCTGCCACTCTCCCCAAGCCCACCTTCCCCACCACACACCAGACCCCTCCCCATCAGGAACACAGCACGCACAAACACCGCTGACACCGGAATATGCGCTGTCGCGGGCCTCGCCTGGGCCCAGTCGCTTTGCCGGGTCAGCGCATCTGGGTGAGCCGCTGTTCGACGCCTTTGGGGTCGCGCGCCCATGTCTCGCCGATCTCGCGGGAGATGGGGTCGGGGAAGATCTCCGGATCTCCGCGTTCCAGCCCGTCCAGAACGGCGCGCGCCACCTCTTGCGGTGTCGTCGTCGGGTAGGCGCCGAGGCCCGGGGCCGAGCCGAGGGCCTGGGCGAGCATGTCGGTCTCCACCGGCCCCGGGAACACGCCGTGCACGACGATGCCACGCGGTGCGAGGTCCTCGCGGAACGCCTGGGTCATGACGTTGAGCGCGGCCTTGGAAGCCGGATAGCCGCCCATGCCCGGGGTGCCGCCGAAGGCTCCGATGCTGATGACATTGACGATGGCGCCACCACCGTTGTGCTCGATCACCGGGGCGAAAGCGCGGACCATCCGCAGGGGGCCCAGGACATTGGTGCGCATGACGTTCTCGACGGCATCGAGCTCCATGTCGATCAGGTGGCCGAGGTTGATGGCCCCCGCGTTGTTGACCAGGACCGTCACATCCGGCGCGGCCTGCACGGCCGCACTGATCGTCTGTGGGCTGGTGACATCGAGCACCAGCGGGACCACGCGCTCCGGGGCCGCCGCGGTCACCGGCTCCAGAGTCTCCGGCCGCCGGGCTGCCGCATAGGCACGGGCCGCGTCCCTGGCCAGGAACTCGGCCAGCAGAGCCCGGCCGATACCGCGGTTGGCGCCCGTCACGAGGACGACGGAGTCCTTGATCCGCATGTCGCCACTCCCTTCCCTCTATTCCCTCTGTGCGGCGCCCCCTCTGCCCACTCTCACCCCAGCACCACCACCGCGCATTCCTACGCCCGGTCTTTCCGGCAAAATGCCGGACTGCCGGGGTCTCTGGAGAGTTACTGACAGGTTCTGGAACGTCACGCCCAGTTACTCGTCACCTGGCTCCCGCACGGCCATCGGAAAACTGTGATGCATGCTGCAACTGCCCTTGATACGCTCCCCGACATGTTCATCCGCGCCAGCCAGAGCTGGATCATCAGGCCCCGCAGCGCCGCATAGCGGCAAGCTGCGACCAGCATTTCCGACAGCTTCGCCGCACTCCGGTTCCCCGCCGGTGCGGTGCTCGACGCTGCCCGGCTCCGACGATGACTCACACCGCGGAGCACTTTTCATGAACGACCAGAACCACCACAACACCCATGACGAACTGCGCGATTTGCGCGATCTCCTTCCCCCGGCCGAATCGATCCTGGCAGCCGCCCCCGTCGAACTGACGCAATGGGTCACCCGTCACGCCTCCCGGCTGACCGGTCTCGGCCCCGGAACGGACCCGGAGACCCCGCTCGACGACCTGGAGCCGCTGCGCGACCTCATCGGCGGAGCCCGCGTGGTCGCCCTCGGTGAGAACTCGCACCAGATCCGCGAGTTCGGCCTGCTGCGCCATCGCATCATGCGTTTCCTCGTCGAGGAACTGGGCTTCACCGCCTACGCCATGGAGTACGGAGCCGCCGAGGGCCGCGCCGTGGACGCCTGGATCCAGGGAGGGCCGGGCGACATCGACGACCTCCTGGCGCCCGAGAGAGGTGAAGCGCAACGCGACAACACCGAAGGCGAGGAAAAGGGGCGCAGGATCAAGGGACTCGGGCAGCCCGTCGAGTGCCGGGACACCCTGCGATGGCTGCGCCGCCACAACGCCGGTGCCGCGCACCCGGTCCGCTACGTCGGCTGCGACATCCCGATGGCCGGCGGCTCGCTCGCGCCGGTGCTGGAGCCGGTCGCCGCCTACTTGGCCACCGTGGACCCGGGCGCACTGCGCTTCCTGAACACCGCCCTGGAGATCTCCGGACCCATCGCCGGCGGGACGGTCATGGTGCCGGCCTACGCCAGGCTCACTCTCGACCCGGCAGAGCAGGACCGCCTCACCACCGCGCTCGCCCGGCTGCTGGGCCGTTTCACGGACCTGCGTGAGATCTACGCCGAGCGCAGCGGCCGCACGGCATACGAGACCGCGCTGTCGGACGTCCGTGCGGCGGTGGCGACCGACCGGGCCCAGCGTGCCATGGCCGAGGCACTCGCGGGCGCGCCCGACGGCCCGGGCTTCGCCGCCCGGGAGCGGTATCTGGCAGACACGCTGCTGGAGTTCCTCGAGCGGTCCGGGCCCGACACCCGCGTCGTCCTTGTCGGTCACAACGCCCACATCCAGCGCTCGGCCAACTGGACCGACGGCCCACTGGCGGTGGCGACCATGGGCCATCTGCTTTCCCGGGCGCTCGGCGCGGACTACGTTCCTCTCGCGCTGACCGGCAACGGCGGCGAGACGGTGGAGAACGTACCCGACCGGGATCACCCGCTCGGGATGCGCTGGGGCCGGGCCGTCACCCCTGAAGCCGCACCGGACAGCGTCGAGGCGCTGTTCGCGGGCGTGCCCGGGGAACCTGCCCTGCTGGATGCGCGGGCGCTGCGCGCGTACGCGCGTCGCCACGGGCTGCCGGAGCCGGTCCGTACCCGGCTGGACACCGCGTTCCTCGAGATCCCCGCCCTGGAGGCGTTCGACGGGATCATCTGCGTCCCGGACACCACCCTCAGCGCCGACACGCCGCAGTAGGCGGCAGGCGTGCCTTGAGCACGGGCGGGGCGGGCCGTTCCGTACGAGTCACGGGCGGCCCGCCACACCGGCTCGGCTCGGTGCGGAGCCGGTGGGCCCCGTCGCCGGGTGAACACGGCGACGGGGCCTTCGTGTTGCTCAGTAGCGGATGGTCCCGGGCCGGGTGGCGGGTGCCGGGGTGCGCGGGGCGCCGCCGGGCGTCATCGTGAACGAGCCGCCCTGCAAGGGGCCGGGCGTGTAGCCGCCGCTGGTCAGGGCTTGCGGCCGGGTGGCGTCGAAGGGCTGCCCGTCCACCGTCACGCCGGAGAAGTCCAGGCGGTCGAAGGACGGGTAGCTCCGGGTGGGGGACTCGATGACGGCCTCGGCGCTGGCGTTCTGTCCGCCAATGGTCTGGTCGATGTGCTCCGACCATCCCTTGGTGGTGTCGCTGAGGGTCAGGGTGTAGCTGCCGCCGCCGTTGGAGACCACCGTCGCGGTGATGGTGTCTCCTTCGGAGACGGGGTCGTTCCAGTAGACGGGCGGGGACGGGTACATCTCGTACCAGGCGGAGAGCACGGGTGAGCCACTGGAGCAGTCGGTCTGTACCCCGGCCTGCTCAACCGTCTGCGAGCCGTAGCCGTCGAGGCCGACCCAGGGGGCGAAGAGGTCGTTGGCGGAGGTGCAGGTGGCGTGGGGCTCGGTCCATGAGCCGGTGATCGTGGAGAACGAGCCCTGCGCCACGTAGCCGCCCCAATTGCTGTCCTGGAGACGGATGTTGTGCGGGCCGAAGGCCGCGGTCTGGGCGCTCGCGGTACCGGTCGGGACCAGGGTCGCGGCCAGCAGGAGTGCCGCCGCCGCGGCCCTGGCCGCGCGGGGGACGCCGGCGCGGGATCTGCCGATGAGGTGCGCGGTGCCCGGGGATATGCCCATGAGGCACGCTCCTTGGGGGGTGCGGAGTACCGGTGGGGGGTGGTCGGCCGATCGGGGCTCATGGTGCGGTCGGCCGTGCCCGCCCTCAAGCGGCGCGGTCCGGCCGGAATCCGTTATGGCGGGAACATGACATGATGTTTCGGTGGCGGTTCCCCACGAGTCCCGCACACCCGCCGCCGGACTCCTCGAAGCCCTCGGCCTGTCGGAGCAGGAGGAGACGGCCTACCTCCGCGCCCTGGCCGCACCGGCCCGCACGGCCGGAGAACTCGCCGATGACCTCGGCACCACAGCCGAACGGGCCGGGCGGCTGCTCGAGTTGCTCGCCGCACGGGGTCTCCTCCACCGCTGCGACGACGGCACCCCCGCACGCTGGTCGGCCGCAGCCCCCGACCTCGCCGTCGAAGCGCTGCTGCTGCGCCGCGAGGCGGACCTGCGCCGCACCCGCGGCCGCATCGGCGAGTTGATGCGCACCTACCGCACCGCCCGCCGCCCGGGCGCCACCGACCTGGTCGAGGTCGTCACCGGCACCGCGGCCATCGCACAGCACTGGCGCGCGATGCTGGCCGGCGCGCACCGCCGGGTGCTGCTCTTCGACAAGCCCCCGCACATCGTCCGCTCCGATCCGGCGCTCGAACGTGCCCTGCTCGGACGGGGCGTGGACATCCGCGTGGTGTACGAGGCCGGTTCGGTCGGCGCCCGCGGCCGGCTCGCCGAGATCCACGCGTGCGTCGGCGTGGGGGAGCAGGCCCGGGTGCTGTCCGAACTCCCCTGCAAACTGGCCGTCGTCGACGACCGCTGGGCCATGCTTCCCCTGTGCACCGGATCCGAGCTGCACGGCGCCATGCTGGTGCGCGCCTCGTCCCTGCTGGACGCGCTGACCGGAACGTTCGAGGCGTACTGGAACCGCTCCGTGCGGGTTCCGGACGCAGCCGCCTCGGCGGGCGGCGACCGCCGGGCGGAGCTGCTCACGCTGCTGTGCGCGGGGTACACCGACGACAGCATCGCCCGTCAGCTCGGCGTCTCGCCGCGCACCGTTCAGCGCTGGGTACGCGAGGTGATGGACTCGCTCGGGGCCCGCACCCGATTCCAGGCCGGCATCCAGGCGGCCCGGGCCGGACTGCTGTGACGGCTCGGGCGGGCTGGGTGGGGCTGGGGGGAACTGACAGATCGCGATCGGGGTGCTTATGATGCCGGAGATGAAGAACTTCTCCTCGTACGGATTGGGGGAATCGTTCGCGCAAGGTGAGTGCTGATGGCACATCACATCGCGAACGAGATTCCGGCCCACCTGTTGATGTGGCAGCGCGTGCGTGAGTACGCCGTGCCACCGTCCATGATCGAGACCGCGACCGCACGACGTGCGGTCGGTGACTGGGTGGGGGCCTGCGCCGCCGCCCGGATCGACGTCGATCTCGATCTGCGCGCCGTGCGCGACCGCCACGGCACCGAGCTCGTCACCCGCCTCCGTGCGGATCTGCGCCGCCTGGCACCGGATCTGCTTCGCTGGCACATGCCCCGGATCGCCCCCGACGGACGGCTTCGGCCCGGCCTCACCATCTCCCTTGCTCATTACCGGAGTTCCGGCGCCACACCCCTGCAACTGGTGGTGCGGACGCCGCCGGCGTGGGCGGATGCCGGGCAGCGGATGTCCCTGGCTCTGTGGGAGGGGCCCGGGGACGGCGCCTCCAGGCACCGTCCGCACCCGCATCCCGACCGGCGTTTCCGGCTAGACCTGCACCCGCATCTCTGGGATGCCGGGCGGAGCGGCGAACTGGCGCGGCGGTGCGGTGCGGACGGGGCGGACGGGGCGCCATCCATGGCGCTGCCCGATCGGCCCGCCGCCCATGATTCGCCGTGGGCGGTGGCACGTTGGGCCGCCGAGGCGGAGCTGTTGTTGCGGGCCGAGGGGCGTCCTCGAGGTGCCTTCGCCGTACGGCTCGGTGCGCGGAGCCGCGCCGCGTTCGAACTCGTCGCCCCCGACGACAGCCATGCCCCGGCATCCCGGCCGCTGCGGGAGGCGCTGCCGCCGCAGGAGGTCGCGGCGCTTCCGGTGCTACCGGAGGCGGCAGCCCGAGTCCTTCCGGATCTGGAGCTGCTACGGGCCGGGCTGGTCGCGGCCGAGCGGCTGCATCCGCTCGTCGCGGCGGCGCTGGCGGCGTCCGGCTCGGCACCTGTGGCCGGCCCCGCCCCCGAGACCGGTGATCCGCACCGGGTGGAATGCCGGGGCGAGGTCCACCGGATCGCGCTGCGGGACGGCGTGCTGACGGCAATCGATCATGACCCGGCCCAACTGCGCCGGGAGGAACTGCTGGTGGTGCTCGGCGGGCCGCCGCTGCCGTGCCTGCGGGCGATCGACACCGTGCACCGCAGCCCAGAGGCGCTGCCCGCGGTCCGGGAGCGGCTCGGCCACGGTGACGTTGCCGGGGCGCTGGCCGTGGTCGAAGGGCTGCTCGGTCCCGGTGCGATCCTGCGCGACGGGCCGCTCCGGGACGAACTGGTGTCGGCCGCGGCTCGCCGCATCGACCACGGTCTCTTCCGCGCGGGGCTGGTCGCCGCGCACCCCGGTGCCGGTGCGGCTGGGGACGGGAACGCCTCGGGCATGGGGCGCCATCGTCCCCGGCTCGACCGCCGTACGCCTCCCGCACTGCGCGGCAAGCGGAGCAGCCGGGCCCGGCCCCGCACCGGCCTGTTCGGCTGATCTGCCGCCACACCGAAGTCCCTTTCCCGTACTGCTACTGCGCATTCCGCGCAGCACGCCCCCACGACACCGGGACGGACCCCGTCCCCCTGAATCCACCCCAGGTGATGCCCATGACTTCCAGCACCCTCCTGCCCAACCCGGTCCCCGGGAGCGGCACCCAACTCGCTCTCGCCGACGGCCTCCTGACCCTCCTGCGCACGACCACCACCGAGCCTCGCCCCGACGAGCAGCTCGAAGCGCTCACCCTGGCTGTCGCGGCCGACCTGCCCGTGCTGCTCTGGGGAGAACCGGGCATCGGCAAGACCGCGGCCCTGACCCAGCTCGCCACCTCCCTCGACCTGCCGCTGACGACCGTCATAGCGAGCGTCCACGAGCCGTCCGACTTCTCCGGGCTGCCCATCGTGGGCGACGACCCGGCCGTGCAGGGGGTGCCGATGGCGCCACCGCAGTGGGCCGTGGAGCTCGTACGCGCCGGACGAGGGCTGCTCTTCCTGGACGAACTCTCCACCGCCACCCCGGCCGTCCAGGCCGCACTGCTCCGGGTCGTCCTGGAGCGGAGGGTCGGCGCGCTGCAACTGCCGCCGGGGGTACGGATCGTGGCCGCCGCCAATCCGCGCGCGTCGGCGGCGGACGGGTGGGAGCTGAGCCCGCCGTTGGCCAACCGGTTCGTGCATCTGTACTGGGTGCACGACAGGGAGGTGGTGGTACGCGGGCTGGGCGGCATCTGGCCCCGGGCGGAGCTGCCCCACCTGGCGCCGGAGCGGCTGCCGGAGGCGGTGGCTTTCGCCCGGCGCGCGGTCTGCGGCTTCCTGCGGGTCCGGCCGACGCTGATCCACCGGCTGCCGAGCTCCGAGACGCGGCGCGGCGGCGCCTGGCCCTCGCCCCGCAGCTGGGAGGCCGCGTTGACCCTGCTGGCCTTCGGCACGGCGGCCTCCGTCTCCAGGGAGGTGCTGGCGCTGCTGGTACGGGGCACGGTGGGGGACGGACCGGGGCTCGAACTCCTCGCCCATCTGGACCGGTTGGACCTGCCGGACCCGGAGTCACTGCTGGCCGATCCGGCCTCCGCCGAACTCCCCGTACGAGGTGATCTGCGCCAGGCGACGCTGGAGGCAGTGGTGGCCGCCATCGGGGCGCGGCCGGAGCGGGACCGGTGGGAGGCGGGCTGGGCGCTACTGGTCCGGGCGCTGGAGACCGGCGCACCGGACCTGCTGGTCGCCCCGGCGGCCGCGCTGGCCGCACTGCGGCGCGACGACTGGGAGGTCCCGGAGGCGGTGGAGCGGCTGGCCGGGGTGGCCGGTCTCGCCCGACGGGCGGACCGGTCGGTGGCGCGGGCCACGGTGTCCGCCGACGCCGGGCGTGCGACGGGGGAGAGCCGATGACGGGGGCCGCGAAGCACCCGCTGCCGCGCCCGACGCCCCGGCCCACGCCGCCGCGCCCGGTGCGGGCCACCGTGCCGGGCGCGGCGGCCGACAGGCCCGGACTCCCGCTGGACACGGAGAAGTTGCTGGCCGCCCGACTGCACGCGGTGAAGGTCCGTCCCTACCTGGCCGACGCGCTCTTCGCGCTGCACGTGGTGGAGGACCGGTCGGTGCCGACGATGGCAGTGGACGCGCACTGGCGCTGCTACGTCTCTCCCGGCTTCGTGGCGCGCACCCCAGTGGAGGAACTGGCAGGCGTCTGGGTGCACGAGGTCTCCCACCTGCTCCGCGACCACCACGGACGGGGCGAGCGGTATGCGCGGGAACGCGAGGAGCACGGGCCGGGCGAACGAAGCGCGAGCCGGGGGAGGCTGCGGCGGAACATCGCCGCCGACTTCGAGATCAACGACGACATCTACGGTGACGGTCTGCCCCTGCCCGCCGGGGCGGTGCTGCCCTCGCTGCTGGGGCTGTCCGACGGGCTGCTGATGGAGGAGTACCTGCGCACGGCGTCGTTGTCCGGACTCGCCGCGGACCTGGCCTGGCTGGACTGCGGCAGCGGCGCCGACGGGCAGGACCGGCCTTGGGAGCTGGGGCCCGACGGGGCACACGGGCTGAGCAGGCAGCAGCGGGACGCGGTCCGCTTCCGGGTCGCGGAGGGGATCAAGGGCCGGCCGGGCGACGCGCCGGAGGGGTGGCGCCGGTGGGCGGTCGAGGCGTTCCATCCGCCGCAGCCGTGGCGGCAGTTGCTGGGGGCGGCGATCCGCTCGGCGGCAGGTGCGCCGGGGGCGGGGGAGAACCACAGCTACCGGCGTCCGTCCCGGCGCTCGGCCGGCGTCCCCGGAGTGCTGCTGCCGAGCCTGCGCCGTACGCCGCCCCGGGTCTGCGTCGTCATCGACACCTCCGCATCGGTGAGCGACGCCGAACTGGGCAGTGCGCTGCTGGAGGTGGCGGCGATCTCGCGCGCGGTGGGCGGGCGGCGCGACCTGGTCTCGGTGATCTCCTGCGACGCGGCCGCCGGGGTCGCCGTCCCGCTCTGCCGCGCCGAGAACATCGCACTGGTCGGCGGTGGCGGTACGGATCTGTGCTCCGGTTTCTCCCAGGCCCTCCGCTCCCGGCCCCGCCCGGACGTGATCGTCGCCCTGACGGACGGCCAGACGCCATGGCCCTCCGTACAGCCGCCCTGCCGCACCGTCGTCGGTCTCTTCCCCCGCCCCACCCACGCCGTGGACGAGGCGAACCCCGACTACGTCCCGGACGCCCCGCCGCCCTGGGCACGTGTCGTCACCATCGGCTGAACATCGCGCAGGTTGCTCGGCTGCGGTGTACAGCCCGTTGAGATGCCCGCGTATGTTGGGGAGAGTCTGTGGGCATGGAGTTCTTCTGCTACCACCGTGACCGGCCCGGCTCCATGCCGTTGCGCAACGAGCTGCTGGAAGAGCACTGGTCCTACATGGACCGGTACGCGAAAGAGATGATCGCTCGCGGCCCGACCTTCGCCGACGACGGCGATACGCTCTCCGGCAGCGTGCACATCGTCGACCTGCCGGATCCCGCTGCGGCCCGCGCGTTCGCCTTCGACGAACCCAACTACCAGGCCGGCGTGTACCGGGACGTACTGCTGCGCCGGTGGCGCAACATGCTGGGGCGCACCATGTGGGATTTCCCCGGTGGACAGACCAGCGGCAACCGGTACTTGGTGCTCGGCCTCGGCCCAGGGCAGGCCGCTGGCCTCGTCCTGCCGCCCGAGCGGGACGAGTTGTCGCGTACGGGCCGCTGCTGTCCGACGACGGCGTCGCCTGGTTGGGTACGGCGGTACTGGTCCGGGCCCCGGACCCGGACACGGCACGCGCCGCCCTGTCCCCGGGCCGGTACACCGATATCGAGGTCCATGACTGGCAGTTCGGCGGCCGGCCGTCATGAACCGAGGCCCAGGCGTCAGTCACGCACTAGGCAGCGCGAATTCCGTAGCGGGAAGCGACCGGCACGAGCCGAATCCGAGGTTGGCTGTCGGGGGTGGTGTTGTGTCCGTGGAGGCGTGCGGGTTCGGCGGCCATGGGCATGATGGCGAGTTGGGCGATGGTCATGCCGGGGCGCAGGCGTACGGGCCAGGGGGAGATGTTGGCGATTTCGAGGGTGAGGGGTGCGTCGTGGCCGGGGTCGATGAAGGCGGAGGCGATGTGCACGGCGATGCCGAGGCGTCCGGTGCCGGCCTTGCCTTCGGCGCGGGCCGCGTACTTGCCGGACAGCCGCACGGTCTCGGTGGTGCGGGCGAGGAGGAAGGCGCCGGGGTTCATGACGTGGCCGTCGGTGTCCATGTAGAGCGGGAAGGTGTGCCGGGACTCGAGCGAGGCGGCGTCGAGTTCGGCGATGGTGGGGTCGGGCATGCGCAGTTCGCTGGCGAGGGTGAGGTCGACGGAGGCGGGCCGGATGGCCTCGGGCGCAAGCGGGCTGACATCGATGTCACCTTGCTGGAGCGCGGTGAGTATCTGGTGGTCGGGGAGCAGCATGGGATGGGGCCTCATGGGTTCTTGGCGGAACGGTGGGCTGATCTTATAGAGCCCCGCTGACAACCAATCAGTTCCGACGTGTTCGGGTCCGTCCCCGCGTGCGCGGGGACGGACCTTGCTGACCAAGCGACTCTTCCGGTCAGGTGGCGCTGCAGCATTGCCCACAAGACGCTGCTTTCCTGCAAAAGGGCCTACGCTGCGGCAACTTGTGTTAAGTCACTGTCATGCGTGCCAGATGGAAGTGGCGCAGACCACATAGGATCATCCAGTCAGTCCTGATCGCGGTGATGGCCGCGATGACGACGATCACTTCGACGACAGCGGTATCGGCATCGCCCGAGACAGGTCCCGTACAGGACAACTGGACGGCGGCCTTCCTGTATTCGGTGGCCCATCCCCGGGCAGTTCCAGCCGGCATCAATGAGCCCGATTGTCGCCTCGGAGAGGCCCATCCGAGACCGGTCGTGCTGGTGAACGGCACACTGGAGAACTCGTACGCGAATTGGTCGCGGCTCGCTCCGCAACTGCGCGAGGACGGTTACTGCGTCTTCGGATTCGACTACGGTGGCGCGGACGGCAGTCCGTTCCAGCAGCTCGGGCCGATGCGCACCTCAGGCATTCAGCTCTCCGCCTTCGTCGACAAAGTGCTCGCTACGACGGGTGCTTCGCGAGTGGACCTCGTCGGCCACTCTCAGGGAGGGCTGCTTCCCCTCTACTACATCAACCGCCTGGGCGGCGAGGCCAAGGTGGGCCGCATGGTCGGTATCGAGCCCGCCAGCCGGGGCGTGCACTTCTACGGTCTGCTTTCCCTGGTCGCCAGGATCCCCGGCATGTCGGACATCCTGAGGCTGCCCTGCGCGGCGTGCGTGGATTTCACCGCCGGCTCTTCCTTCATGAGAGAGACCGCCGAAGGCGGTTACACCCGGCCCGGTGTGGAGTACACCACCATCATCTCGCGAACCGACGGATTGGTCTCCGTGCCCGAGGCTCAGCTTCCGGCCGCGCCCAATGTCACCAACGTCGTGACACAGGATGTGTGTTCGTCCGATTTCACGGATCACGTGAACTCCGTCTACGACGACATCACCCTGCGCATCGCCCGCAACGCCCTCGACCCGGCCCGCACGGTGAAGCCCGGCTGTCATTTCGTCCCGCCGCTCCTGCCTCCGCAGCGGTAGGTCCTACACGACGTTCAGGCCAAGAGCCGCGGCGATGACCGCAGCCTGTTCCAGGTCGATGGTGGCCCCTGACAGCTCCACGGTCAGCGGGTCCAGAGCGGACAGGTCGCTACCCCGCAGGTCGGCGGCCGTGAGCCGGGAGCTGTGGAGCATCGCCCCGGACAGGTCCGTGGACGTCAGAGTCGCCTGTTCCAGCCGCGCGGCGGTGAGATCGACTTCCCTCATCCGCACACCGTCGAAAGTGGCCTTGCGCAGGTCCGCGCCAGGCAGGCCGACGAAGGACCAGTCGCCTCCGGTCACCTGGAAGAGGGTGAAGGTCGACTGCTGGAAGAGACTTCCGACGAATTTGCAGTCGGTGAAGGAGGTGTCGAAGAAAGTACAGCGACGGAAGGTGCAGTTAGTGAACGCCGCATTGGTGTGCCGGGAGGCGTTGAAACGTACCCCGGCAAATGTGCAGGTGTCGAAGACCGCTCCTTCGTTCACGGCCTCGGTCCAGTCGGTGTCGAGGAAGGAGTAACGCGTGTACACCCGGCCCGACAGGTCCTGTCCGTACCAGTCCTCATCCCGGATCACACGCTCGGCGTCGGGAATCGGAGGCTCGGCAGAGACGGGGTCGATGTTCGCGCGGGCCGGTCGGATCGTCATGCCAGCCATTCAACACCGCAGCCGCAGGGCCTGCCACGCGCCCTCTCCCTGTCCGCCGACACGCGAGTGTGGTGCGTCCGGCAGACAGAGGCCAACAGGTTTTTCATTCCGTGCGGGGGATTGGCCTGGAATCGGGCAACTGGCCGGGCGCGTGGATGGTCTAGGCGGGCACAGCCACATCTGCTCGAAACCCGAAGGGACACCGCTCATGTCCTCCAGCCGTCGTCTGCTCAGCGTCCTCATATCCGCTGCCGCTCTTCTCGCCACCGCGGCAGTGCCTGCCTCCGCTTCCGGCTCCGCCCCCTCACGCGCCGCCGGCGGTCCCGCTCCGAGCAGGAATCCGGTCCTGGTCGACTGCCTGCGCCACGATCAGGTCGCGCCACGCGAGTACATGCTGGCGTGCGGGGACGGCAATAACGACCTGCGCGGGCTGCGTTGGGCCGACTGGACCGCCCGCGCCGCGCACGGCGTGGGCAGGCAGGTCGCCAACGACTGCATACCGGACTGCGCCCAGGGCCACTTCCACACGTTCTGGGTGGGCGTAGAGGTGTACCGGCCGGTGCACCGGGCCGGAAAGGCGTCGTACTTCTCCCGGCTGAAGGTCGTCTACCTCGACCAACGCCCGGCGGGCTCAGGGCCGTCGCAGACCTACCCACTGAGCTAGTGCCGCATCCGAAGCGAGCTCCGGCGCGGACCAGAGCGACGAGGTCCTGAAGGCATCATGTTCTGCGGGGTGGTGGGTCAGGGGGCGCCGGCGTCGATCCATTCCTGGTTGGTGGCCCAGGCGGTGAGAGTGGTCCCATCGTTGTAGGCGTAGTAGAGATCGCACTTGGCGGTGGCCTTGCCCTGGACACCCTTCGGGAACCAGTCCGTCTCGAGTTCGGCGGCAGGGGCAGAGCCGGTGAAGGGCTTGCACTTCGAGGGGAGTTTGCCGTCGGCGAGTGAGGCGACCAGGACCCTCTCGCCGCCGGTGGTCTTCATCGAGTACTTCACGGAGGTGGCCTCGTCCGGCAGCCATCGCGGCACCGACGTACGCACCCGCTTGGCCTCGGCACCGGTGGAGTAGGCGGAGGTCTGCTGGTGACGGCTGTCATACCAGTCCATGGCGGCGGGGACGGAGAAGGCTGCGGCGACACCGAGGACGGCGACGCCACCGATGGTGAGGGCGAGGGCGGACGAACGGCTCACGTGGGGGACTCACTTTCACGAAAGGGGCAAGGATGGGCTACTCCTCCATGTTTCCGCCGGATCGTGCGCCGACTGTCCATCCGGGGTGCCGATCTCAGCTACCTCCCTGGTCGCATGCCCCGGACCGAACCCTGACAAGGCCCCGACCACGGGCGTCCGGTTCCGGCCTGTGAGGAGCACACGGACCGCCGGGGAGCCAGGGGAACCGACTAGGCGGCAGGCGACGCCCCCTAGGGGCCGACCCCATATGGATGGGGAGCCGGGGGCTGTCAAGGCTGGTCCGTGGCCAGCCTGGCGTGCAGGTGGCGGTCGCGGTATGTGTCCCTGCGCCGGTCCCCATGCAGGGCGCCGCGTTGGATCCCCTCGACCGCGTAGCCGCCTCGCACCGCGATGTGGCACGACGCCTCGTGCCCGACGGCATGGCCCAGTTCGATCCGGTGCAGGCCGACGGAGTCAAAACCCCAGCGGGTTATGAGTTCGAGCGCGTGCCGGGCGACACCGCGCCCGCGTGCCTCGGGCAGGACCCAGTAGCCGACACCGCCGATGCGCTGGAGCGGGTTGAGAATGTTGAGGAAGATGTCGCCGAGCGGTGCGTCCGTCGCCTCGTCCGCGATGCAGTACGCGCCGAAGGCGTTCCGCTCCCAGCCCTCCGCGCGGATGCGGATCCACTGTGCGGCGTCGGCGGCGTCCCCGACCGGGAAACCGGGAACGTTCCAGCGAAGGAAATCGGGGTCGGTGACGCCCCGCAGCACGGCGTCCGTCTCGTACGGGTACCAGGTGCGCAGACGCAGACCATGGCCCCGGAGGTCTTCGGGGGTCAGCGGCTCGGTCATCACCCCGGCCGAACGCGGTGGTTGCACTGGCGCGCCGGTGCCGGGAGTGCCGCGACCGGCATCTGCCGTCCGCGGGTGGTGGGGGCATGATCTGGGTGTGGGGCTCATCTCGACGTGTCCTCTTCGGTCGTTGTCGCACGGCAACGGGAACGCCGCGCCACGGGGCCATGGGGAAGCGGGTACTTCGGCCATGTGCGACAGGGTGCGCGGCCGTCGGCGGGCTGCCCCACTGATTTAGCCTGGGCTAAATGATGGAGGCCGGGTCCGGCATGGAAGGCAGGCGCGCGAACCCGGTTCGCCCTGGGTCCCTGCAATTCGCGGCCCAAAGGAACATGGTCACCGCCAGGTGCAGCTCTCGTCGACGCTGCCCTCGACCAGCAGTAGCCGCGGCGGGCAAGCCGCCGTTGCCGCTTACGAAGCGTCGGCCCCGCACATGCGCGGGGTTGTGATCGGTGCAAGGTTCACTGGTGGGGCCAAGCGGCGCGGCCCTGGCGCGCGTCGAAGTCGGTGAGGCGCTGCGTGCACTCACCGCACGATTCGGTCCCCGTCATCATCGCCATCAAGGCCCGCTCACTGCCGGCCGAGGGTGACGCGCAGGAAGCGCGGGCGGTAGATGGAGGCGTTGTGCAGGACGTCCTCGGAGTCGAGGCTGTTGACGTTGTAGGAGACCACCAAATCCTGCTCGCCGTGCTCCAGTTCGGGGTGTTCGTGCGGGTTGTATGCGATGACCCGAGGGTTGTGGTAGGTGCCCTGTGGCCCGGCCTCGGGGGCGCGCCATACGGAGTGCGGACGAGTGAAGGGGCCGGTCGGGGAGCGAGACCAGGCCAGCTGCACATCGGGGCTGAAGGGCGCGTCCGCGTACTGGGCGATCAGTGCCCACCAGTGGCCGTGCCGTACCACGCTGAGTTCCTGCGAGACCCGCAGCGGGTGTCCGTCGGCGCCCGTCACACGCACGGAGTCCCGTTCGTTCCCGCCCCAGGAACCGTCGGCGGCGAAGTAGCGCCACGGGGGGCGCAGGGCAGGATCGTGGGTGCGGGCCAGGTGCAGGTAGGCGCCCCCGCCGGGCGCCGGCTCGGTGCCGTAGACGTACGTGCCGTACCGGTCCCGGGCCAGCCAGGCGCCCCAGGCAATGCCCGCCGCTGACGGCAGTGCCGTCAGCTCCCCGGCCGGCACCGGGCGGCCGGGGAGGACGCGGGCCAGGACATTGGCGCGCCAGGCCACGTCCAGCGGGCCGGTCCCGGTGTGGGTGTACCGGGCGAAGACGACGGCGGCGCCGCGTCCGAGGGGGAGACCGGCGCGGGCCCAGTACCAGTCGTGGCCCGTCTCCGGCACGGCGGAGGCGGGCCGCCCGGCCCGGTCGATACCGGTGACGGTGTGCGGGCCCGCGCCGTCCCACAGCACAAAACTGTTGTGCACGAAGGGGGTCGAGGGTGCTGTGAGGCTGCCGTCGGAGACCGGTGGCCGGGAGCCGTCGGGACGCACCATGCCCAGGAAGGTGTCGGAGAAGACCCACAGCTCCCCGGCAGCGGTGGGCACCGAGTAGGTGCTGTCCCCGCCCGTCCAGTGGTGTGGCGAGTGGCCTCGGTCGGCGTAGGAGGCGAACGCCCGGTTCAGGGACGTCACGGGCCCGGTGCCGGTGACGTCCGGCGGCCGGCCGGTGTCGGCGGGGGTGGGCGGGGCGGCGCATACGGCCGAGAGCAGCGCGGTGGCCACCGCGCGCAGCAGCGTGCGCGGAGACGGTTTCATGGCCACATGGTGTAGCGGGCCGCCGCCCCGGGGCCGGTGAACGGCCTGGACGTGTTCCTGCCGTGACCTCCTGACGATGCGGCCGGTTAGACATCGGGCGGGTCGAACTGACGCCCGTCGCAAAAGGATGGGGGATCAGTGCCGAGCGAAGCGGAGGGAGCGGGCAGCTTACGGGGCACCTTCCGTGCCCATCGCACACTGCGGGGGAGCGTATGGCGCTGCCCAGGACTCCAGGCACTTGCACTTCCACGTCATCCACCGAGGCAACCCGGACCAACGTCCAGCCTGACAAGGCACATGACCAGGGAGGGGGACTTCGTGCCGAAGCAGTGGCTTCCACCGCACGAGTATGTCGCCGGCCTGCCCAAGGCCACCATGTACGCGAGTCTGTACTTCACGAACACCCATGGGCATCCGCTCCAGTTGTTGTCGTCCGTCCTGACCAAGACGCAGGTGTGGCAGCTCCCGGGCGGCAATACCGACTCGGGCGAATCGCCTTTCGAGACCGCTGTCCGCGAGACCCAGGAGGAGATCGGGCTCGTTTTCACTGGCCCTACGCGGCTCTTGGTGACCCATTACCTGCCGTACGACGCAGTGTGGACATGCTGCAAGGTCGGGTTCGTCTTCGATGGCGGCATTCTCACCGACAACGACCTTGAGAACATCACGCTGGATCCCGATGAGCACAGCCGTTGGGAAGTCCGCCCGCTGGCCGCGTGGGAAGGGGACGTCGGTAAGCACACGTGGGAGCGGTTGAAGGCGGTGGACCACGCTCGCAGGAACAGCGCCGCCGTGTACCTGGAGACGGGTACTGATGTCGTGCGGTGAGCGGTTCCTCGTAGGGGCCAGTGTGTTCATCCAGCGTGACGACGGTCAGGTACTCCTCGTCCATCATGCTGCGGGGCTGGGACTGGTTCACCCCCACAGACGGCATCGAGCTCATGGACCCCACAAACCAAGCCCTGTTCCAGGCCACACTGCGCGCCGCCCGCGCGGGAGGCTGCGTCTACATCGAGGACTGCGAAACGTGATCGCGTTGACCAGGCATTCGCAGTTCCCCGGGCCGAATGGCTCGCACGCCGCCGGGAGACCGCCGAGGAGACCGGGCTCACAATGCCCGACCACCCCCCCGCTGGCAATGGACTGGGGCCTGCACCCCGAAGACATCGCCGAATGCTGGGCACTGCAAGCGGTACTCAGGGCAGCAGGATGACCTTGCCGAATTTACCCGGACCGGCCAGGCGGTCGTAGGCGTCGGTGAACCGCTCAAGGGGGAAAGCCGAGTCGACGGGTACGCGTAGCCTTTCCTGGGCCAGCAGCGGTGCCACGAACGTCCGCACAGTGGCGGCGAGGAGGGCCTTCTCGGCATGTGAGCGGCCGCGGATGGTCGTGCCGATCAGCTGGGCTCGTGCGAGCATGAGGTCGAACATCCGCAGCGGTGCAGTGGTGCCGGCCTGGACTCCGACGATGAGGACTTTGCCCCGGCTTCGGAGCAGAGTGACTCGTCGCAGGCAGTCCTCGCCGCCGACCAGTTCGACGATCACGTCGTACGGTGCGTGCGTGGCTTCCTCGTCGGGGGTGACGACGTCTATCCGGCCGTCGGGGGCAAGTGCCTTGACCCGGCTGTGGAGTTCGGTTCGTCGCACGCTGGCCACGGTATGGGCTCCGGAGACCGCGGCGACCTGCACCATGGCCGTGCCCACCCCGCCTGCCGCGCCGCTGACCAGTACCCGGTCGCCGGCGCGGATGCCGGCCTGGGTGACCAGGGCGTCCCAGGCGGTGCTGAACGCTTCCGGGAAACCGGCGGCCTCCTGCCATGACAGGCCCTGCGGCACTGGCAGGAGGAGGTCGACGGGGATGGCGATCCGCTCGGCGTGGCCACCGCCGCCGACCAGTGCCATCACCCGGTCTCCCGGCGCGACCTCGACGACGCCCGGTCCGACCTGCTCGACCTCGCCGGCGACCTCCAGTCCGGGTACGTCGGCCGGCCAGCCCGGTGGCGCCGGATAGTCCCCTCGTGCCTGCTGAAGATCAGCGGCGTTGAGTCCGGCAGCCCGCACCCGGACCACCACGGTCCCCGGCCCCGCGACCGGCTCCGGGCGCTGCTCCAACTGGAATGCCCCTTGTGAATCGATCACTACGGTTCGCATGGTCGCAATGTATGCCTGCATCCTTGCTTGGACTGACGAGGGGCCCCAGCCGCAGCAGTCCTCATCTGGCCCCGGTTCGCAGCCACTTGTCGATGGTGGTGAAGTCGGCGTCCGTAAGACCCCGCCATGCCTCGACGCGGTGCAGAAGAGCTCGACCTGGTTGGTGTGCCTTCGTCCAGGCTCGGTCGGCTTCGGAGATTTCATCGTCGACCCAGGCGTACGGGCGCCCGGCAGCCCAGCTGTGGAGGGTGCGGGTCTTCCAGTGAAGGCCGTTTCCTACTTCCTCGTCGGACGAGTCGGGCCAGATCACCATGGGCAGGTCCGGCAGGCCGAGCCATGGTGCGATGCATTCGTTCGCGTCGGACATCCATGTCGTAGCCCACACCAACTCGCACGGCAGCGTCATCAGCCGGGGCCCGAGAGCGGGATCGATCCTGGTGATCAAGGGATTGGTGTCAGCTCCCCGGAGCTCATGGTCTGTCTCGAAGGTCGGGTATCCGTCCGGCAGCTGTTGCCGAGTCGCCCCGAAGGGGATGAGTGGTCCATCGACGTCGAGAAAGAGGATGGGTAGCGCAGAATCGGTCATGCTTGCACGGTAATGGCGTTCAGCGCCGGGGAGGGCAGCCCGGGCCTAGAGCAACTGTGGCAGTCGGTCCGCGAGTGTGGGCGGTCGTCGCTCGGCGAGCCAGAAGAGGTAGATTCTGAGGTGCTCGGCCAACTCGCCATCGAGGTATGCGGCGTAGTCGCGGACAGCGGAGGCCGTGCCCTGGCCGGACTTTTCGTCGTCAGCCTCCCAGGCGGTTTGCCGGGTTGCCAGATACTCCTTGATGCGGCCTCGGCCTCGCCACCATTCTCGAACGGCTGCAAGTGTCCAGTGAGAGTCGCCGTCACAACCGTACCCGGAGAATGCCTCTGATTTCGCGGCATCGACCAGTTGCCGCAGCTCCTCGGCTGTCCGGGGTTGCCGGTAGACGTACTCGGTGAAGTACTCGTCCTCATAGAGCACCAGCTCTGGGGCGTGGATCCGGCCCGTACCGCAGTTGTCGGTGTTGGCTCCATAGAACGGTCCGGGCACGTTGAGCCACTTTCGATCCGTCCACTGCCCCTGGAACACCGCACGAGCCTCGCCGAGCAGAGGAACCGGATCGAAGTAGAGGTCCATGTCAGAAGGTTAGCCAGGCAACGTAAGGATTCATCGGGCAGGTCCTTGCAGGGAGACGCGCATGGTGGGGGGAGGGCACCTTCGACCGTACCTCTGTCCTGCGGCTACTGGTCTTGCAGCTGCACGGCTGCGTCTTCAGCCGTGCAGCTGGCCCGCGCGGTAGCGCTGTCGTACACAGCCGACCCTGCGCGCACCGGACGGGGGGAGCCTTCCTGACTCAGCGCAAGGCCAGCACGGTCGCCGCCCAGACTGCTCCGCACACCACGAACCAGGTGGCCGTCCGGCGTTTGAGAACCTGGTACACCGCCTCGTACTCGGCCCGCAGTTCAGCGCTTCTCGCGGCGATACGCCGGAGATATGTGCGGGATGCCACGAGCTGGTCCACGGTATAGCGGTGTTCGAGATCGGTACGTTGTGAGTCGGTCAGCCAGGGTATTCCGGCGGTGAATTCCCGGGCCCTTTCCCGCGCCTTTTGCTTCTCTCCCTCCCACAGCAGATATCCCTCGATCTCGTTGATGGCTTCGGCGGTCGTCCTCATGCGAGTGCATCCTTCCGCGAGCCGGTCTCCACGGCCGGTGTGTCCATGCCGGGGTGGTGCAGGTCGAACGCCGGGGATTCGGAACGGATCCGCGGCAGGGTGGTGAAGTTGTGCCGCGGCGGCGGGCACGAGGTGGCCCACTCCAGCGAACGGCCGTAACCCCACGGGTCGTCGACCTCGACCTTCTTGCCGTATTTGGCGGTCTTCCAGATGTTGTAGAAGAACGGCAGGATCGACAGGCCGAGCAGGAACGAGCTGATCGTCGAGATGGTGTTCAGCGTGGTGAACCCGTCGGCGGCCAGGTAGTCGGGGATACGACGCACCATGCCCTCGGCGCCCAGCCAGTGCTGGACCAGGAACGTGCCGTGGAAGCCCACGAACAGCGTCCAGAAGGTGATCTTGCCGAGGCGCTCGTCCAGCATCTTGCCCGTGAACTTCGGCCACCAGAAGTGGAATCCGGCGA
>NZ_JBTHHU010000019.1:0-141989 GCF_059089585.1 Streptomyces sp. SX-6 | reverse complement strand
TCGGAGAGGCCGCGCTTGGCCGTGGCACCGGCCGTGTCGGAGTCGGCCCAGCCGTATTCGTACGTGCCCAGGCCCTCGAGCTCAGGGTAGGCAGTCTCCGTGGGGAGAGTCATGCGGGGTTCCTCCCAGGGGCAATGCAATCGCGTGCAGTCAAGTCGAGTTGGTGTATGCAGTGCGATACAGCCGAGCTGTGCAGCGGCATTGGGGCGTCGCTCAGCGACCCTGCTCCACCTCACGCCGAGCGCAAAGCTCGTTCCTGGAGCAATCTCCGATCTCATCAACATGGATAGTCCGTATGCGCACGTGGCGACAAGAGTGTTGGACACGTGAACATGCTGAACAAGTTGAGCAAGTTGAGCAGGTTGAAATCCGAATAGTTTCCGACATGCTCGTGGAGTGGCGTCGGGTCCGCTCCGGCTGTTGAGTTCGTTGAATACTCGGCTCAGCTCTGTGGGTTGTGTCGAAGCGAGCTAGCCTGTGGTGATGCGCCGACGCCTGGAGGGCGGACTGTGAGCTTCCCTGAGGTGTCTTGAGCAGTGGTTCTGCGGGATCAAGGTTTGCTCTCACTGAGCGGGTCGATCGAATCCGGGAGTCATCGGTATGGACAACGAAAAGTTCAGTGATGCCATGCTGCCCTGTCCTGATCAAGGCGAGCCCAGCATGGCGAGGGTCTACAACTACCTGCTGGGAGGAGAATTCAATTTTGACTGTGACAGGGTCCGGGCGAACGTCTTGATGGAGAAGCTCCCAGGTGTTCGGAAAATGGTGAAGAGAAACCGTGCGTTCCTGGGGCGGTCAGTCCAATTTATGGTGCAGCAGGGAATCAGGCAGTTCATCGACATCGGGTCCGGACTTCCTGATCAGGGGGCGACGCACGAAATCATCCGGAAGATTCACCCGGGTATCCCGGTCGTCTACGTTGATAGAGACCCTGAAGTGGTGGGATGTGGCCGCTCCATCATCCGGGACGACGAGACGGCAACCATCATCCAGGCCGACTTGGCCCACCCTTCAAGTGTGTTCGAGAATCCGGAGCTCCTGAAGCGGGTGGATTTTGGCAGGCCGGTCGGAGTCGTCATCGGTGCCGTACTGCATTTCATTCAGGACGATGAGGATTCCAGGCGAGTTGTGCACAGTATCCGCCAGATCCTTGCACCGGGTGGTCACTTGTCCATGTCGCATGCCGTGGCCGACGAAGTATCCGGTGAGACGCTTGACCGGATCCGGGGTGTGGACGCTGCGCTGACCCCTCGGTCGACGTCTCAACTGATCTCCTTGCTCGCGGAGTTCGAGGTCGTCCCTCCCGGGCTCGTTCCGGTGCACCGTTGGCGCTCCGATGTGTCGGCCGGCGCGGAGTGTACGCAGGTGGATGATCCGGGGAACGAGCTTGAAAAGCTGCTCTACGGCGTCGTGTGCCGCCTTCGCTGATCGATTCAGGTAGCGCTCTCGCGAGGAACGTCGGCCTGCCGGTCGACCGGACTGCTGAAGTGGCACGTCGTCTGCCCGATGATTCCCCTGTCACGGCGCGGGTGCAGGCGGCTTGACGCCTTGTGGTTCCGGAGCGGCAGCGCGGGCGGGCGGTGGTGGATTACCGATGAGGGGCTTGCCTTCGGCAGGATGGGCGCATGACAGAGATCCGTACCCCCCGTCTTCTCCTTCGCAGCTGGCACGACGACGACCTCGTGTCGATGGCGGACATCAACGCGGACCCACGGGTCATGCGCTGGATCGACGACGGCTCGGTGCGCGACCTGGACGGCACGGCCGAGGATATCGAGCGGTGGGAGGAGGAGTGGGACGAGGAGGGCTTCGGGCTCTTCGCCGTCGAGCTGCTGGCCTCAGGCGAACTGATCGGCTTCACGGGACTGTCCGTGCCCGAGTTCCTGCCGGAGGTGATGCCTGCCGTGGCGATCAGCTGGCGGCTCGGCTCGCACTTCTGGGGCCAGGGCTACGCGTCCGAAGCCGCGCACGCCACGCTGGAGTTCGCGCTCCAGGACCGCGGCCTGGACCGCGTCATCAGCATCAGCCAGGTGGGGGACAGCGCCTCCGAGAACGTCATCCGCAAGCTCGGCATGGTGCCCGAGCGGGAGACGGTGCACCCGGTGTACGGCTATCCGCTGCGCGTTCACGCCATCGATCTCACCGAGTTCCAGGCGTGAACCGGCCGAGTGCCGCCCCGATGGCCGGTACCGCCGATCGCCGGTACCGCCGCGATCGGGGCGGTTGTGCATCTGCTGGCCACCGCCATCAAGGACAGGCCCGGGCCTGTCCTTGATGGCGGCGTGCCGGCCGGTACCGCCTACCGTCTACTGGCCTGGCGGCGGGGCCGGCCCGTGGCTAGCGCAGATGCCGGGTGAAGAACTGGGCCGCGGCTTCCCCCGCGAACTGCGGGACGCCGGTGTGCCCGCCCATATTGGCGTGCAGCGTCTTCTCCTCGGAGCCGAAGGCGTCGAACAGGTCCAGGGCCGCCTGGCGGTCGTTCCCTTCGTCGTCCCACTGCAGCAGGACGTGCAGCGGAATGGTGACCTGACGGGCCTCCTCGAACATGGCGCGAGGGACGAAACTCCCGGCGAACAGAACGGCGGCCGAGATGCGCGGCTCGACCACCGCCAGCCGGGTCCCGATGGAGATCACTCCCCCCGAGTACCCGACCGGGCCGCCGATCTCGGGCAGCGCAAGGAGGGCGTCCAGGGCGGCCTGCCATTCCGGGACCGCCTTGTCGACCAGCGGGAGGACGAGGGCGTCGACGATCTCGTCGCTGACCGGCTCGCCGGCCTCCATCGCCCGGCGCAGGTCGGCGCGGGCCTGCTCGATGGCGGGCCAACGGGGCCGGTCGCCGCTTCCGGGGAGCTCGATCGCGGCCGTGGCGAAGCCCTCCGCCGCGGAGTGCCGGGCCCGGGCCACCAGCCGGGGGTACATCTTGCGCAGCCCGAGGGGCGAGTGTCCGAGCAGGATCAGCGGCGCCGGTACGGATGCGGTTGCCGATGCGGGAGTCCACAGGATGCCGGGGATCTCGCCGAGGGCGAATTCGCGCTCGAGGACGTCGTCGAGGCGCTGTTCAGAAGTGAAATACATGGTCGTGCCTTTCGGGAGTGCTCTTGAATGGCGCTCCCGGACGACCTGTCTAACGTCCGACCGTGACCCCGGAGGGGAGCACCCATGTCGATACTGCGTTCACGGGTACCACCTCCTCGTTCTCTCGCACGGCCTCCGGAAAAGTAGCAGTAGTCGTTGTAGTACGCCAACGGGTTTTTGCCCAGGCTCCGTGGCCCACCGCGAAGGCAATCGCGTTCTGCTGTCGTTTCCTCCGGCCGGCAGGATCTCACCGGCCCTGGCCGGGCCCCGGTCGTGGCCCGGCCAGGGTGCCTCTGTTCCTGGTCAGAGCCTGTCAGGAGCCCCGTCGGGCAGGGCTTCTCGGGTCCCGCAGCGTTCGGCTTCGTGCAGCGACTTGATCAGGCACGCGCGGGCGCGGGACACACGGGAACGGACCGTGCCGATGGGGCAGTCGCTCACCCGTGCCGCTTCCGCGTAGGGAAGGCCCAGTAGTTGGGTGAGGACGAACGCCTGGCGGCGCTCGTCGGGCAGGGCGGTCAGGAGGTCGTCGAGTGCGACGCCGTCGTCGAAGCCGGGCAGGCCCTTGGGCTGGGCGTGCTCGGCGGTGCGCTGCCAGTCGCCGGTGAGCGACAGGCGGGGCCGGGCGGATGCGTAACGATGGCTGTCGATCACGGCCCGGCGGGCTATGGACAGCAGCCAGGTGCGGGCGGAGGAGCGGCCCTCGAAGCGGTGCAGGCTGCCCAGCGCGCGGAGGAAGGTCTCCTGGGCCAGGTCGTCAGCGGCCTGCGGGTCGGCGCCGAGGTAGGTGACGTAGTAGCGGACGTCGCGGTGCAGGGCGCGGACGAACTGCTCGAAGGCTTCGGGATCGCCGCCCCGGGCGGCGAGCGCCCAGGCGGTGATGGATGCGTCTCGTGAAGCGGGCAGGGCAGGAGTGATCACCTGATGTCCTCTCGGATGATCCGGGTGCGGGCACGCCGGAACCGGTGACGGGCCCGTGCTGGGAATCGGCCGTGCACGCGAGGGGCACGGCTGTTGCCCGGGGCGTGGGGTGCCGTCGGCACCGCCGCGGTATCGCCTCGGGGGACCTGCTGCCGTCAGGTGGCAGCGGTTCCGGCGGGCGGTCCCCGAGAGGTGATGACGTGGACGAGGAGGACCCGGCGCAAGGGGCTGTAGGAGTTCCGGCGGATGCGAAGGCGTGGCTGGGGCGTGGGTCCGGCCGGGACAGGCGCCGGCCGTAGCGGCGTGGCGAGCCACCTGCCGAGGGCCCGGAGGATACGGAAAGCGGCGCGCTCTCCGTGTGCGAGCCACAGTGCGCACACCAGCGCGGCCAGCAGGTGGGTGACCAGCATGCCGCCCGACGACATGCCCATGTGATGGCCCGTGTGTGCCATGGGGCCCGTGGCATCCATTGGCCCCATGCCACCCATGCCACCCATGTTCGCCGTGTGTCCCATGGCGGCCGTCACATCGTGCGGGATACCCGTACCCGGTACCGGCTTGAAATCGCCGTCAACGTGCGGGCCGCAGAGGAGGTACCACGCCCATTGCCGGGCGAACGGGGCGTCACGAGGCAGTGCGGGGTGTGCGAGTGCCTGCCCCAGTGAGAACCACGAGTGGAGCACCGCCTGGGCGGCGACCGCAGCGGAGGCCACCGCGTCGAGACCGCGTTCACGGTCGGCCAGGAACCATGCCGTGCTGCCGGCCGCCGCGGTTCCGCTGGTCAGGGCCCACCAGGGCACCGGCGCGCCGGACATCACGGCGTGGCCGACGGCGGTGAGCAGCACGCAGGCGGCCGCGAAGACCGCGGCCCGTACTGTGCGGCAGACCCACCCGGCAGCCATGGCGGGCTCATCGTCGCACCTGGAGGACGCCAACGGGAGTCGGAACGCAAGGGTACGGAAATCGGCCAACTGCACATGCGTGCCGGGGGAACTCGCCCGGCGTGCGGGCCGACGTGTGTCGTGGAGGGGCGTCCTGCCCCGTATGGCCTGGCGGGAGGGAGGCGCATCTGTGGTGACGGAGCCGAGTGCGGTGAGGGTGGACGAGGGCGGCGGGCAGCGGTCGACCGGCGCGGTGACGGCGCTGTTGACCTGTGCCATGGCCTTCTCGATGTTGCAGCTGTTCCTGCTGGGAGCTCTGGGTCCGCGGCTCGTGGACGAGCTGGGTGTTTCGCCGACCGTGCTGGGACTGACGACGACGGTCGGCTTCGGCGTGGCGACCGCGCTGTCCCCGGTCGGGGGCTGGGTGGCCGACCGGGTGGGTCCGCGGCGTTGTCTGGCCGTGCTGCTGGTGATTTCGGCCGTGGCGCTGACTCTGATCGGCGCGGCGGGAAGCGCCGGTCTCCTGCTGGGGGCGGTGGCGCTCGGCGGGTTGCCGCAGGCGCTGGCCAATCCGGCCACCAACAAGGCGATCCTGGCTGTCGTACCCGCCGCACGGCGCGGTGCGGTGACCGGGATGAAACAGTCGGGGGTCCAGATCGGGACCTTCGCCGCCGGGCTCCCCCTGGCGGCGCTGGCCGGACTCGCGGGCTGGCGGTGGGCGGTGTGGACGGCCGCCGGCGCGGCGTTGGCGACCGCCGGATGGGCGGCAGGCATGCTGCCTGCCGATCCGCCGGCGAGGCCTGCGGCAGCCGTCTGGATACCGCACGGGATGGTCGCCTGGCTGGCGGTCTTCTCGCTGCTGCTGGGGTGCGGCATCGCCTCGGTGAACACCTATCTGGCGTTGTACGGGGTCCGGCGGCTGGGGTTCGGCTCCACGGCGGCAGCCGGGTTGGTGGCGGTGCTGGGGGTGGCCGGGATCGTGGGGCGGCTGGGCTGGTCGAAGGCCGCCGGGCGGCCCGGCCGGGCCCGGTGGCTGCCGGGTGGGCTGGCCGTGGGTGCGGTGGGGGCCGCGCTGCTGCTGGCGCTCTCGGCGTCCGCGCACCCGCTGGTGTGGGTCGCCGTGGTGGGCGTGGGGGTGTTCGCGGTGGCGGCCAACGCGGTGTCCATGGTGCTGGTGATCCAGCGGGCGGCATCCGGCCGGACCGGGCAGGACTCGGCGCTGGTCTCGGCCGGGTTCTTCGCCGGATTCGCGCTCGGCCCGCCGCTGTTCGGGATGCTGGCCGAGGCCGGCCGGTACGGGGCCGGGTGGCTGCTGGTGGCCGGCGAGTTCACCGGGGCGGCCACGGTGGCCCTGCTGTGGGCCGGGCGGGAGCGGCGCTCGGCCGCAAGCCCGTGAATGCTCCCTCCTGGGCCGCCCCGGCGCTGGGCGCGGTCCTCGACCGTGTCATGGTCACCGCCGCCGGGACCGGTGACCGCTTTCCCTTGTTCGCGGACCCGGACAACGGGACATGGACGACGACCCGGCGAGGCTCGTGGACCGGTGGATTCTGGGCGGGGTTGCTGTGGTTGCGCGCACGGCACACCGGCGACCCGAGGGACCGATGGGCCGCACGCGCCTGCACGGACCGGCTCGCGGGCTGGGCACGGGCCGACACCGCGGCCCGTGGGCTGATCTTCTGGTACGGCACTCTGCCGGCCTCCGGCGACCCCGGAACCGCCGCGATGCGGGAACGTGCGGCTCTCGCCTGCCGGGACGCGTACGACGATGAACTGGGCCTGGTGCCCTGGGGGTCGGCCTTCGGCGGTCCCCGGCTGCTGGCCCGCGCGGACGGGGTGCCGGGCCTGGTGCCGCTGCTCGCCATGGTGGACGCGCGGGCGGCCGGGACGCATCTGCGGAAGCACCTCGAACTGTGCCTCGGGCAGCGGCCCTTCCGGTGGGCGTGGCGACATGACCGGGAAGAGAGCTGGACGGCCTGTGCCGATCAGCCGTCGGGCTGGAGCCGGGGCCGGGCCTGGCTTCTCCTGGGAGTGGCCGAGGGCTCCCGCCTGCTCGGCCCGGCCGAACAGGCCGAGGCAGCAGATGCGTTGACATCCGTCCCTCTCGTACCTCCGGCGGACGAGACGTTCCCCTCCGGCCCCCGCGACACCTCCGCCGCGGCCATCACGGCGACCGCGTTGCTCGGGCTCGGCCATCGGGAGCACGCGCTGGCTGTCCTGGAGGAGCTGGTCCACTCCCATGTGACGGGCGACGGCCGCCTGCTGGACGGCTGTTACGACCTCGGTTCCGGCGTGGCGCCCCGGCACGAGCTGATCTGGGGGGACTTCTTCCTCGCGTATGCGCTCGCCGCGCTCACCGGCCTGGTCGATGTCCACGCCCTGCGGGCGGATGTTTGATTAGAGTTGTTTGTTCCTTTCGTCCTAGCGGGCGCCTTGTCAGCAGATCACCTGGAGTCGCGATGAGCTCCGCCAAGACCGCCGAAGCCGCCTTGCGGGGGCTGGGGGTGTGCTGCGCCGTCGGCAACGCGGTGCTGCACACACTCCTCACCCCCGATCACCTGGAGGAGAAGCTCTACATCGGCGTTCTCTTCGCCGTGGGCAGCGCCATCATGCTGGCCGTCGCCGTGTGCCTGGCCACCACCTCGCGGTATGTCACGGTCGCGTGGCCGATCGGAGCGCTGGTCAGCCTCGGTATGATCACCGGCTTTCTGCTGTCGCGCACCGCCGGCCTGCCGGACGGCTACTACGAGGAGAGCTGGGAACGGCCCTACGGCCCTCTTACCTTGATCGTCGAGGGTCTCTTCGCCGTCGCTTTTCTCGCCTGGCTTCCCAGCCGGAAACCCGCGTCGGGCTGACACCTCACCCCTCGTCAGGAGCGGCTCGCAGGACGCGCCGTGCGACGGACACCATGTGCAGTTCGTCCGGGCCGTCGAGGATGCGTGCCATGCGGCCGGTGCGGAAGAGCGAGGGCAGCGCCGTGTCCGGGCCGAGTCCGGCGGCCCCGTGCACCTGGATCGCCGCGTCGGCCACCTGGTGCAGCGTGCGCGCGGCGGCGACCTTGGCCAGGCCCACCTCCAGGCGGGCGTCGAGTCCCGCGTCCAGCCGGGCCACGGCCTCGTACACCAGCGGCCGGGTGGTGCGCAGGGAGAGCAGGGACTCGAAGACGTGGCGCTGCACCAACGGGAAATCGGCGAGTGTGCCGTGGGAACCGGTGCGGGTGACGGCCCGTCGGCGCATCAACTCGAAGGCGCGCTGAGCCTGGCCGAGCCAGCGCAGGCAGCGCACGGTGCGGCCCAGTTGCAGTCGTTCGCCGGCGACGGCCAGGGCCTTGCCACGCTCGCCGATGAGGTGGTCGGCGTCGACCGGCACGCGGTCGAGTGCGATCTCCGCCTGCCCGCCCGCGCCGAGCACGGGCAGGTCGCGCACCACGTGGAAGCCGGGTGCGTCGGTGGGCACCAGCAGCAGGGAGAGCCCTTCCCGGTCCGGGGGCTCACCGTCGGTGCGGGCGAGCACGGTGACCAAGTCGGCGCCGGCCGCGCCACTGGTGAACCACTTGCGGCCGCTCACCCGCCAGGTCCCGTCCTCGCCCGGATCGGCGCGGGTGGCGGTCAGGGCGGGCTCGGTTCCCGGCGTATCGGGCTCGGTCATGGCGTAGCAGGCCCGTAGTTCCCCGGAGACCAGCCGCTCGGCGTACCGTGCGCGGACCCGCGTGCTGCCGTGCCGCCACAGCATCAGGGCGTCCAGCAGCGAGGCCGAGCCGAGTGCGGCAGGGCCGTGGTCGCTGGCGCCTTCGGTCTCGGCGACGTGGGCGTAGGACGCCAAGGGGAGCCCCTGCCCGCCGAGTTCGGCGGGGAGCGGCAGCGCCCACAGGCCCCGGTTCCTGGCCTCCTGCTGCAGCCTGTGCAGGGCGGCAGCCGCCTGCCGTCCCCCGCCGTCGAGGAGTGGTTCGCACGGCACAACCCGCTCGCGCATGAAGGCTGCCACTCTGTCCGTCAACTCCCTGAGCTCCGCCGGGCATTGAGGGGCGCCGCGTGTCACCGGCACGGTCCACCGCCTTTCTCCGCCTTCCTCCGGCCGCGCGGGAACTCGGGCGATCGGCCGCGCGACTGCCTTCCGTGGAACCGGTCGGGGGCGGCCGCTCCCGGGTTCCCGCGGGTCACGGTGTCGGGAAGGGAGAGGGCATTGGCGATATGTGCCGTATCCACCTCTGCGTGGCGGGCCGGGCCGCTCCGCGGTCTGCACATGCGGAGTTCGGGTCCGCAAGGCATCGACGGCGGGCTCGTCGCAGAACACCTCCGGCTGCTGGGCGCCGGGGGAATCCGTCCCCTGGGCAACCGCGTCGTCCTGACCGGCGCCGGATTCGGCGAGTTCACCGCTCGCATGGCATGGGGTGACGCGGACGATGCCGGCGACGAGGCCACCGTGCAGGCCGCCACCGGCGTCATGGCGGTGCACGGCCGCCGTGACGGCAGCCCCCGCGGCCTCGCCGTCGACTACGCGGCCACCGCGACGGGCATCCTCGTCGTGCAGGGGCTGCTCGCCGGGCTGATCGCACAGGCGCGGGGCGGACGGGCCCAGGGCGTGGAGGTGACCGCGCACCGCGCCGCGCTGCTGGCCGTCTCGCAGTACCTGGCCGCCGCCGGGGCCGAGGACGGGGAGGCGGCGGAACTCGCGCCGGGCGGGCCGCCGTTCACCACGTCCGACGGCACGATGTTCGAGCTGGAGGCACTCGATCCCGGGGTGTGGGCGGGGTTCTGGCGCGCACTGGGTGCGCCCGAGGAAGCGCTGCGCCGGGGCTGGCGACCCTTCCAGTTCCGGTACGCCACGGCCTGTGCCCCCTTCCCCGCCGTCCTGCACGAGGTCGTGCGCGCGAGCACCTGGGAGCGGATCCGCGTCGCCGCCGATGCCTCCGGCGCCGATGTGTGCCGGGTGCGCTCGCTCGAGGAGCGGGCCGCCGAACATGACGAAGCCCCGCCCTGGTCGTTCAGCGGACACGACGCGGCCCACACCTCCCGCCCCGCCGACGGCGCGCCGCTGTCCGGACTCGTCGTGCTGGAGGCGGGGCGCCGCATCCAGGCCCCGCTCGCCGCCCACCTGCTCCGACTGCTCGGCGCCGAGGTCGTCCGTATCGAGCCGCCGGGCGGTGACCCGCTGCGCGGCATGCCGCCCACCTGCTCGGGGACCTCCGCGCGGTGGCTGGCGCTCAACCGGGGCAAAAAAGCGGTGGAGTTGGACATCAAGTCCCCCGCAGGACGCGAGTGGCTGCGGGCCATGGCGGCAGAGGCGGATGTCTTCCTGCACAACTGGGCACCGGGCAAAGCCGCCCGGCTGGGACTGGACCGCGAGCACCTGGCCGCCGCCAACCCCGCGCTCGTCTACGCCCACACCAGCGGCTGGGCCGGCCGGCTGCCGGGCGCCCCCATGGGCACCGACTTCATGGCCCAGGCCCGCACCGGAGTCGGCGAAGCCGTGCGGCCCGCCGACGAACCACCCGCGCCGTCCCTGATGACCCTGCTCGACGTGCTCGGCGGGCTGCTCGGCGCCGAAGCGATCCTGGCGGGTCTGCTCCTGCGCGAGCGCACCGGACGCGGCATGCGCATCGACTCGTCGCTGCTCGGCGCCGCCGACGTGCTCACCGCCCCCGCCCGGGCGCGCGCCGCCCGGGGGCTCGACCCCCGCAGCCCCGCCGGGTTCCGCCGTCCGCTGCGGACCGCCGACGGCTGGCTCGCCCCGGCGGACGCCGACGCCGCCGAGGCAGCCGCGTTCGACCTGAGCCACCTGCCCACCGGGCAGGCTCTGCAACTACTGCACGCCCACGGCCTGATGGCCGTCCCGGTCGTCACGGACCTCGCCGAGCTGCTCTTCACCGGCACCGTCACCCGTGACACGCACGGTGCCCCCGCCGTCCCCGATCCGTGGAGCTTCACATGACCGTACCGCTGCACGACTTGCTGCCCGCCGGACTCCGCCGTTCCTGGGCCGCCGACGGCACCTGCCCCGACCTCGACCTCTACAGCCTCTACCGCGCCCACCGGATCGCCGACCCGCACCGCACGGCGCTCATCGACGCCCACGGGAAGCTCTGTTACGCGGCCCTCGACCGCAAGGCGCGCTGTCTCGCCGGGGGACTGGCCGGACTCGGCATACGCCCCGGCGACGTGGTCGGCACCCAACTCCCCAACGGGCGGGGTGCCGTCACCGCCGACCTGGCACTGGCCGCACTCGGCGCCATCGCGCTGCCCTTCCCGGCCGGCCGTGGCCGACGGGAAGCCGTCTCGCTGCTGGGCCGCTCGGAGGCCGTCGCGGTGATCGCTGCCACAGAGCTCCGCGACAACCACCATGCCGCCGACCTGCTCGCCCGGACCGCAGAACTGCCCGCCCTGCGCACGGTGATCGCGGCCGGGCCCGGTACCGCACCCGACGGAGCGGTCACCCTGTCCGAGCTGCTGCGCACGGACCCGAGGGACTTCCGCCCGGTCCGGGCCGACCCCGACTCCGCCGCCCGCATCCTTGTCTCCTCCGGCTCGGAGGCCGAGCCCAAGATGGTCGCGTACTCGCACAACGCGCTGGCCGGCGGCCGCGGCAACTTCCTCGCCGCGCTCGTGCCGGACCGCCGGCCGCCACGCTGCCTCTTCCTGGTGCCGCTCGCGTCCGCGTTCGGCAGCAACGGCACTCCGGTCGTTCTCGCCCGGCACGGCGGAACCCTCATCCTGCTCGACCACTTCACCCCCGCGGCGGCCCTGGAAGCCCTCGCCGCGCACGAACCGACCCACGTCATGGGCGTGCCGACCATGATCCGCATGATGCTGGACCACCTCGCCGACGGGCCGCGCGCGGCCTTCGTACCGCCGACAGCGCTTGTCGTCGGCGGGTCTCCGCTGGATCCGGCCACCGCCGAGGAGGCGCGCAGCGGCTTCGGCTGTCCGGTCGTGAATCTCTACGGCTCGGCCGACGGGGTCAACTGCCATACCGGGCTGGCCGATGAGCCCGCGCGAGGCGAGGGGCCGGGTACGTTCGTCGGCCGCCCGGACTCCCGGGTCGCCGACATACGCATCGCCGCCCCGGATGCCGCCGGGCCGGAGGAACTGCCCGCCGGCTCGGTCGGCGAGATCGTCGCCCGGGGGCCGATGACCCCCATGTGCTACGTCGCCGCCCCCGAGCTCGACGCCCGCTGCCGTACACCCGACGGCTGGGTCCGCACCGGAGACCTCGGGCTGATGGACAAGGACGGCACCCTGCGGGTCGTCGGGCGCCTGAAGGACGTGGTGATCCGCGGCGGCGCCAACATCAGCCCGGCCGAGGTCGAGATCGAACTCGCCGCCCATCCCCTCGTCCGGGACGTGGTGTGCGTGGGCGTACCCGATCCGCTGATGGGCGAGCGGCTGGCCGCCTGCGTCGTGCCGCGCGGAGGGCGGGCCCCCGGCCTCGATGAACTGTGCGCGCACCTCGACGCCCGGGGGCTGGAGCGGCGCAAGCATCCCGAACATCTGCTGCTGGTCGATGAGTTGCCGCTCACTCCGGCCGGGAAGCCGGACCGGGATCGCCTGCGGGAGCGGCTCACCGCCGAACCGTCGCGTACATCCGCGGGCTGAGCCCACCGGACGGCGACAGGGCCCGCCGGGTCGGCCGGCGGGCCCTGTCGCTTTCAGGGGTGCCTCAGGAGCCGGTCAGCGCCTTCTTCACCGTCGCCGCGGCATCGCGGTACACGGCAAGGAGATCCAGGTCCTTCCCCGGATAGTTGACGATCTCCAGCTGGCGTGCGCCCGAGCCGGGCAGTACCGTGCCCGTCGTCATGTGCACGTTGTCCAGGACCAAGGCAGGCTTCTTCCGCGACAGTTCGGACAGCTGCCGGGCCGTCACCGCATCCGGTCCGTAGGTCCCCGCCACGTTCGCCCCCGCCATCTTCGCCGCCCAGACCGAGTAGACCTGGGCCACGACGGACGGCGCCCTGCCGCCAGGCCGGGCGTCCTTCAGGCCCTTCTGGAGAGTGCCGTACTCGCTCTTGAAGGCACTGTTCCACTTCTCGGCCGCGTTCTGCGTGCCGAACACCCCGCCCAGACGCGTCACTTCGGCCATGGCCTTGTCGGCGTCGTTGTCGAGGCCGACCTCGACCAGTTTCGCGTGGGCCCCGGCTGCCTCCTTGAGCTTCTTCGCGTACGGCTCGAACGGCGCGTACAGCACGAAGTCGGCGTGCGCCACCGCCGTGAGGTCGGACGGCTTGGGGTCGTAGTCGGGGGCGTGCTGCACCGACGACGGCACGATCACCTTGACGTCCCGGGCACCGGCGGCCTTGGCGAAGGCGCCCTCCCATGTCGTCGTGGCCACGACCACCGGCGGACCGTCACCGCTCGTGTGGCCGGCGGCGGATTCGCTGCCGCCGCAGCCGGTGACGGTCAGTGCGAGCCCCGCGCCCATGGTCAGTGCGAGGAGGGAGGCGATTCGGATGCGTACGCGCGGCATGAGCTGTCTCTCCGTTCGGGGACGAGGTGGGCGGCGAGAGCCACGGCCCCCGCCGCCAGGACAAGCACAGGACCGGGCGGCAGGTCGAACCGGAGCGCGACGAGGAACCCGGACAGATTGACGACGACGCCGATGCCGATCGCCCAGCCGGTGATGGACGTCAGCGACCTGCCCAGCCGCCGCGCCGCGAGCGCGGGCAGCAGAGTCAGCGCGTCGACGAGCAGAGCCCCGGTCAGCCGGATCGCCCCGGCGACCGCCACCGCGACCAGGACGAGCAGCAGCAGGGTGAGCCGGTCCACCGACACTCCGGAAGACAGCGCGAGTTCACGGTCGTACAGCAGCAGCGCCACGTCACGGTGCCGCCACCAGAACACGGCCGGCACGACGACGGCGAGCCCGCCCAGCAACCACACGTCCGCGCCGCCCACCGAGAGAATCGATCCCCACAACAGGGCGAACGCGCCCTGGGCATTGACCCCCGAGACCGCGAGGACCAGCAGCGCGGCAGCGATCGCCAGACTCATCAGCAGGCCCATCGCACCCGACAGACCGTCCGGGGACCGGGCGAGCGGCGCGGTACCGGCCCCCGCGAGCGCACAGGCCGCCAGCGCGCACAGCATCGGGTCGAGCCCGGTCAGCAGACCGACGGCGATGCCCAGAAGCGCCACGTGCATCATCGCGAACCGCACCGGCATGATGTCCAGCCCGACGATCACCACCCCGATCACGGGCAGTCCGACGGCCGCCAACAGCAGTGCCACACCCGCTCGTTGGACCGGCACCAGCTGAAGCAGCTCTCCGAGATCCGCCGCGGCCATGGTGTTCACGGCACCTCCCGCAACCGGCCCGCGGCCATCTCCAGCACCCGGTCACAGCGCTCCGCCAGTGCCCGGTCGTGCGTGACGACCAGCACCGTCACCGGCAGCGACAACAGCACATCGCCCGCTTCCTCCTGCCCGGCGAAGTCCAGCGCGGCGGTGGGCTCGTCGGCGAGCAGTACACCCGCGCCCGCCGAGACGCATCCGACCGCGCGCGCCAGGTACATGCGCTGCAGCTGGCCGCCGGACAGGGTGTGCAACGGCCGGTCCACCAGCGCCCCGACCCCCAGCTTCTCCGCCGCCGCGACGGCCTCGGCCCGTGCGCCGCCGCTCGCCAGCAACTCGCCCGCCAGCAACGGGAAACGGCCGACCGCGGGCTTCTGCGGTATCCACGCACACGCCCGCCGCCGCCACGCCCACTCGGCCGCCGTCCCGGCATCCCGCCCGCCCACCAGGATCCGGCCGCCGACCTGGCGATGCAGACCCAGCATCGCGCGCAACAATGTCGTCTTGCCCGAGCCGTTGGTCCCTGTCAGCGCCACCCGCTGCCCGGCGGTGACATCGAGGTCCACCTCGCGTACGGCCGTGACCCGGCCGTGACTGCAGGTGACCCGGCACAGCCGCACGTTCAGACCGCCCATTCCACCTCCTCGCCCCTCGAACCAGTCGGAGAGCGGAGGCGGTTGGTTCCCGACGGCCGCCGGGCCGCCGTCACGCCGGACGGCGTGACGGCGGGCGGGGTCAGGCCGAGCGGCGTCGGCGGCGCAGGTGGAGGACTGCCGCGCCCGACACCGCCAGGGCTGCCGCGCCGGAGGCGACCGGGAGCCAGGGGAAGGAAGAGGCGGTGGTGGCCTGGGTCTGGGCCTGCTCCTGGGCCTGGTCGTCGGCGAGGGTGTAGCCGCCCGCGAGGCCCTTGCGGTCGTAGGCCGAGCCGGGGAGCTTGTCGCCGTAACGCTTGGCGACGAGCTGCTGGTACGCCGCGAGCGAGACGCGGGGCTTGCCCTGGAGAGCCGTCCGGGCTTCCTTGTTGAGCGGCTCGACGGAGCCGCTGCCGGTCAGCCGGTACCAGCCGTGGATCTGCGGCTCCATGAAGGTCTGTGCCCGGTCCGTGCCGCGTTCGGCGGCGCTGATGTCCGCGTCGCCGTCGCGGATGCCGGCCAACTGCCAGTCACGGCCGCTGTCTTGACCCGGGGCGAGCAGGACGGCGGCCTGGCGGCCGTTGGCGGCCGAGACACGGGAGGCGAGGTAGGACAGCCGCAGGGCCGAGCCCGCGGTGGGCTTGGTCTTGCCGGTGACGAACTCGGGAGCGAGCTCGTAGAGGGGAACCGGCTTCTTGAGGTCGAAGCCGGTTGCGGCGGCAGGTGCCTGCGCGAGGCCGCGCGGGGCGCCGGCCGTGCCGTTGTCCGTGCCTCCGTCCGCGCCGCCGTCCGGGGCACGGCCCTCGGCAGCCTTCAGGAAGCGGGCGACGGTGTCCTGGACCTTGCCGGAGCGCAGCACCTGCTGAGCGGCGGTGTAGTCGGTCGCCGCAGGGGCGGTGGGTTCGTCGGCGGCTTGTGCGGAACCGATTCCGCAAAGGGCGACGACGGCAGTGGCCGCGAACAGGGTGGCGGCGCGTCTGGTCGTACGGTGCATGATGGTTCGTCTCCTCTAGCCTTGCATGCCGATGCGCGTGTGGGTCCACCGGAAGGAGTTGTTTCCGGAGTAGGAGGAGTAGTTCCACCAGGTGTAGGTCTTCGTGGTGGGCCAGGGGTCGCCGACCGCGATCATGTTGCTGGTGCTGTCGTAGCCGTAGACGACGTTCATGTGGCCGCCGCCGGAGTTCCAGCCGATACGGACGGCGAACGGGCGCCCGTTCGCGATCTCGTTCCGGGTCTCGCCGAAGGACGCGTTGCGGTACAGGTCGCTGCCGTTGCTGCGGAAGCCCATGTTGCGAAGGGCGTTGGCCATGTCGCCGAGGGTGGCGGGGCGGTTGTTGCAGTCCAGCCGGTTGTTCTGGGCGGCCAGGCGGCAGAAGTCGGCCTGGTTGTAGCGGGTGTAGCCCCAGTAGTTGGCTATGGTCAGGCCGGTGGCGTCCCAGCACCACTGGTCCTTGACCTGCTTCTGCATGCTGATGTCGAGGGCCTTGCGGCCGGTGGTGGGCTGGGGGGTGGTGGTGTTGCAGGTCGGCAGGCTGCCGGTGTTCTCGCGGATGAACGCGTCGGCGATGTAGAACTTGCCGGACCAGATCCAGCGGGAGTTGTTCTCGACGACATCGCCAGTGGTACGGCAGGACATCGAGATGCGGTCGCCGACCCGCGACTTCCCGGTGGTGGCGGCCGAAAGGGACGGCTGGGAACGCTGGTTGACCGTGCTGAAATTGCCTCGCCCGCCGGTGACCGTGCCGGTGGCGGCGGCCTGGGCCTCGGGGGAGACGCTCAGCAGGAGTCCGCCGGACAGGACGGCGGCGGCCATCGTGGACAGAAGCACCTTGTTGCGCCTCGGCCTTGGGGCAGGGGCGGCGTGTGTGCGCGCCGATATGCGCGTTGATCTACGGAATCCGTGCATGGGGGGTTCCTTTTTCCGCTGACTTCTGGTGATCAGTACTGGATGGTGTGGCCGTAGAGGATGTTGCGGGCCTTCGGTCCGCTGTCCAGGCCGTACGCGGGCCGGTCGGTGAGGAAGTACTCACGGAAGGTGGACTGGCGCTCGCGGGACATCATGGTGTTGCTCTTCGTCCAGCCGCCGTCGATCTGGGACCACAGGTCGACCAGCGCGGTGCCGACCCGGGCCTCGCAGGCGTCGCCCCAGTCCATGCCGCGTGTGCCGCGGTCGTTGGCGAGGTTCATGGAGCTGCCGTTGCCCCACGTCATGACGGTGTCCTTGAAGGTGTGGAACGCCACGGCGTCGGCGAAGCCCTCGGTCCAGCCACAGGTGGTGGAGGAGGTGCGGTTGATGTAGTGGGGCGAGCAGTTGGTGACGTACGGCCACCATCCGTTGTAGAGCTTGCCCATGAGGGAGTGTCCGGCCTCGTGGACGGTGGTGTGGCCGGAGTCGGGGTCGCTGTCCGCGAGGTGGACCTTGTCGTCGCGGTTCGTCCAGTACGTACCGTCGGTCGAGCCGGGGTACCACTGGACGGTGATCGGGGTGCAGCGGCCGTCCCTCTGGTTGCTCGTCCAGCAGGTGCTGGTCGAACCCCGGTCCCACCAGAGCTTGTTGAGGGTGTCGAAGGCGTGCCAGGCGCGGCTCTGGCCGCTGTTGGCGTAGACGGTGCCCAGGCTTCTGTTGCCCGAGACGTTGCTCAGGGCGTTCGAGGTGGTCGCGTAGCGGCGGTTGTATCCGTCGACGACCGACCACATGGCGCCGGCCTGGGTCTGGAACTCCGCCCAGACCTGGGAGGTGACGGAAGTGCTCGGCGTGTAGCAGAGCTTGAACGTGCCGTCTCCGTTGCCGGTCAGGCCCGTGGCGAGCTTCTGCGTGCCGCCGCCCGAGGTCGCCCTGCCCCAGAGGGTGACGTTGGCGTTGCTGACCGGCAGGTCCCGGTCGGCCTTGCGGTTCCAGCTGCCGCCTTCGGAGGACTGGAAGTGGTTGCGCAGAGTGCCGCTGACGCAGACCGGGGCGTAGCGCTTGCCGGGCGCGGCGGCGTGCGGGGGAGTGCTCGGTGCGGCCGGGGCGGCGGCGCCCGGGCGTGCCGGGCGGCCGGGCGCGGTGGGCCCGCTGACCGGGGTCGCGGCGGCCTTGGTGACGGACATGCCCTTGGCGGTGGAACCCTTGCCCTTGCCGATGGTCAGTTCCACCGAGGCGTGAGCCGCGCGGCGCGGGCCGGGGCGGTCGATGTCGCTGATGTCCGCCTGGATCTGGGCGGGGCCCGTGGCGACGGCCTTGACCTCGAGCTCGATGGTGCGGGTGCCCGGGGTGAGGGCCAGCGTCCGGCTGGTGCGCTGGCCGAAGGGGTCCGTCGTGGGCGCGGCGAGGGCCGGGTTCCGGTCGACGATCCGCAGGGCGGGCGGCAGTTGGAGGGAGAGGCCGGCGCGCTTGACGTCGGTCTGCGCCGTGACGGCCACGGTGAGGGTGGATCGCTCCCCGACGGCGGGGAGGCGGTCGAGGGAGGCGGTGACGCCGAGACAGCTCAGCGGCGCTTCGGAGTTCTTGTCCGCGGGGCGGACCGTGCAGGTGTCCGCCGGGGCGGGGGCGGCCGCGTAGGCGGACGGTACGGCGACGGTGGCGATACAGGCGCCTATGCCACCCGCTGCGATCAGTGCAGCGGGTTTCGGCAACCGTATTCGGAACATGGGCATGCCTTTCTGCGGCGTGCACAACGGGTCCGGTGCACGCCGATTCGAACCGTGGGGGGTGGGCGCTGCCGCGAGCGTCAATCACTCGTGAACACTCGTGAACGGCAGTGCCTTGATCAATAACTCACCGGGACTTTACGACACATGGATTGCGCATGTCACATTCGGCGTGCAACAACACGGCTCAGAAGGCGAGTAGATATGGGGTCACATGCGGTTTTGCGGTAAACCCGCAATATTTGAAGGACGTTGGCGTGCGCCCCTACTCGGCCGTCATGTAGCGCGTCCACAGCTCGACCGGCAGCGAACTGCCCACCGTGCCCTCAGGTGTTCCGCCGATGCCGTCCAGCGGGAGCAACTCCTGCGTCTTGGGGTCGATACGGGCGAGCGAGACCGCGGTCGACAGGGAGTCGCGGTAACCGACGTACCAAGCCGACTTGTTGTCCTGCGCGGTGCCGGTCTTGCCGGCCGTGCCGGGTCCGGCGGCCCGCGCCGGCCGCGCCGTGCCCGTGCGGACCGCCTCGCGCAGCGCGTCGTCCACGGCCCCCGCCGCGCGCGGTGGCAGGGCCTGCTCGGTCTCCGGCCTCTCCACGGGCACGTCGTCGCCGTTGCGCCGGAGTCCGGCGACCGAGTACGGCTCGGTGTGCCTGCCCTTGGCGGCGAACGTGGCGTAGGCGTCGGCCATGCGGATGGCGCTGGGCGTGGAGGTGCCGAGCGAGAACGACGGCAGTTTTTCTCCGAGGCTGCTCTCCAGCAGGCCCGTTTGTACGCTCGTCTTGCCGACCCGGTCCAGCCCTACGTCCATGCCCAGCTGCATCATGGGGGTGTTGACCGAGTGGGCGATCGCATCCTTGAGGGAGACCTTTCCCCAGGACCGGTCGCCTTCGTTGACCGCTTTGACGATCTTCCCGGACCGGTCCCAGTAGGGGCCCTCCGGGGTTTGCAGCGAGACCTTGTCGTCGCCGTCGTAGAGCGCCGCCGGGGTCACGGGTGTGCGGGGCTTGCCGCGCTCGCGCTGCACCCCGTCGCGCAAGGCCGCCGCGTAGACGAAGGGGGTGAAGGCGTTGCCCGCCGGCACGACGGACGAATTGGCGTCGTTGAAGCCCTGTTTGAGGTAGTCCGGCCCGCCGTACAGGGCGACGATGCGCCCGTCGGTGGCCACCGACGCGGCCCCGATGCGCACATCGCGGTCGGCCGCGCGCCGGTCCGGGGCCAGACCGTCCCGCGCCTTCTCGGCCGCCCGGGTGAGCGCTGCCATCCGCTTCTTGTCGAATGTCGTGCGGATCTGGTAGCCGCCGAGCGCGAATTCCCGCTCGGAGACGTGGGAGTGGGCCAGCAGATAGGCGCGGGCCGTCTCGACGAGGTAGCCGGCCTGGCCGGATAGCCCGGTGACCTTGGGCGGGGCGATCGGCTCGGGGAAGTGCGTATACCGTGCGCGCTCCTGCTTGGAAAGCTTGCCGATGGCCACCATCCGGTCCAGGACCCAGCTCCAGCGCTCCACCGCGCGTTGGTGGTTCCCGGCGCCGGCCGCCGGGTCGTAGAGCGCGGCCCCCTTGAGCAGGGACGCCAGGAAGGCGCCCTCGCTCACGTTCAGCTGCGAGACGTCCTTGCCGTAATAGGCGTGGGCGGCCCGCTGGATGCCGTAGGTACCGCGCCCGTACCAGCTGGTGTTGAGGTACTGCTCGAGGATCTCGTCCTTGCTCATCTTGTTGTCGAGCTTGATCGCGATGAACATCTCGGTGAGCTTGCGCGTGAAGGTCTGCTCCTGGTTGAGGTAGGCGTTCTTCACGTACTGCTGGGTGATGGTCGAACCGCCCTGGGTGTCGCCCCCGGTGACCATCTTGGAGACCGCGCGGACCATGCCGCTGGGGGAGACCCCGCTGTCGGAGTAGAACGTCTCGTTCTCCGCGGCCAGCGTCGCCCAGCGGACCTTCTCGGGCACCTGGTCCAGCGGCGTGTCCTGCCGGTCGATCTCGCCGGTGCGGGCCATCTCACTGCCGTCGGCCCAGTAGTAGACGTTGTCCTGCTGGGTGGCGAAGGCGTTGAGGTCGGCGGGTATCGCGGTGCGCAGGTACATGATGGTCAGCAGCCCGGCCACGGCGGCGACGAAGGAGCCGAGCAGCCCCAGCGTCTGGCGCCACGACGGTACCCAGCGTCTGAACCCCGTCCGGCCCGGGCGGGGATAGGCGGGGCGCAATCGCGACCGGACGGGCGGGACTTGCCGCGTCCGGGGCCGGCGTACGTACAGGCGGGGGCGAAGGATCACTGGACCGTCCGGCAACAGGGCGGGGGCCCGGCCGCTGCGGAGAGGCGGCCGGGCCGGTACGGGGGTATGTCAGCTGAAGACGGAGGCGCAGGTGGTGGGGGTGGCGTGCGCCGGGTCGAGCGCGTTCGTCACCTCGTGGAAGGCGACCTTGTCGATCGTGCCGATGGCGATGTGCTCGGAGACGTCCAGCTTGCACAGGTCCTGGACCAGGACATTGCGCACGTTCGGGCCCGAGAGCCGCTGCGTCTGCCAGGGCGTGGCGATCTCGTCGTACTTGGTCGAGATGACCGTGTACTTCACCCCCGGCACGGTCTCGGGCTTGGAGTTCAGCTTCTTCAGGAACTCGGAGCCGATCATCTGGTCCTCGACGCCCGGGACGGCGATCGACATCGCCTTGCTCACACCAGGGACCATGCGCCCGAGGGTGGTCAGGCCCGAGGCGGTCGAGCCGTGGTTGTCGGGTGCTATGCCCACGAGCTTGTCCACCTTGGCGGCGCCGCCAAGGAAGTTGAGGTAGTAGCGCGGCAGGGGGCCGCCGCCCTGGGAGTGGCCGACCAGGTCCACCTTCTTCGCCCCACTGGACTTGAGGACCTTGTCCACGAACGCGGACACCTCTCCGGCCGACTTGACGATCGGGCCCTGGCCGTTGAGCCCCGGCATGTAGGGCAGCTTGCCGTAGTCGAGGGAGTAGACGCAGTAGCCCTGCTTGACCAGCGTGGGCGCCAGGAGGAACCAGGTGTCCAACTGGTTGGCCCAGGTGCCGTGGAGGAGGACGACGGGGTTGGGGTGGGCGGCGGACGGCTTGCAGGACCAGTTGTTCCAGCCGCTGGTGACGGTCTTGCCGGCCGTTGCGGCCTTCGCGGTCTTCGCGTCGGCCGGGGCCGTGGACGCGGAGGCGGAGGCGGCGCCTGCCGTCACGGTCAGGGCCAGCGCCGAGGCGGCGCAGGCGAGGGCGCGGAACGATCTCTTGCGCGGGGGCATGGGGGTACCTCACAGGGTGGGGGTCGGGCAGGGGGTGGGGAGTTACTTGACCAGGGACTTCCAGTCCGGGGACTGCGCCGGGTCCAACTGGCGCATCTTCTCCAGGACCTGGGGATCCTGGACGTCCAGCCAGTCGGCGAGCTGTTTGAAGGTCACGCAGCGCACGCCGTCGCGTGTGCACACCGACTTCACGACGTCCTCGACGGCCTTCATATAGATGCCGCCGTTCCAGTCCTCGAAGTGGTTGCCGATGAACAGCGGTGCGCGGCTGCCGTTGTAGACGCGCTCGAAGCCGTTGAGATAGCTGTCCCTGGTCAGCTTGCGCCACTGCTCGTACTTGGCCGGATCGCCCTGGGTGCTGTCACCGGACTGGTTGTAGAGGAAGTTGAAGTCCATGGAGAGGACCTGCTGCTCGGTCCCGGGGTAAGGGACGAGCTGCAGCGGGAAGTTCCAGATGCCGTCGTTCTTGGACGGCCAGATCTGGAAGTCGCCGGGTGAGCTCGCGTCGTAGCGCCAGCCGAATGACTTGGCGGCCTTCAGCAGGTTCTTCTGGCCTTCCAGGCAGGGAGCCCGGCCGCCGGCCAGCTGGTTCCGGTAGTCGAAGGGCAGTGGGGGAAGGTCCTTGTAGCCGGTATTGGTCTTCCAGTTCTCGACGAAGGAGTAGGACTGCTCGATCTCGCTCTTCCACTCGGCGACGCTCCAGTCGCCGCCGCCCTTGGCGCCGCAGAAGTGCCCGTTGAAGTGCGTGCCGATCTCATTGCCCTCCAGCCAGGCGCCGCTCAGCTGTTCCAGGGTGTCCCTGATGTGCTGGTCGGTGGCGTACGAGATCGCCATTTCGCCGCGTTTGTGCTGCGGCGGCCGGTATTTCGACGCCTTCGACTTGGGCAGCAGATAGGTCCCGGTGAGGAAGAACGTCATCTGCGCGTTGTTCTCCTTGGCGACCTCACGGAAGTGCGAGAACTGCTTCTCGTCGCCCTGGAGGGCGCCGTCCCAGGAGAACACCACGAACTGCGGCGGTTTCTCGCCCGGTTTGAGCTTCACCGGCTTGGGCTGGTGCGGCTGCGGGCCGGTGGAGGACGTCGAACCGTCGCCCAGGACCCGTACCTTCCCGTCCCACTTCTCCTGCGGGTCCGCCGCCTTCGACCCGGATGGGGTAGGGGTCGGTGAAGCCGACGGAGGAGCGGACGAGGGGCGGGCGGAGGGAGAGAGCGCGGCCCTCTCCCCGGCCCCACCGGATCCGCAGCCCGACAGCAGCCCGAGCATGAGGGCGGTCCCGGTCGCCAGGGCCTTCACGCCACGCGCCGTACGCATCAGGTGCGGTACGCGTACCACTTGGTGAACGGCAGCGTCACCGAGAGGCTCAGCATCGACCGCCGGTAGGTGTCGAAGGAGTGGTACGTCAGATACGGGGTGCCGAGAGCATCGCGGTAAGTGACCAGCATGGTGTGGTCCTTGGACCCGTCACGGTTGAAGTCCGCCTGGAGGACGTCCCCGACCTCCATCTGGTAGACGTACTTCAGCGGCGTCACCCGCTTCGAGTTCTGCGCGAACCAGGACCACTCGTTGACGCCGGTCCAGGAATCCGACTGGGTGTCGGACCCGTACCACCACTTCGTGTAGTCACCGGCCTTGCCGGGGGCGTGCTTCCAGCCGCCCGCCTTCAGCGCCTGGCTGACGAAGTTCGTGCAGTCGCCGCCGGTCCCCAACGGGTAGGCCCGGTAGGCCGGGTTGTAGTTCTTCCAGTACTTCTCGGCGTAGTCGGCCATCGCCTTGTAGTCGAGGCCGGTCTTCTTGTTGTCCTTCGGCAGCCGCTTGGGGAACGGCCAGACACTCGCCTCGGGTGCGTTCGGCATGTCACCCGCGCCCGCCGTGGCCTTCACCGTGGGCGCCGTCGGTGCGGGCGCGTTGATCTGCGGTATCTCGTCCAGATCCTTGATGCCGGTCAGCTCCCACGCCCCGTTGCCGGCGGCGGCGAAGCTCAGCTCGTGGTGGGCCTGGAAGCCGGTGGTGCCCGGCTCGTCACCGCGGATCTTCTTGTAGGTCAGCTGCGTGGTCTCGGTCACCCGCACCGTGGCCTTCTTGCCGTCGACGCCGGTCCGGTCCACCGTGACCCGGGTGTCGCCGGCGGAGTACGCCTCGCCCAGGGCCTTGAGCTTCGCCCTGCGCTGGCGCAGCGAGGCCACGACGGACTTCTCCGAACGCGCCGTCGCGGACGACAGGCGCGCCTTCTTCGTGGACGGCGAAGTGGCGTGCCCCTTCACCTTGCCGTCGACGACCGCCGCCGTGCGGTCGGTGAGCACGACACCCGCGATACGGCCGAAGGACTCGGCCGTCGTCTTGTCCACGCCTCCGGGCTTGGCCTCCGCGCCCGCGGTGGACGCCGGCACCAGCGCGGCCGACACCGCCAGGGAGGCGACCACCCCGGCAGCGGATCTGAGCGTCAGTGATTTCACAGGACTCCTTTCTCCGTCCGGCCCTTTTCGGGCCGGGCAGCAGGAATCCTTGCACAAAGATCCGGAATGGCAACCCTGGGTCGGGAGAAATTTCCCGGACGGAATTCGACTCGGATCTGATGGTTAGTCAATTCACAAGAATTTCAGGACGGTTGATCCTGTCGCTGCGGTTGGTACGGACTAATTCTGCGGTAATTCCGCACCTGTTGCGGGCTTGCCGCAATTCCCTTGCGGGTTTCCCGCAACCGGTACTGACCGGATCGTGGATGTGATGTACACCATTCACGGGATAATGCTGAACGGGCTATTCCGTTCGTATTCCGCCGTGCAATGATCCGGCCAGGCCCGCCGGGGAAGTCGGGCCCTTTCAACTCATCTCACCGGCGCCGGTCGTGCTCCCGAACGACCCTCTTGCCTTCCGGAGTTCCCGTGTCCACAGAAACAATCCTGGGCGTCAGCCCGTTCGGCGAACCCGATCCACGCCTGGTGGCGGCGGTCTGCCGCGCTGGCGGTCTGGGCGTGCTCGACCTCGGAAGGGGCCGGCGCCGCGCGGCCCTCGAAGCCCTTCAACTGGTGCGGCAATGGGTGCCGGGCCCCTTCGGGGTGCGTGTCGGGGCGGGATGCGCGCTCGGGCCGGACGACCTGGCGACTGACGGGGGCGTGCACACCGTACTGCTCGGCGCGGACGCCGGGTTGACCCCGGGCGACCTCGCCGCCGGCCGGCACCGCGTCCTGGTCGAGGTCACCGACCACGAGGCGGCCCTGGCCGCCGCGCACGCCGGGGCGCATGGTCTCGTCGCCCGGGGGAACGAGGCCGGCGGACGGGTCGGCGAGCTGAGCACCTTCGTCCTCCTCCAGCAGTTGGTGGCGGACCCGGAACTCGGCCTGCCGGTCTGGGCCTGCGGGGGCATCGGGCCGCACACCGCCGCGGCCGCCGTCGTCGGCGGTGCGGCCGGGGTCGTCCTGGACACCCAGCTGGCGCTGCTCGACGAATCCGGCGTCACCGAGGAAGCGGCGGCTGCCGTGCGGACCATGGACGGCTCGGAGACCGTGCCGGCCGCCGGCTACCGGGTGCTGCGCCGCCGGGGACCGGACGCACCGCCCCTGCCGGACGAGCCCGGCGAAGTCGCCCGGCTGCTGGGCGCGGACGATCCCCGGACCCGGCTGCTCCCCGTGGGCCAGGACGGCTTCCTGGCCGCCTCGTTCGCGCGGCGCTGGGGCGATGTGGGCACGGCCGTCCGCGGTGTCACCGCCGCCATCCGGGAGGCCGTGCGCGACGACGCCGCCGTGGACGCGCTGCTGCGCGGCTCCCCGATGAGCCGGGCGCTGGGCACCGCGCTGCCTGTCGCCCAGGGGCCCATGACCAGGGTCAGCGACCAGGCGCGGTTCGCGGCCGCCGTCGCCGGTCACGGCGGGATGCCCTTCCTCGCGCTGGCCCTCGCCGGGCCGCTGGAGACGCGGCTCCTGCTCGAGCAGACCCGCGACGAACTGGGCGAACACCCTTGGGGCGTGGGCATCCTCGGCTTCGCGCCCGCGCACATCAAGGCCGTGCAACTGGAACTCGTCCGGGAGGTCCGGCCCTCCTGCGCCGTCATCGCGGGCGGCCGGCCCGCGCAGGCGGCCGAGCTGGAGGCGGTGGGCATCGACGCCTTCCTGCACGTGCCCTCGCCCGGACTGCTCCGGCAGTTCCTGGACGCGGGCGCGCGCAAGTTCGTCTTCGAGGGCTCGGAGTGCGGCGGCCACGTCGGACCGCGGAGCAGCTTCGCACTGTGGGAGGCGCAGGCCGAGGTGCTGGAGGAGTTCCTGGACACGGCCGTGGACGCGGACCCCGCGGAGCTTCGGGTGTTCTTCGCCGGTGGCGTGCACGACAAGCGGTCGGCCGCGATGGTGGCCGCGCTCGCCGCGCCGCTGACCGCCCGCGGGGTGGCCGTCGGACTGCTCATGGGCACCGCCTACCTGTTCACCGAGGAGGCCGTGGACCGGGGTGCCGTGCGGCCGTCGTTCCAGCGGCAGGTCCTGGCGGCACGGCGGACCGAGCTGCTGGAGACCGCGCCCGGGCACGCCACGCGCTGCGTGAGCAGCCCGTTCACGGACGAATTCCGCGGCGCCAAGGACGAGTTGCGCGAGCAGGGCGTCCCGGAGCGGCAGGCGTGGGAGCGGCTGGAACAGCTCAACGTCGGACGGCTGAGGATCGCCAGCAAGGGCGTGGAACGGACCGGCGGGTCGCTCACGGAGGTGGACGAGCCCCGGCAGCTGACCGAGGGCATGTTCATGGCCGGCCAGGTGGCAGTGCTGCGGTCCGAGGTCACCACCGTCCCCGAACTGCACGCCGCCGTCAGCGCGGAGGCCGCCGGCTTCTTCGCCGCGCGCGCCCGGCGGCTGCGCGAGGAGTTCCGGCAGGAGACTCCGAAGCCCGCCCCGGCCCCGCTCGACATCGCCGTGGTCGGCATGGCCTGCATGTTCCCCGGCGCGCCGGACCTGGCCGCCTACTGGGCGAACGTGGTCGCGGGCACCGACGCGGTCGGCGAGGTGCCGGCGGAGCGCTGGGACCCGGAGCTGCACTACGCGCCCGACGCGGACGGTGCCCGTACGGAGTCGAAGTGGGGCGGCTTCCTGCCGGACATCCCCTTCGACCCGCTGCGCTACGGCATCCCGCCGTCCTCGCTCGGCAGCATCGAGCCGGTGCAGTTGCTCGCGCTGGAGGCCGCGCGGCGGGCGCTGCGCGACGCCGGCTACGAGGAGCGCCCCTTCGACCGCTCCAGGGCCTCGGTCGTGTTCGGGGCCGAGGCGGGCAGCGACCTGTCGAACGCCACCACCGTGCGCACGGTGCTCCCCGCCTACGTGGGAGAACTGCCGCCCGGGCTGGACGAGCAACTCCCGCGGCTGACCGAGGACTCGTTCCCGGGCATGCTGGCCAACGTCATCGCCGGGCGGATCGCCAACCGGCTCGACCTCGGCGGCGCGAACTTCACCGTGGACGCGGCCTGCGCCTCCTCGCTCGCGGCGGTGGACGTGGCGTGCAAGGAACTGTCCGCCGGTACCAGCGACCTCGTCCTGTGCGGAGGCGCGGACCTGCACAACGGGATCAACGACTATCTGCTGTTCTCCTCGGTGCACGCGCTGTCCCCGACCGGCCGCTCCCGCACCTTCGACAGCGCGGCGGACGGCATCGCGCTCGGCGAGGGCGTCGCCTGCGTCGTCCTCAAGCGGCTGGCGGACGCCGAGCGGGACGGCGACCGCGTGTACGCGGTCGTCAAGGGCGTCGGCAGTTCGAGCGACGGCAGGTCCCTGGGGCTGACGGCACCCCGCCCGGAGGGCCAGCGGGCGGCGCTGGAACGGGCCTACCGCCACGCCGGGATCTCGCCGGCCGAGGTGGGCCTGCTGGAGGCACACGGCACCGGGACGGTCGTCGGCGACCGCACCGAACTCACCACGCTCACCGAGGTGTTCACCGAGGCCGGGGCGGCGCCGGGCGGATGCGCGCTCGGCTCGGTCAAGTCCCAGATCGGGCACACCAAGTGCGCGGCCGGACTGGCCGGCCTGATCAAGGCGGCCCTGGCCCTGCACACCGGGGTCAGGCCGCCCACGGCACAGCTGACCCGGCCCAATGAGGCCTGGGAGGCCGGGAGCAGCCCGTTCGCCTTCCACACCGTCGCACGCCCATGGGCGGCCGTGCCCGGCGAACGGGTCGCCGGGGTCAGCGCGTTCGGCTTCGGCGGCACCAACTTCCACGTGGTGCTGCGCGGGCACGAGGCGGGGCCGCCGCCCCGGCACGGGCTCGACGCCTGGCCGGCGGAGCTGTTCGTCTTCCACGGAGCCGACCGGGCGGAGGCCGCCCGGGAAATCGGCCGGCTGCTGGAACTGGTCGCGGAGAACGACCGGCAGGGCCGTTCCTGGCGGCTGCGCGACCTGGCGCTGAGCGCCGCCCGGCGCGCCGACGCGTCCGGGAAACCGGCCTGGGCGGCGGTCGTGGCCCGCGACCTGGACGAGCTGCCCGGGCTGCTGGGACGGGCCAGGGAGGGCGAGCACGATCCCCGGGCAGGAGTCTTCGGCGCGACGGGGGAGGAGCGGTCGGACGGCGGCGAGGTGGCGTTCCTCTTCCCCGGCCAGGGCAGTCAACGTCCGGACATGCTCGCCGAGTTGTTCATCGCCTTCCCGGAGGTCCAGCGGTATCTGCGGACCGGCGACGAGTGGGCGGACGTCATCTTCCCGCCGACCGCCTTCGACCCCGCCGCCGAGGAGGCACGGCGCGCCCGGGTCACCGACACCAGGACCGCCCAGCCCGCGCTGGGCATCATGGGGCTGACCGTGTCCGAGCTGCTGGGCCGGGCCGGTGTCCGGCCCGCGACGGTGGCCGGGCACAGCTACGGCGAACTGGTCGCGCTGTGCGCGGCCGGGGCGTTCGACCCCAAGACGCTGCTGGAGCTGAGCGCGGCGCGCGCGGAGGCGATCCTGGCCGCCGCCGGCGCGGAGCCGGGGACCATGGCCGCCGTGGCGGCCGGGCACCAGGACGTCACCGAGGAACTGCGGACGGCCGGGCTGGCCGGCCGGGTGGTGGTCGCGAACCACAACGCACCGCGGCAGACCGTGATTTCCGGTCCCGTCGAGGAGGTCGGGGAGGCGGTGCGCCGGCTGCGCGAGCGGGGCCTGGGCGCCAAGCCCCTGCCGGTGGCGTGCGCCTTCCACAGTCCCCTGGTGGCCCCGGCGGGCGAGCGGTTCGCCGAGGTCCTCGCCGCCCGGCACGTGGCCGTACCGGAGATACCGGTGTGGGCGAACCGGACGGCCGCCGTCCATCCCGGTCAACCAGACGGGATACGGGCCGAGTTGGCGGCCCAGATCGGTTCCCCCGTGCGCTTCGCGCAGCAGATCGAGCGGATGTACGAGGCCGGTGTCCGGGTCTTCGTGGAGGCCGGGCCGGGTTCGGTGCTGACGGGCCTGGTGGGCCGGATCCTCGGTGACCGTCCGCACACCGCGGTGGCGTGCGAGGGGCCCGAAGGCCCCGGACTGCGCGGCTTCCTGGGCTTGCTCGCCCGGCTCGCCGTCGCCGGTGTCCCTGTCCGTACCGGCTGGACGCACCGGGGGCGCGACAGCGTCGAAGCCGTCCCCGGGACCTGCCCCGCGGCACCCGGCTGGATCGTCAACGGGCAGCTGACACGCACCCGCGACGGTGGCCTGCTGCCCGGCTCGCTCGCACCCGCCCGACCCATTCCGATGGAGGAGATGACAGTGATCCGGGCCCAGGACGGTGGCACGGCGGACGACCGTGACCGGATGGTCCAAGAATTCCTGCGCAGCAGCAGGGAGTTGGTCGCGGCACAGCGCGACGTGCTGCTGACATACCTCGGCGGGGCGGCGAATGTGCCGCCGGTCGCTCCGGCGCCAGTTCTGGCCGCGCTCCCGCCGGCCGTGCCGGAGGAGCCCGTTCCCGTCGCCGTTCCCGTCGCCGTTGCTGCGGCGTCCCCGGCGGCGCCGCCCGCGGCACCGGCGGACGTACTGACGACCGTCCTGGGCATCATCAGCGAACGCACCGGCTATCCCCTCGACATGATCGAGCCCGGTCTCGATCTGGAGGCCGACCTGAGCATCGACTCGATCAAGCGGGTCGAGATCGTCGGCGAGCTGGCCGCACGGCTGGGCTTCGGCGCCGGCGGGACGGAGCTGCCCCGGCTCGACGACGCGGAGCTGGAAGCGGTCTCCAAGGCCCGTACGGCCTCCGGCATCGCCGAGTTGCTGGAGGAGCGGCTGCCCGGCGGGGGAGCGGCCTCCGCGCAGCGGGTCCCCGCCCCTGCGGAGGACCCCGGTCCGGCCGTCACCGGCGAGGCGCCCGGCAGGCTGGTCCTGCGCAGCGTCCGTCTCCCGTCCCCCGACGGGGACTTCGCGATACTGGACGGAACCCGGTTCGCCCTGCTGGGCGGTGCCGGACCGGTGCCGGACGCGCTGGCCGCCCGGTTGGGCGCCCACGGCGCGGAGACGGTCGTCCTGCCGCCGGACCACGTGCTCACGGACGAGGACGGCCCGCTGGACGGGGTGTTCCACCTGGAGGCGCTGTCGCAGGACGGCGGCGGGCCGCTCCTGCCCGGGTCCTTCCCGGTGTTCCAGGCCGCGCTGCGGCGCGGGCCGCGCTGGCTGCTCGCGGCCGCGCCCGCTGAGCCCGCTGAGCCCGATGGCCGGGCGGACGGGCTGCGGGGCATGTTCCGCACCGTCGCGCGGGAGTACCCGGACACCCTCGCCCGGTTCGTCGGGCTGGCCCCGCGGCTGACCGCCGACGAGGTGGCGGCCGCGCTGGTGGGCGAGTTGACGGCCGGGGACCGGACCCCGGTGGTGCTGCGGTCGCCGGACGGCGTCCGGTCCGGCCTCGAGGCCGTGGCCGCCGGCCTGGGCGCCCTGGGCGACCGCGGCGCGGGCCCGGCCGGGGACGGTACGGCCGAGGCGGCCGCCATCGGCCTGGACCGGGACGCGGTGGTGCTGCTGATCGGCGGCGCCCGGGGCATCTCCGCGCGGATCGCCGCGACGCTCGCGGCGGCCTCCCGCTGCCGGATCGAGCTGGCAGGCCGGACCGAACTGCCGGACGCTCCCGAGCATTTCGAAGACGCGCCGGACCGGGCCGCGCTGCGGGCCGCCCTGGCCGCGAAGGGAGAACGCTCCCCGGCCGACATCGAACGGTCCGTCTCGGAGATCCTCGCCCGGCGAGAGGTCCGCCACACTCTCGACTCGCTGCGGAACCTGGGCAGCCCGGTGCGCTATCACACGGTGGACGTCCGGGACCCCGAGGCGGTGCGACGGCTGGTGGCGGACGTCCACGCCGAACACGGCCGTCTGGACGGAGTGGTGTACGCGGCCGGGATCATCGAGGACCGGGTCCTGGCCGAGAAGGACCCCGACTCCTTCCGCCGGGTCTACACCACCAAGGTCGACGGCGCGCACACCCTGCTGGCGGCGTTGGACGGCCTGCCGCAGGCCCCCCGGTTCGCCGTGTTCTTCGGCAGCATCGCGGCCGTCCTCGGCAACCGGGGTCAGGCGGACTACGCGGCCGCCAACGACGCCCTGCAGTCCCTCGGCGGACGGTGGGCCCAGAAGTCCAAGTGCCGCACGCTGACCGTGCACTGGGGGCCCTGGGCGCCGGACGGGGAGCACGCGGGCATGGTGACCCCCGAGCTCGCCCGGGAGTACGCGCGGCGCGGCATCGGACTCATCGACCCCGAGGAGGGGGCGCTGTGCCTGCTGCGCGAGCTCGCCTGGGGCGAGGAATCGGCCGACGCCGTGGTCTACACCGCATCGGGCTGGTGAAGATGAGCACGACGCACCACACACCGGCCGGGCGGCCCCCCGTCGCCATCGTCGGCATGGCGGTCCTCTTCCCCGGCGCGCCGGACCTCGCGACGTACTGGCGCAACCTGACGGCGGGCCTCGACGCGATCACCGAGGTCCCGGCCGCACGTTGGGACCCCTCCTTCTACGATCCGACGGCCGCCGGTGGCCGCTCGGACCGGGTGTACTGCCGCCGCGGCGGATTCGTCGACGAGCTGGCCGAGGTGGAGGCGACCCGGTTCGGGATCATGCCCAACTCGGTGCCGGGCACCGAACCGGAGCAGCTCATCGCGCTGCACGTGGCCGCCGAGGCGATCGCGGACGCGGGCGGCGAGGCGCGGCTGCCGGACAGGGACCGGATCGGGGTGGTCCTGGGCCGGGGCGGCTATCTGTCCCCCGGGATGGCGCGGGGCACCCAGTCCGTCCAGACGTCCAACCAACTCGTACGGACCCTCGCCGAGTTGCTGCCCGAGCTGGACACCGGACTGCTGGAGCGGGTCCGGCGGGCGTACACGGAACAGCTGGGACCGGACGAGCCCGAGCAGGCGATCAACCTCGTGCCCAACCTGACCGCCTCCCGGGTGGCCAACCGGCTCGACCTGCGCGGCCCGGCGTACACGGTGGACGCCGCCTGCGCGTCCTCGCTGGTAGCGGTCGACCAGGCGGTCGGCGAACTGGCCACGGGCCGCTGCGACTTGGTGCTGGCCGGCGGGGTCCACCACTGCCACGACATCACGCTGTGGTCCCTGTTCTCCCGGCTGCGCGCGATGTCGCCGAGCCAGCGGATCCGCCCGTTCCACCGGGACGCGGACGGGCTGCTGATCGGCGAGGGCACCGGTGTGGTGGCGCTCAAGCGCCTCTCCGACGCCCTGCGCGACGGTGACCGCGTCTACGCCGTCGTCCGCGGCACCGGGGTGGCCAGCGACGGCCGCAGCGGCAGCCTGGTCAACCCCGACCCCTCGGGCCAGGTCAAGGCGGTACGGGCGGCCTGGCGCGAGGCGGGGCTGGATCCCGCCGCACCGGGGTCGGTCGGGCTGCTGGAGGCGCACGGAACCGCCACCCCCTCGGGGGACGCGGCCGAACTGGCCACCCTGGCCGAGGTGTTCGGCCCGGGCGGCGACGGGGACCGGCCGGTGCTCGGGTCCGTGAAATCGATGATCGGGCACACCATGCCGGCCGCCGGTGTGGCCGGTCTGGTCAAGGCGGCGCTCGCGGTGCACCACGGCGTACTGCCGCCGACCCTGCACTGCGAGGAGCCCCACCCGGCCCTGGCCCGCACCCGCTTCCGCACGATCGCCGCGGCACGGGACTGGGGGACCGGTGACGGACGGACCCGGCGAGCGGGCGTCAACGCGTTCGGCTTCGGCGGCATCAACGCCCATGTGGTGCTGGAAGAAGACCCCAGTCGGAGTGGCCGTCCGGCCCGGTCCCGGGCGACGGTCCGCGAGCCGGAACAGGTGCTGCGGCTGGCCGCCGACACCCCGCAGGAGCTCGCCGCGCTGCTGGACGCCGACGACGCCGTCGTCCGTGCACGGCGGTCCGCGCACGACGGACGCACCCGGCTGGGCGTCGTCGCCCCGACCGCCGGGCGCCTCGCCCTGGCCCGGAAAGCGGTGGCCAAGGGCTCCCCCTGGCGCGGGCGCGGCGACGTGTGGTTCTCCCCGGAGCCGCTGCTCGGCGGCCCCGCGGGCGGGCGGCTGGCCTTCGTCTTCCCCGGCCTGGAAGCCGAGTTCAGACCCCGGATCGACGACGTCGTCGAACGGTTCGGCCTCTCGGCGCTGCTGCCCGAGGGGTTCGGCTCCTCCGGGGCCGACGTGGCGGACGTCGGACGGCACGGGGCCTCGGTCATCGCCGTGGGGCGGGTGCTGGACGCCGCGCTGCGCCGGATGGGCATCGTGCCCGACGCCGTCGCGGGCCACAGCATCGGCGAGTGGACGGCCATGGCCACCGCCGGGCTGTACGCCGGGGACGCGGTCGACGACTTCACCCGCTCCTTCGACCCGGACCAGGTGCGGGTCGCCGGGCTGTCCTTCGCCGCGCTGGGCGCACCGGCCGGGAAGGTCACCGCCGCGCTCGCTGCCCATCCCGGGGTGGTGCTGTCGCACGACAACGCCCCGGAGCAGTCGATGGTCTGCGGTCCTCCCGATCAAGTGGAGGAGTTCGTACGGTACTTCCGGTCACGCGGCGTCATCGGGCAGGTCCTGCCGTTCCGTTCTGGCTTCCACACGCCGATGCTGGCCCCGTACCTCGACCAGATCCGGCACTACGCGGGCCTGTTCGAGCTGCACCGGCCGGCCGTGCCCGTCTGGTCGGCGACCACTGCCGCACCGTACCCCGGCGACGAGGCCGGGGTGCGGGAGCTCTTCGTACGCCACCTGCTGGAGCCCGTCCGCTTCCGCCCGCTGATCGAGGCCATGTACGCGGCCGGTTTCCGGGTCTTCGTCCAGGCCGGTACGGGCCAGGTGGGCTCGCTCGTCGAGAGCACCCTGCGCGGCCTCCCGCACCTGGTCGTGACGGCCAACTCCCCGCACCGGCACGGGACGGCGCAACTGCTCCGGGTCGCCACGGCGCTGTGGACCGCCGGCGGCGACCCGGACCTCGGGGGCCCGGATCTCGGGGGCCCGACCGCCGCCGGTGCCCGCCGGATGCCGCCCTCGCGGCTGGACCTGGGCGGCAAACTGGTGTCCCTGGACCGGGAGACGGTGGCCGCGGTGCGCTCGGCGCTCGCCGTCCGGAGCGCGCCGGATGGTGTGGATGTCCCGGACGGCTCCGCGCTGGACGCCGAGCTGCGGGCCCTGTTGAAGGACACCGCCGAGGCGGCCGTCGCGGTGACCCGCGCCACGGCCGCGCGTACGGTCCGCACCGTGCTGCGGGTGTCCACGGACACCATGCCGTACCTGCGCGACCACTGCTTCTTCGCGCAGCGCGCCAACTGGCCGGACGAGGCCGACCGTTGGCCGGTGGTCCCGGCCACGACGGTGGTGCACCACATGATGGAGCACGCCGCACGGGCCCGGCCCGGGACGACCGCGGTGGCGGTGCACGAGGTGCGGCTGAACCGCTGGGTGGCCGCGGCCCCCGCCGTCGACGTACCCGTGACCGTCGAGGCGCGCGGGAGCGGCCGGGCCGGTGTGACGTTCGGCGCGTACGCGCACGGCGAGGTGGAACTCGCGGACCGCTACCCCGGCGGCGCGCCCCGGCCCTGGCGGTGGGCGCCCGGGGAGGAACGGGCTCCCGGGATCACGGCCGGGCAACTGTACGAGGACCGCTGGATGTTCCACGGTCCGGCGTTCCAGGGCGTCACCGAGCTGACGGCGGTCGGCGACGCGCATGTGCGCGGCGTGCTCACCGCCCCGTCCGCGCCGGGTGCCCTGCTCGACAACGTGGGGCAGCTGCTCGGCTACTGGATCCTCACCACCCTGACCGAGCGGACCCTGGTGTTCCCCGTCCGCGTGCGGCACATCCGGTTCTTCGGCCCGCACCCGTCGCCCGGCACCCGGGTCGAGTGCCTCATCAGGATCGTCTCGGTCACCGACGCCACGGTGGAGGCGGACGTGCAGCTGCTCGTGGATGGTCACGTCTGGGCGGAGATCGGCGGCTGGCAGGACCACCGGTTCGACAGTCGTACGGACACCAAGGCGCAGGAACGGTTCCCCGGGGAGCACACACTCTCCGCGGTCCAACCGGGCGGCTGGGTGCTCCTGTTCGACGGGTGCCACGACCTCGCGTCCCGCGACCTCGTGATGCGGCGGCACCTCGGCACCGCCGAGCGCGAGGACCACGAGCGGCGCCCGCCGTCCGGCCGCCGCCAGTGGCTGCTCGGCCGCATCGCGGCCAAGGACGCGGTCCGCCGATGGCTGTGGGAGCACGGCGAGGGGCCGGTCTTCCCCGCCGAGATCCGGGTGGACAACGACGCGTCCGGCCGGCCGCGGGTGACCGGTGCGCACGGCCGGGTCCTGCCCGCCCTCGACGTCTCGCTGGCGCACCGGGCCGAGGCCGCGGTCGCCCTGGTCCGGCCGCGCGGTACGGACGGGCTCCCGGCGCCGGTCGGCATCGACGTCGAGGAGGTCACCCACCGGCCGCCGGGCACCCTGGCCGCCGCCCTCGGCCCCGCCGAGCGCGAACTCCTCGTCGCGCTGTGCTTCCGGACCGGTGAACCACAGCCGCTGTGGTTCACCCGGTTCTGGGCGGCGAAGGAGGCGGTGGCCAAGGCCGAGGGCACCGGGCTGCGGGGACGCCCGAAGGACTTCGCCGTCCTCGAGGCCCGGACGCACGACCTGGTGGTGGCCGTCAACGGCCGCCGGTACCCGGTGCGTTGCCGCACCGTCACCAACCCGGAGGGCCTGCCCGATCGGGAGTACGTGGTCGCGTGGACCGCCGGGCCGGTGGCCGGGCACCCGGAAGACGAACGACAGGAGAGCCAGCAGTACTGCGTTTCCCCGGGGGACACCCCCCGGACCCCCGGCCGGAACCACAGGTCCGCGGAGTGCGCTGGACCGGCAACGCGAGGAGAGCCCAAGTGAACAGCAGCCAGGCGGCACCGGCCGCCGCGGCCCGGCAGGCGGTGTTCGAGGAGGTCACCGGCATGCTCCGCACCGTCCTCGACGAGTACGGGGGCGTGGACGACGCCGGGATCACCATGGACACCCGGTTCCACGACGACCTGGACCTGGAGAGCATCGACCTGGTCACCCTCGGCGGCCACCTCCAGGCGCGGTACGGGGAGTCGGTGAACTTCGCCGAGTACCTGGCCGGGCTCGGGCTGGAGGAGATCATCGGCCTGACGGTCGGACAGCTCGTCGAGCACATCGCCGGCTGCCTGCGGGCCCCCGGGGAGGGGTGACCCATGGCTATGATCGACGCCAACGGCCTTGCGCTGCACGTGGAACGGATGCCCGCGCGGACGACGGCCGGCACGGCCCCGCCGCCCACTGTGGTGCTCATCCACGGGATGCTCATCGACAGCCTCATCAGCTACTACTTCACCCTGGCGCCCAGGTTCGCCGCCGCCGGGCTCGATGTGATCATGTACGACCTGCGGGGGCAGGGCCTCAGCGAACGGCCGCCGGCCGGCTACCGGCTGGAGGACCACCTCGACGACCTCCAGGCCCTGCTCGACCGGCTGGACCCGGCGGGCCCCGTGCACCTGGTGGGCAACTCCTACGGCGGCACCATCGCGTTCGGCCATGCGGCGCGGCATCCCGGCCGGGTGGCCAGCGTCTCGATGATCGAGTCGGAGCCGGCCACCGGCGCCTGGTCCCGCAAGATGGCGGCCAACCTCGCGCGCGGGGCGGAGGAACTCGCCCGCGACGGCCTCTTCGAGGAGCTCACCGAGAAGCACGGCAAGCACGTGACCAAACGCGTCCGGTCGGCCGCCCGGCTGCTGCACTCCACCACCACGGTGCGGGACGTCCCCGCCAGCGGGGTCCTCGACGAGGACGCCGTCCGCGCGGTGGACTGCCCGGTGCTGGCCCTCTACGGGGCCGAGTCCGAACTCGCCGTGCAGGCGGGCTGGTTGAGGTCGCTGCTGCCGCAATGCTGCACCGTGGTGGTGCCGGACCAGGAGCACTGGCTCCTGGTCGGCGCCACGGAGCTGACCGGCGACCTGATCCTGGAATGGATCCGCGCGCACACGCCCGTAGCGCACACGCCCGTAGCGCACACACCGCCCGTACCGGCGGCCGGGGACGTGATCCGGTGAGCCGCTTCCTGTTCGTCGTGCCACCCCTGGCCGGGCACGTCAACCCCACGGTCGGCGTCGCCGCCGAACTGGCCCGGCGCGGGCATCAGGTGGCCTGGGCCGGTCTGCCGGAGGTCGTGGGACCGCTGGTGGGCGAGGGCGCGACCGTGTTCCGGTGCTCCTCCCCGGATCTGGCCGACCCCGCCCTGCTGCGGCCGCCCTCGCTCCGCGGCCCGGCGGCGCTGAAGTTCCTGTGGGAGCGGTTCCTCGGGCCGCTCGCCGAGCACATGGCGCCCGGAGTGCGGGCGGCCGCTGCGGAGTTCCGGCCGGACGTCCTGGTGGCCGACCAACAGGCCGTCGCCGGCGGCCTCGTGGCCGAGCGGCTGGGACTGGTGTGGGCCACCTCGGCGACCACCACGGCGGGCTTCACCTCGCTGTCCGGCCTGCCGAAGGTCGACTCCTGGATCGCCGGGCTGATCCAGGAACTGCGGCACCGGATCGGCGACCCGCGCGGCACCGCGGACCCCCGGATGTCCGACCGGCTGGTGCTGGCCTTCAGCACCGAGGCCCTCGCCGGACCGGTCCCGTCCGCCGGCGAACAGGTCCGGTTCGTCGGCCCGTCGCTCGCCGCCCGCCCGGCCGCGGACGACTTCCCCTGGCACCGGCTCGACCCCCGGACGCCCACCGTGCTGATCACCCTCGGCACGGCCAACGCCGAGGTGGCGCCCCGCTTCCTCGCCGCGTGCGCCGAGGCGGTGCGCGGACGGCCGGACCGGGCGCAGGCGGTGGTCGTCGACCCGACGGGCACGGTGCCGGAGTTCGCCGACCGGGTGCTGGTCCGGCCGCGCGTTCCTCAACTGGCCCTGCTGGAACGGTGCGACGCGGTCATCTGCCACGGCGGGCACAACACCGTGTGCGAGGCGCTGTGGAACGGCCTCCCGCTGGTCGTCGCGCCCATCCGGGACGACCAGCCCGCCATCGCCGCCCAGGTGACGGACGCCGGGGCGGGCGTACGGGTCCGGTTCAACCGGGCGACCGCCGAAGTGCTGGGCGCGGCGCTGGACACCGTCCTCGGCGAGCCCGGCTGTCGCGAGGCGGCCGGGAGGGTGCGCGCGTCGTTCCGCGCCGCGGGGGGCGCCGCGGCCGCGGCCGCGCACCTCGAGGCCCTGGCGGCGGGGGCGAACTGACCCACCCATGCCCCGATCTGACATGTTCCCGACATTTCTCGCGCAGAGAAAACAGACCCTTCACACCAACCCATGAGGATCCCCATGCGCAACCTCCGCAGAAGAGCGGCCCTGGCACCAGTGCTGCTCACCTCCCTCTCACTCGCCCTGGCCGCCTGCTCGCCCTTCGAAGGCGGCTCCACCAACGCCTCGGACGAGACGGCGAACACCAGGGAAACCACTGCTCCCCCCAGGGTCGACTTCAGCCTCGGCGAACCCTCCCCCGGGGGAGCCGGGCCCGGCGCGGTGGCCATTCCGGCGGGCGGCGGCATCAAGGCGCAGAAGTCGCCGGTGAAGGTCGACTCCATCGACCGCGACAGCGGGCGCGCCGTCATCTCCCAGACCGTCGCGCAGGCCACCCCGGGCGCGTCCGGCACGCCGGGGCCGTCGGCGACGCCTGCGGCGAAGAAGTCCGTCGCCGTGGGCGACATCGTCGCCAGCAAGCCCGTGCCCGGCGCGCCCCAGGGTGTCCTGGCCAAGGTCACGAAGGTGGAGAAGAAGACCCCGAAGGGCACCGAGGTCCGTACCACCCCGGTCGATCTCTCCACGGTGCTGGGCGACGCCAAGGTCAAGAACAAGCTGCCCGTCGACCCGTCCGGCTTCAAGGCCGATTCGCTCGTGCCGGGGGTGAAGTTCTCCTGGGCCAAGCGCGGCAACGTCCACGCCGGACCCGAGGGCCTCAAGCTGCCCTTCGGCAGCCTGCGCGTAGACGTCGACACCACGGTCGACACGGAGAAGGACGCGAAGGGGGAAGGGGTGGAGAGCCCCGCCAAGGCGTCGTTCAAGGGCTTCGTCCAGCTCGCACCCGAGGTCGACTTCAACTACTACGGCGGCGGCTCCGGCGACGGCCCCTCGGGGGCCGGCCTGCGGCTGACCGGTGACTGGTCCTCGGGGTTCCACTTCAAGGGGCGGACGGCGCCCACGACCAACGGCAAGCCGGTGCGGATACCGTTCGTCGTCCTGCACGCCAACCCGACCTTCTACATCGGTGAACTTCCGGTCACCGTCAACATCGACCTCACCTGCTACGTCCTGATCGACGCCGACGGCAAGGCGAGCCTGGACGTCCAACAGGACCCGGTGAAGGGCGACTTCACCCTCGGCTCCGCGTTCAGCCTGAAGGAGGGGTGGCAGCCGGAGGCCAAGGCGGACTTCACCCCCGCGACGCTCAAGGCGAGCGCCTCGGCCGCGGTCAACGCGAAGGTCCGGTTCGGCACCGAGGCGAACCTCGGCCTCTACGGCAGCGTGGGCGTGAAGGGCGACATCGCCGCGCCGTACGTGCGCACCGAGGTCAAGGGCGGAGTCAGCGGTTCGACCGAGGGCAAGGCCGCGGCCAACGCCGACTGGAAGCTGTTCGCGGGAGTCGACCTGGAGGGATGGGTCATGCCGTATCTGAAGATCGGCGGCGTGCAGGCGTTCGCGATACGCCTGCCGATGCCCAAGGTGCAGCGCGAGGTGCAACTCGCACACGGCAAGGGAGCCATACAGATCCCCCAGCCGCGCACCCCGCAGGACGACACACCGAAGGATGACACACCGAAGGATGGCAAGGACCAGTCCGGCGGCGGCAAGCCCCAGCGCCACTGACACACCGAAGCTCCGCTTTCCGTAGGCCAAAGGCCGCTCTCGCACGATGCGGGGGCGGCCTTTCCACGTGTCGGTGGCCGAGGTGCGGCGTGAAGTCTTCCGGGCGTGTTCTCCTGACCGGGACGGGCGTTCCGTGAGTGCTGCACGGAGGCAGCTGATGGTGGATCCGAGCGGGTTTCCCTCCAGCGGGGTGTGGCGGCGGCCCGCGCTGCGGTGGGTCGACCTGGTGGTCGTGGTGGCACTGGTGGCGCTGCTGTACGGGCTCCTGCGGCTGGCACCGTCGCTCAACGCGCCGTTTCTGCCGGGCGCCGCGCCCAAGACGGTGTCGACGGATCCGTCGAACCTGCCGTTCTACGCGGCGCGGTCGTTGCTGCGGATGTTCGTCGCTCTCGTGGCGTCGGTGCTGTTCACCTTCGTGTACGCCACGGCGGCGGCCCGGCTGCGCAGGGCCGAGAAGGTCCTGCTGCCGGTGCTGGACATCCTGCAGTCCGTGCCCGTCCTCGGTTTCCTGTCGGTGACGGTCACCGCGTTCATCAGCCTGTTCCGGGGCTCCGAGCTGGGGCTCGAGTGCGCCTCCATCTTCGCGATCTTCACGGCGATGGCGTGGAACATGGCGTTCGCCTTCTACGCCTCACTGGTCTCCCAGCCGCAGGAGTTCGACGAGGCGGCCCGGGTGATGCGGCTGACGAAGTGGCAGCGGTTCTGGCAGCTGGACGTGCCCAGCGGCGTCATCCCCCTGGTGTGGAACGGGATGATGAGTTTCGGCGGGGCCTGGTTCTTCCTGGCCGCCTCGGAGTCCATCTCCGTGCTCAACCACCAGTACGCGCTGCCCGGCATGGGCTCCTACGCCGCGGCCGCGATCGCCCAGGGGGACCTGGGCAAGGTGGGCTACGCCATCGCCGTGATGGTCGTGCTGGTGATCGGCGTCAACGCCTTCTTCTGGCGGCCGGTCACCGCCTGGGCGGAGCGGTTCCGGGTGGAGGAGTCCGGGGCCGCCGAACACCCGCGCAGCTTCGTGCTGGACTTCCTGCGGCGCTCGCAGGTGCCGCGGCTGATGGGCCGTCCGCTGAAGCCGCTCGGGCCCGCGCTCGACCGGATGACGCGGCCGTTCGGACTGGCCGAGCACGCCATCGGCGTCTCCCCGGTGCGGGAGCGGACCGGCGATGTGTTCTTCGCCGGAGTGGTCAGCGCGATCGTGGCCTACGGGGCCTGGAAGGCCTTCGGCTATGTGAACTCCACCGTCGGACTGGGCGCGTTCGGCCACGCGCTGGCGCTGGGCGCGGCCACCTTCGGGCGGGTGATCGTCCTCATCGTGGCCGCGACAGCGGTGTGGGTGCCGGCCGGGGTGTGGATCGGGATGAACCCCCGGGTGACCCGGTTCGCGCAGCCGGTGGTCCAGGTGCTGGCGAGCTTCCCGGCGAACTTCCTCTTCCCGTTCGCCACCGCCGCCTTCGTCGCGCTCGGCATCTCGCTGAACTTCGGGGCGGTGCTGCTGATGGCGCTGGGGGCCCAGTGGTACATCCTCTTCAACGTCATCGCGGGCGCCTCGGCGATCCCCTCCGATCTGCGGGAGGCGATGACCACGTTCCGGGTGAGCGGGTGGCTGCGCTGGCGGGACTTCATCCTGCCCGCCGTCTTCCCCTCCTACGTCACCGGGGGGATCACGGCGGCGGGCGGGGCGTGGAACGCCTCGATCGTCGCCGAGGTGGTCGACTACGGGCAGCACCATCTGACCGCCACCGGGCTGGGTGCCTACATCACCGAAGCCACCGCCACCGGGAACTTCCCGAAGATCATGGTGGGCATCTTCTCCATGAGCCTCTACGTCGTCGCCGCGAACCGGCTGTTCTGGCGCCGCCTGTACCGGCTGGCCGAGACCCGCTACGCCCTCTGATCCCGTCCCCCCGGATCCGTCCGGATCCGTCCGTCCCCGTCCACTCCCCGAGGCAGGATCCGTGTCCAGCAGCGAAGCCCTCCCCTCCAGCCCGCGTCCGCCCGGGGCGGTGATCGTACGGGCCGATTCGGTGACCAAGGCGTTCACCACCCCGGAAGGCAGTTCGCTGCCGGTGCTGGACGGAATCAGCTTCGACCTGGCCGAGGGCGAGATCGTCGCCCTGCTGGGCAAGTCGGGGTCCGGCAAGTCCACGCTGCTGCGGTGCGTCGCCGGCCTGATCGCCCCGACGGCCGGCTCGGTCTCGTACCGCGGCACTCCGCTGACCGGCGCCAATCCGGGGGTGTCGATGGTCTTCCAGTCCTTCGCGCTGCTGCCCTGGCTCACCGTGCAGCAGAACGTCGAACTCGGCCTCGCCGCCCTGGGCGTCGGCGAGGAGGACCGCCGCCGACGGGCTCTGAAGGCGATCGACCTGATCGGCCTGGACGGCTTCGAGTCGGCCTACCCCAAGGAGCTGTCCGGCGGCATGCGCCAGCGGGTCGGCTTCGCCCGCGGCATCGTCGTCGAGCCCGACGCCCTGCTGATGGACGAGCCGTTCTCCGCCCTGGACGTGCTGACCGCCGAGAACCTGCGAACCGAACTCGTCGGCCTGTGGGAGGGGCACGAGGCACCGGTGAAGTCGATCCTGATCGTCACGCACAACATCGAGGAGGCCGTGCTGCTGGCGGACCGGATCCTGGTGCTGTCCTCCAATCCCGGCCGGATCCAAGCCGAACTCACCGTCGGCCTGCCACGTCCCCGCGACCGTCATCACCCCCGCTTCGAAGCCCTCGTCGACACGGTCTACGCCATCCTCACCGGCCGCGAGGCAGCGGCTGCCGAGGCCGTCGAGGCACCGGCGGGCGGCCCGGCCCGCCCGGCCCCCGCGCCGACCCCGATCAGTGCCCCGCTGCCGGACGTCAGCGTCGGCGGACTGGCCGGCCTGCTGGAGATCCTGATCGCCCGCGGAGGCGAGGACGGCCTGGCGGAGATCGCCGACGAGCTCAACTTCGAGGTCGACGACCTCCTCCCGCTCGTCGACGCCGCCGTCATGCTCGGCCTCGCCCGGGTCGACGGCCCGCGGATCACCATCACGGACACCGGCCGCGAGTTCTCCGCGGCCGACATCCTCACCAGCAAGAAGCTCTTCGCCCGCCACGCCGCGACCCGCGCGCCCCTGATCCGCGCCATCGTCCAGGCCCTGGCCGCGACCGAGGGCCACACCCTGCGCGAAGGCTTCTTCCTGGACCTGCTGCGGCGCGGCTTCTCCGCCGAGGAGGCCCGCAACCAGCTCGAGACCGCGATCGACTGGGGCCGCTACGCCGAGCTGTACGACTACGACCACGACGACGGTGAACTGACCCTGGAACCCGGCGCCCAGAACGCGTTGTAGCCGGATGCCCGATTTGTTGCGGGGGCGTCAAAGTTGGGTCAAACGCTTGCGCGCACGCACAACTGCGGCGCTACGCTCGGACCGTATGAGGCACCTCGTTCGGTGAGGCGTCTGCACGGACACAGGCCACTGACCCCACGACGTCGAGAGACGCCCAGGTTCAGGACAGGTCTCCCCGGCCTAAGGGGTGACCCCAAGTGGCTTCCCCGGCAAGGGGATTACGCCGTGCAGTGCCAAAGCTCTGACGAGTTGGGGTGAGTCGGCCGTACCGGCCGGTCCGCTCCTTGCCGCGTCCATCACGGCGCCCGCGTGCGCCCCGGCCGGGAGGAGGCGAGAGACATGGATTGCAGTCCGAGCAGTCCGGGCCACAGTAGGCCCCGCTTTTGCCTGCCCTCGCTCCGGCCTGGCGTGAGGTAATCACCTTTCCCGCGTACACGCGCGGCACCGCCCTGGCATCCGTACGGCCTGATGCCGGTCCGGGGCGTTGTCCTGTGTCACGACGGTCCTCTTCCCCGCATTCCGACCCGCCCGACGACTTCCCATGGAGAAGGGAGGGCACCGTGCGCCTTCTCGCACACCGTGCCGAGCTCTCCGCGCCGACCCGCCAGTGCCTGCCGCCGGCCGTCGGCCGCAGGCGCTGCCCCGAATACGCCTGCCCGCACGTGAACTTGGTGCTGGGCGACGGACCGGAGCGGACCTACCGGCTCGACGATCCCGGCACCTGCCCCCGGCCCTATGCCCCGCACGCCGCGTACGACCCGCGGGTGCACCTCGCCTACATCCTCGCCCAGCAGGGGCGCGACGCCCACTGGCTCTCGCACTTCACCGGCCTGCCCCTGCCCGCCGCGCGCCGCATCGCCGGAGCCGCCGTGCTGTCCCACGCCTGACAGCCTTGAACAGAGAGGAGACTCCGACATGTTCCTTCCAGCCGGACTCCTGCAGGAAACCGTCGAACGTCTCATTGACAGTGCCTCGTACGCGACCGTCAACGCCCCCCTGCACGGCGTAGCCCACGTCATGTGCGACACGGTCGACGAACCTCGGGTACGGGCCCGGCTCACCCGGGCCCTGACCGGCCCCGATGTGTGCCTGACGGAGATGTCCAGCCGGAGTGAGACGCCCGGCTCCGCGCTCCTGGAGGCCGGCTTCGCCACGCAGGGCCCCATCGTCACCGTCCTGTCGCAACTGCTCTCCCTCGTCTGGCTGGAGCCCGCGGTCAGCGACCTGCACTGGCATCTGGACCGCCGGCCGTCGGCGGTTGCCGACGACATGGAGTCTCCGCACGCACCGGTACACCGCGTGGGCGGCCTTGTCCTCGACCTCGAACGCCGCACGGTCTCGGCGGACGGCCGGCCGGTCAAGCTGACCTGCATGGAGTTCGAACTCCTCGCCCACTTCGCCACGCATCCCCAACGCCCGTACAAGCATGAGAAGTTGATGGAGCTGGTGTGGCAGCGCTCCGCCGTCGGCGAGACACGTACGGTCGACACGCATATCGCACGCCTGCGGCGCAAGCTCGGCTCCCGGTACGGGGCCGTCATCACGGACGCCGGGCAGACCGGGTACGCGTTCGAACCGTCGAAGGCGGCGTCGTGAAGTCCGTACGACCGAGCGGCCGGGGAGGAGACACCATGACCGCCGCAGCCATCCATGACTACGCCTTCGACTTCGCCTTCGACGGTGTGCACCACCTCCAACTCGCCATACCGCCGGGCGGCGAGGGCCTGAGCCGGGTGTTCTGGGGAGACCTCCTGGGGATGGCCGAGCTGGAGAAGCCCGTCGAACTGGGGAACCTGGACGGCTGCCGGTTCCGCGGCGGCCGCCTTGAGGTCCACCTGGTGGTGGAGAGCGACTTCCGCCCGTTCCGCAGGGCACACCCGGCCATCCTGGTGCGCTGCCTCGGAGATCTCGCACGGCGCCTGGAAGACAAGGGCCACCCGGTCACCTGGGAGGACGGTCTCCCCGGCTTCGACCGTCTCCACACCTTCGACAAGGTCGGCAACCACCTCGAGTTCCTGGAGCCTTGCGTCGCCGAGGCGTGCACCCAGCTCCCCGCCCAGTGACGGACGGCATACGCGCCGGGGTATGTGCCGTTGCGCTGCTACCGAGGCCAATCGCAGTGCATCGCCCTTCAGGGCGGTGGTGAAGCGATTCCGAGAAGTGCTATGACCTTCAACTGTGTGTGGATCCGTGCGGCCTGCGAAGGAGGTCAGCTCACGGCACGCAGCGCGCGGTGGGCGGCGGCGCGGAGATGGGCAACGACCTCCGGATCGGCGTCCAGGGTGTAGTCGGCGTCGAGCCTGGCGAGGATCTGGGCGATGCGGGGCACGTAGTCGTCGGAGGCGTCGACGCGGCAGGTGTGTTCGTCGACGGGCGTCAGGCGGGTGGCCAGGTCGCGCGTACGGGCGCGGACGTGGTCGGCGGGGGCGTGGACGGTGGCGATGGCGCGGTAGCGGGTGGGGGCGGCGGACAGCCGGCCCGCGACGAAGGCGGCGGGATCGCCGCCGGGGACGGGCCGGGGCGCGACGCGCCGCCCGGTGGGTACGGCGTCGGTGATGCGGTCGAGGCGGAAGAGGCGCCAGTCGTCCCGTTCGGTGTCGTGGGCGACGAGATACCAGAGCCCGCCGGAGTCGACCAGGTGGCACGGCTCGACGCGGCGCCGGGTGCCGGTGCCGTGCCGGGTGGTGTAGTCGAAGGCGGTGATCTCGTGGTCGCGGCAGGCGACGGCGAGGGCGGCCAGCAGGGCGGGGTCGGCGCGTGGCCCGCGTTCCTCCCAGGTGATGCCGGTGAGGGAGGACTGGAGGGCGCCGACCTGGCCGCGCAGACGGCGGGGGAGGACCTGCTCGAGTTTGGCCAGGGCCCGTAGGGCGCTCTCGTCGATGCCGGACAGCCCGCTGCCGGTCGTGGTGCGCAGGGCGACGGCGATGGCGACGGCCTCGTCGTCGTCGAGGAGGAGCGGTGGCAGGTCGCTGCCGGAGGTGAGGCGGTAGCCGCCGGCATGCCCCCGGGCGCTGTCGACGGGGTAGCCCAGCTCGCGCAGCCGGTCGATGTCACGGCGGACGGTGCGCACGGTCACGCCGAGCCGTTCGGCGAGGCCGGCGCCGGACCATTCCCGGCGGGTCTGCAGCAGGGACAGCAGCCGCAGCATGCGGGCGGTCATGTCGCTCGTCATGAATTCCATGATGCCCGTGTCAAAGGACACAGGTTGTCCTCAAATCCTCTTAGCGTGGGTTCTGCCCACACGGAGCAAACCAGGAGGATTCCCATGAAGATCGCCGTTCTCGGTACCGGTGGCGGTGCCCGTGCCCACATCGCCAAGCTGCTCGAACTCGGCCACGAGGTGGTGGTCGGCACCCGCGATCCGCAGGCCACGCTGGCCCGCACCGAGCCCGACATGATGGGCAACGCGCCCTTCGGCCAGTTCCTGGCCGAGCACCCCGGCATCACGCTGCTGTCCTTCGGCGAGGCCGCGGCCGCCGCCGACGGACTGGTCATCAGCGGCATCGACGGCCACAACGCGGTGGCGGCCCTGTCCGCCATCGCCGATGAGCTCGCGGGCAAGACGCTCATCGACTACGCCGTCCCGTTCGTCTACCAGCACGAGCCGGAGCACCCCTGGCCGACCCCGTGGGGAATCATGCCGAAGCTGGAGCCGGTGGACATCGACAGTCTCGGTGAGCAGATCCAGCGCGCCCTGCCCCGGACCAAGGTCGTCAAGTCCTTCGTCACCCAGGAGCAGACCACCGTCGTCGACCCGGCCGGTGTCGGCGGCGGAGACCACACCATGTTCGTCGCGGGCGAGGACGCCGACGCCAAGCGGCAGGCCACCGATCTGCTGAAGTCCTACGGCTGGACCGACATCCTCGACCTCGGCCCGCTCGTGTGCGCCCGCGGCATGGAGATGTACGCCCACATGCACTCCGCGATCGGCTTCGGCCTGGGCCAGCAGTTCGGCGGCCACTTCGGCATCAAGGTCGTCCGTTGACCATGACGACGAGGACCGGCGGGCCCCTGAACGGGACGATCATGTGCCACGCGATGTGGGCTCGCGACGGCCGCGCCCTGGCCGACTTCTACGCCACCGCCCTGGGCGCCACCGTCACCGAGAGCTACCCCGACGAGGACGGCAACGAGGCCGCCTGCGGCTTCTACGTCAACGGGGCGATGTACCTCTTCTATACATCCCCCTCCTACCAGGCCCCCAACTGGCCCGAGGACGAGCTGCCGTTCCACATGGACTTCTCCTTCCCCGACGTCACCGGGGCCGAGAAGCGGCTGCTGGAAATGGGCGCCACCAAGCCCGCCCACCAGCCCGGCGGAAAGCACTGGACCGTCCTCCTCGACCCATCCGGCCAGCCCTTCTGTATCCACGCCGGCATCACCCCGTAGGACCTGGCTGCCGGGTGGCCCGGTGGAGCACGGTGTCGATGATGAGGCCGAGCTCCTGCGGGCTCGGCGGCTCGCCGGTGAGCAGGAAGGTGTGCAGGATCAGGGAGGGGCCGGTGCGGGCGGCCAGCGGGTGCAGGACCTCGGGGGCCAACTCGCCGCTGTGCACGCCCTCGTGCAGGATGGCTTCGATGCGCTCGAGACGCGGTGCGACGATCCCGTCGGCGAACAGGGCCCGCAGGTCCGGCTCGCGCAGCAGCTCGCCGACGAACTCGATGCCCGGCAGGAGAGTCCGGCCGGCCAGTACGTCGCAGAACGCGGTGAAGGCGTCGGCGAGGTTCTCCCGGGTCGAGCGCTCCGGGTCCGTCTCGGGCAGTGGGGGCAGGGCGTGGCGCAGGGTGTCCAGGACCAGGGGCCGCTTGCCGGGCCAGCGCCGGTAGAGCGCGGCCTTGCCCGTGGCGGCGCGGGCGGCGACGCCCTCCATGGTGAGCCGGCCATAGCCGTTCGCGGCCAGCTCGTCGAGCGTCGCGACGTAGATCGCGTGCTCAAGTTCCGTACCCCGGCGGCGGCTTCGGCCGGGCGTCGTGCTTTCCGTCATGGGTTCGACAGTAGACGCCGGCGTTCCTTCCTGCCTACACTCGCTTTAGTGAACACCCCCGTCTACTAAAAGAGGTGAGGGTCGGATGGTCGAGATGGACTTCGAGGCGCTGTACCAGGGGCGTGAGATCGCCTACGGATCGGACGGCACCCGGTCGGAACTGATCCCATGGCAACTGGACGGCCCCCAGCCGCTGGTCGTCGAGCTGGACGCGGCGGGCGAGATCACCGGGCCGGTTCTGGAATGCGGCTGTGGGCTCGGGGACAACGCCCTGTTCCTGGCCGGCCGCGGCCATGACGTGACCGCCTTCGACGTCGCACCGTCCGCGATCGAGCGCTGCCGGGCCAAGGCCGCTGCCGCCGGCAGCCCGGCGACCTTCACGGTCGCCGACGCGACGGAACTGCACGGCATCCCCGAAGGCTTCCGCACGGTCGTCGACAGCGCCATGTTGCACTGCCTGGACGCCGATCAGCGGCGGGCGTACCTCGCCGCCCTGCGCCGGGTGTGCGCGCCCGGCGCGAGGCTTCATGTCCTGTGCTTCCGCGCCGAGTTGGCCGCTCTCCTGGAGTTGTCGGCCGACATGGGCGAACGCGGCCTGCGCGAGGCCTTCCGCGACGGCTGGACGATCCGGCGCATGGAGCACCGCCACTACACGACCGGTTTGGACCTGCAGGCCTGGCAGAACCTGGTACCCGCCGTATCGGATACCCCGGAGCGCGCCGACATCGTGTCCGTCGACCAACACGGCCGGGTTCAGCTGCCGTTCTGGCAGATCACCGCTGAACTGGCCTGACCGCGGGGGTGTGATGGATCCAGGGGCGTTCGGCCCGGTCCCGTGAACGGAACGCCTCGATCGAGTCGGTGAGCAGGAGCGTCTCCCCGATGGTGTCGAGACCGTCGAGCAGCAGCCGGCGGCCGCGCCGGTCCACGTGGAAGCGGTGGACGGGACCGTCGGCGGCCCTGACCTGGCACCGCCGCAGATCCACGTGGACCTCGGGCCGCTCCTGGGCGTCGAAGATCTCCGCGACCAGCGCGTGGTGTTCCCGGGCAGGGAGGGTCAGCGGGAGCAGGCCGTTGCGGAAGCAGTTGGCTTCGAAGATCGCGCCGAAACCCGGCGCGATCACCACGCGGAATCCGGACTGCCGCAGGGCCCACACAGCCGTTTCGCGGGAGCTGCCGCAGCCGAAGTTGGGGCCGGCGACGAGCACGCATGCCTGCCGGTACGGTTCCTGGTTGAGGACGAAGTCCGGGTCTTCGCGTCCCTGCCGGTCGAAGCGCCAGTTGGCGAACAGGGCCTTGGCGTAGCCGCTCTTGCTCAGCGAGGTGACGCGCACGCGGGACGGTGCGATGGCGTCGGTGTCGATGTCGGCGCGCAGCAGCGGGGCGGCGACACCGCGCACGGTGGTCAGGGGATCACCGGTCACAGCAACTCCCGGGGGTCGGAGATGTGTCCCGCGATGGCGGACGCGGCGACGGTCGCGGGGCTCGCGAGGTGGGTGCGCACGCCGGGTCCCTGGCGTCCTTCGAAGTTCCGGTTGGTCGAGCTGATCGTCCTCGCCCCGGCGGGGAATCCCTCGCCCCCGGCGAAGAAGCAGAAGCCGCAGCCCGGCTCCCGCCATTCGAAGCCGGCTTCGGTGATGACCTTGTCCAGGCCCTCGCGTTCCGCGGCGCGCCGGACCGAGCCGGAGCCGGGGATGCAGATCGCGCGGACCCCGTCGGCGACCTTCCGGCCCCGCAGGATCCGAGCGGCGACGCGCAGGTCGCCGATCCTGGAGTTGGTGCACGAGCCGAGGAAGGCCACGTCCACCGGCACGTCCCGCATCTTCCGGCCCGGGGCCAGGTCCATGTACGCCAGCGCACGCCGCGCGGCGGCGGGGTCGGCGAGACGGCCGGGGTCGGGTATCCGGTCGTCCACTCCCACCGCGTGCTGCGGGCTGGTGCCCCAAGTGACCTGCGGGGGCAGCTCGTCCACGGGGATGGCGACAGTACGGTCGTAGCGGGCGCAGGCGTCGCTGCGCAGTGACAGCCAGGCCGTGGCCGCCTGCTCCCAGGAGCTTCCGGCCGGCGCGTACGGGCGAGAGCGCACGTAGTCCAGCAGGATCCCGTCCGGGGCGACCAGGCCGGTCCAAGCGGCGCATTCCACGGCCATGTTGCACAGGGTCATGCGCCCTTCGACACCCATCGCGGCGATCGCGGAACCGGCGAACTCGATCGCGTGTCCGCGGCCGCCCGCGGCACCGATGCGTGCGATCAGCGCCAGGATCAGATCCTTGGCGTGGACGCCGTCGGCGGTCCGGCCGTCGAAGCGGACGAGCATCGTGGGCGGACGGCGGACCGCCAACGTCTGGGTGCTCAGCGCGTGTTCCATCTCGGTGACGCCCACGCCCCACGCCAGGCCGCCCACTCCGCCGAGGGTGCAGGTGTGGCTGTCGGCGCACACCATGGTCGCCCCGGGGAGGGCGACGCCGAGTTCGGGGAAGGCGACGTGCGATATGCCTTGTTCGGCGTCCCCGATGTCCAGCAGCGTGATGCCGCGTGCGCGGGCCTCGTCCCGGAAGCCGTGGATGAACATCTCTCCGGAGGGGACCGGGGTCGCGTCGCCGCGGCCCGGCCGGGTGTCGACCACGTGATCCATGGTGCCGAACACCATGCTGTGGTCGTAGAGTTGGCGGCCTTCCTCGCGCAGGCTCCGCAGTGCCATCGCGCCGCTGCGTTCGTGCAGCAGTACACGGTCGATGTGCAGCAGGGACGTGCCGTCGTCGAGCTCGGTGACGAGGTGCTCGTCCCAGATCTTGTCGATGATGGACCGTCCGTCACCGGGCATAGCAGAGGGCCTCCAACCGCTCGATCTCCCGTGTGCCGACGAGGTCGTGGGCTTCGCGGAAGGGCATCGTCAGGTCGCGCAGGTTCCAGGTGCCGTCGTCGGCCCGTACGCGCGACAACGCCTCACGCATGCCGTGGAGTGCCGACATCAGCAGCACGCCGGGCAGGCTCACCCGGGCGACGCCGAGCTCCCGCAGCTCCGTGAAGGTCAGGCCGTGCGGGGACTTTCCGCCTTCGACGATGTTGACGGCGACCGGCCCGTCGATGCCCTCGACCGCGGTCCTGATCTGCTCCCGGGAGCAGATGCCGTCGACGAAGACCATCGTGGCACCGGCTTCCAGATAGGCGTTCCCGCGACGCAGCACGCCGTCGATGCCTTCGACCGGCAGTGCGTCGGTGCGGGCGTTGATGACGAAGCCGGGGTCGCGGCGGGCCGTCGCGGCCGCCCGGACCTTCGCCACCGCCTCGTCGAGGCCGATCACCTGCTTGCCGTCGAGATGGCCGCACCTCTTGGGCGTGACCTGGTCCTCCAGATTGATGCCCGCGGCCCCGGCCCGTTCGAAGGCCCGGACGGTGTAGTGCACGTTGACCGCGTTGCCGAAGCCCGCGTCGGCATCGCCCATCACCGGGATGTCCACGCTGCGCACGATGCGTTCGGTGAACGTGACCATGTCCGTCATCGACAGCATCGAGTAGTCGGGGTAGCCCAGGTGCACGGCCGAGATGCCGAGTCCGGTGCACTGGACTGCGGGGAATCCGGCCTGTTCGGCGAGCTTGGCACTGAGCGGGTCGAAGACCCCCGGCATGACCAGCAACTCCGGGCCGGTGATGAGTTCTTTCAGACGTGCCGCCGGATTGTCGTGCGACAACGGTCTCTCCTTTCGCTTGAAGTCCCCCGATGGCATGCCATCCTTCGCCTGTGCAGGGAGATGCGTCAAGATGTTCGCGAGATCTGGCCTCAATGGCATGCCATTGGATGAGGGGTGATCGTTTGTCTAGGGTGGTCGCATGACGGGTTCCACCACGACGCAGTCGGTGACCGAACAGCTGCGTGTCAAAGTGCTCGACGGCGAGTTCCCTCCGGGAAGCCGGCTGCAGGAGCGCGCTCTCGCGCAGCTGCTGTCCGTCTCCCGCACGCCCGTCCGTGATTCGCTGCAGGTGCTGGCCAGCGAGGGGTTGCTGGACTACTCACCGCACAGCGGGTACGTGGTGCGGCAGTTCGGCCTCGCCGACGTGCTGCACGCCTTCGACATGCGCATCGCGCTGGAAGGCATGGCATGCCGCACGCTCACCGGCCAGGGCGTCCCCGCCGGGACCGTGGAGTCGCTGACGGCCAACCTCGACCGCGCCGCCGAGGTCGTGGAACATGACGAGTGGACCGCTGAGCAGCAGGGCCGATGGCTCGATCTGAACCTCGATTTCCACAACACCATCCTCGCCGCGGCAGGGAATCCCTACCTCGTCCAGGGTGTGGAACAGGCGCGTCGCGCCGCGCGGATCCATGACGCCGCCATGCACCGCGAACACGGCGAACTGGCCCGGTGGTTCACCCACGACGAAGTCCGTCAGGCCCTCGCCGACCACCGGCGCATCGTCCACGCACTCGTCGATGGCCCGCCCGACCGGGCCGAGTTCCTCATGCGCGAGCACATCCTCACCAACCGGGACCAGATCCGGCGACACGGCGCCGGCAAGGTCCGGGGAACCGGGTCGGAGCGCTCGTGAGCGCCAGTCACGGCTTCCCGGCCAGCCACTCGGCGAGGACGGCGGCCTGGCTGTGGTCCACGTCCTTGGTGGCGGTCAGCAGTGTGAGCCTGTGGTGGGAGGCCAGGTCCCGTAGGTGCTTCGCGGCCTGCCGGTGTTCGGTGTCACGTAGTTCGGTCAGGTAGCGGCGGCGGAACTCGGTGAAACGGCCGGGCTCGTGGCCGTACCACTTCCGCAGCCCGGTCGAGGGGGCCACGTCGCGCAGCCACTCGTCCAGGTGCGCGTCCTCCTTGCGCATGCCCCGTGGCCAGACGCGGTCGACCAGTACGCGCTTGCCGTCCTTGGAGGAGGTCTCTTCGTAGACTCGGCGGCAGGTGATCTGTTCGGTCATGACGGCACCTCTCCTCCGACATTTTATCGGCGACGGCCGGTGGGAGCCGGTCGGGAGCCCGGCAGCCGGGTTGCAGGCTCGTACCTGAGCGCGTGGCTCACGGTGCCGTCGGCAGGGAGACGTCGAAGCGGCAGCCGCCGGGGACGTTGCGGACGGTGACGCGGCCCGCGTGGGCCTCGACGATGCCGCGCACGATGGCCAGGCCGAGGCCCGCCCCGGCCGGGGGCGTACGGGCTTCGGAGCCCCGCCAGCCGGTGTCGAAGACCCGGGGCAGGTCGTCCTCGGGGATGCCGCCGCAGGCGTCGGTGACCGAGAGGACGACGCCGCCCGGCTCCTGCCGGGCGGCGACGGCGACCGTGCCGTCGGCGGGGGTGCGGCGGATGGCGTTGACGAGGAGATTGCCCAGCACCCGGGTCATCTCCTTGCCGTCGACCTCCACGGGCGCCGCGTCCACGCGCTCCCCGACCAGGCGGACGCCGTGTTCCCGGGCGAGCGGCTCCGCCCCGGCGAGGGCGTCGCCCACCAGGTCGTACACCGACATGCGGCTCGGGCTGAGCGGCAGAACGCCCGCGTGGATGCGGGAGAGTTCGAAGAGGTCGCCGACCATCGCGTCGAGCCGGTCGCTCTCGGCCCGGATCTGCCGGAGATAGCGCCGCGGCTCCTCGGCCACGCCGTCCTCCAGCGCCTCGGCCATGGCGCGCAGCCCGGCCAGCGGGGTGCGCAGGTCGTGCGAGATCCAGGCGACCAGTTCGCGCCGCGAGGTGTCGAGGGCGCGTTCCCGTGCCCGGGACTCCTCGAGCTTGGCGCTGGTCGCCGCCAACTCCCGGCCGAGGGCGGTGAGTTCGGCGGTGGCCCCGCCGCCGGGGGCGGCGAAGCTGCCGCTGTGGCCGAAGTCGCGGGCGGCCACGGTCAGGGCGTTGCTGCGGGCGACGACCCAGCGGCCGAGCAGCAGCGCGGTGGCCAGCGACACCACGGTGGCCATGGCGCACACCATGGTGACCACGGTCAGGTCGTGGGAGGAGAGGAACATCGCCCGGGCCACGCTGAGGGTGCCGGCGAACATGGCCGTCACCGAGACCGCGGCCACCACCGTGAGGGAGACGGCGACGGAGCGGTGACGCAGCCGCCACAGGGTGAGGGCGCCGAGTGCCCCGGCTGTCGCCGCACCGGCGAGCGCGTAGAGCGCGATCAGCAGGACGTCACGCATCGTCGTCCCCGGCCTCGCCGGTGGCGTCGAAACCGGCGGCGTCGAAGCGGTAGCCGACGCCCCAGACCGTGTGGATCAGCCGTGGCAGGGCCGGGTCGTCCTCGACCTTGGCGCGCAGCCGCCGTACATGCACGGTGACGGTGGACAGGTCGCCGAACTCCCAGCCCCAGACCTCCCGCATCAGCTGCTCGCGGCCGAACGCCCGGCCCGGGTGGCGCATCAGATGGGCGAGGAGATCGAACTCGCGGACGGTGAGGGCGAGTTCGCCGCCGTGCCGGGTGGCGACGCGGGCCACCGGGTCCAGGGTGATCCCGGCGGCACGCAGGGGCGGTGCCGGGGCCGGTGCCGCGGACAGGGCGCGGGCGCGGCGCAGCACGGCCTCGGCGCGCAGCACCAGTTCGCGGGGGCTGAAGGGCTTGGTGACGTAGTCGTCCGCGCCGACCTCCAGGCCGAGGATGCGGTCCTCCTCGTCGCCGCGGGCGGTCAGCATGATGACGGGGACGGGGACGGGGCCGGCGGCGCGCAGGACGCGGCAGACCTCGAGGCCGTCCATGCCGGGCAGCATCAGGTCGAGCAGGACGAGGTCGGGGTGGACGGCGGCGGCGAGGCGCAGCGCGGCCGGGCCGTCGGCGGCCCGTTCGACCGTGAAGCCGGCCCGGCCGAGGTAGCCGGCGACGACTTCGGAGACGGTCGGGTCGTCGTCGACGACCAGCACGCGCGCGGGGACTTCGGCGGGGACTTCGGTGGACATGCCCTCAAGCCTCGCACTGCCGGGAGCCGGCCGGTGCGGCGCTGCGGCGGGCCCGGGGCAACGTCCTTGTTTCGTAAGGACCTTGCGCCCGATATGTCGGAATTGTCTCCGTAGGGTGGAGGCGTGACCCACTCCACCACTCCCTCCGCGGACGTCGTGCTGCCGTGCCTCGACGAGGCGGCCGCCCTGCCCTGGGTGCTCCAACGGATCCCCGCGGGCTGGCGGGCCGTCGTCGTCGACAACGGCTCCACCGACGGTTCGGCGGACGTGGCCCGTACGCTCGGCGCCACCGTCGTCCATGAACCGCGCCGCGGCTTCGGTGCCGCGTGCCACGCCGGACTGCTCGCCGCCACCGCCGACTTCGTGTGCTTCTGCGACTGCGACGCCTCCCTGGACCCCGGCCTGCTGCCCGGTCTCCTCGCGGCCGTCCGGGACGACGCCGCCGACCTGGTGCTGGGGCGGCGCCGCCCGCAGGGGGCGGGCGCCTGGCCGCTCCACGCCCGTATCGGCAACATCGCCCTGGCCCGCATGGTCCGGCGGCGCACCGGTCTGCCGCTGCGCGATCTGGGACCGATGCGCGTGGCGCGCCGGGAAGTGCTGCTGGGGCTCGGTCTGACCGACCGCCGCAGCGGCTACCCGCTGGAGATGGTGGTACGTGCCGCCGACGCCGGGTGGCGGGTGACGGAGACGGACGTCCCCTACCTGCCCCGGACCGGCGCCTCCAAGGTGACCGGCACCTGGCGCGGAACGTGGCACGCGGTACGGGACATGCGGGCCGTGCTCCGGGAAGGAGCGGCACAGTGAGCCCCACCACGCTGCTGGTCATCGCGAAGGAGCCCGTGCCCGGCCGGGTCAAGACCCGGCTCACCCCGCCCTACACGCCCGCCGAGGCGGCGGCCCTGGCCGAGGCCGCGCTGGCCGACACCCTGTGGGCGGTACGGGCCATGCCCGCCCGGCGCCGCGTCCTCGTCCTCGACGGCCGGCCCGGCCCCTGGCTGCCGGACGGCTACGAGGTCGTCCCGCAGTGCGCGGGCGGCCTCGACGAACGGCTCGCCGCCGCCTTCGCCGGCTGTACGGGCCCGGCCCTGCTCGTCGGCATGGACACTCCCCAGCTCACACCGCGGCTGCTGGCCCCGGCCCTTCGGCCGGACGGCTGGGCGCGGTGCGACGCCTGGTTCGGGCCCGCCCGGGACGGCGGATTCTGGACCCTGGGCCTGGCCGAGCCACGGCCCGGCCTGCTCCGCGGGGTTCCCATGTCCACCGCGCGGACCGGTGCCGTGCAGCGGCAACGGCTGGTGGCCGCGGGGCTCCGGGTACGGGACCTGCCCGAGCTGCTCGACGTCGACACCGCCGCCGACGCGGCCGAGGTCGCGGCGACGGCGCCCGGCAGCCGCTTCGCCAGGGCCCTCCGGGCGGTGGGGGAGCGGCTGTGCTGACCGGTGAGCGGGCGACCCGCACCCACGTTCCGGCCCCCTGGCACGGCGACCCCTACGCCGATGCGATGCGGACCGGGCAGGGACCGCTCTTCCTGCGCCGGGCCGACGGCTGGCTGCTGCCCCTGGAGATCGAGCGGTGGTGCGCCGAAGCCGTCCCCGCCGACATGACGGTGCTCGAGCGGTGCCAGGGCTCCGTCATCGACCTCGGCTGCGGCCCCGGCAGGCTCGTCGTCGCGCTGGCCGGACACGGTCACCCCGTGCTCGGGGTGGACATCAGCCGGGCGGCCGTCACCCGCACCCGCCGGGCCGGCGGCACCGCGCTGTGCCGTTCGGTCTTCGATTCCCTGCCAGGCGAGGGGAGTTGGGGCACGGCTCTCCTCCTCGACGGCAACATCGGTATCGGCGGCGACCCCCGGGCGCTGCTCGCCCGGGTGGCCCGCGTCGTGGCGCCCGGGGGACTCCTTCTGGCGGAGGCCGCCGCGGCGGAGGCCGACGAACGTCACCTGGTCCGCGTCGACGACGGCCGCGGCCGCGCCGGGCCCGTGTTCCCCTGGGCCCGCGCCGGGGTGTCCGCCCTCACGCGCCACGCGAGCACGGCCGGGTGGCACGTGACAGAGCAATGGACCGCCGCCGGGCGCGCCTTCGTCGCCCTGCGGCGCGGCAATTGACCGCAGGAGGCCCAACGGGCCCTCATTTCCTGCTGGTTCGGCCCCTGCGCAATACGCCCACGAGCGCGACCACGAGAGTCACCACGGCGACGCCCCCGACGGCGAGCAGCCAGTTCCGCGGATAGTCCAACGGCAGCACGGACGGATTCGCGGTGCGCCCGGGCCGGAGGAGTACCGGCAGGGCGACCGCTGTCAGGCTCGCTACGACGAGCAGCCCGCCGCGCACCGCGCGGCGGGCGGGGAGCCGCGCGACGGCCCAGCCGGTCAGCAGCGTCAACGGGACGATGACCCCGTCATGCACGAGCAGCGGACCCGCCAGCCAGCGGGCGACCTGCCAGAAGTCCCCTTGGTGCAGAAGCAGCACGCCCACAGTGATCAAGCCGACCCCGCAGACGCCGAGCAGCACACGGACCGCACCACCCATCACAACGCCTCCATCCGGGCAACCCACTTGGTCTGCAGGACACCGGGCCGGTTCGGAGCGATGATCCGCGCCGGAAAGCCGTGATCCGGCGAGAGCGCGCGGCCGTTGAGCCCCAGGGCCAGCAGCGTGAGGGGATCGCGCGCATAGGTATGGGGCATGACCATGACCCGGTAGGCGCCGTACTGCTGCAACGACGTCACCCGGATCAAAGCACCCTCCGGAGCCCCGGCCCGGTCCAGCAGATCGCGCACCCGCACCCCGGTCCAGCGGGCCGACTTGCTCCACCCCTCCACACAGGCGATCGGCAGCGTCACCTCACGCTGCGGCATGGCGCGCAGCTCGTCCAGGGTGAGCTCGTACGGGCGCGGGCCTCCCACGTACAGCCGCCACTCCCGCAGCGCCCGCGCGGTGATCCCCGCGGCGGCCGCGGTGCGGTTGACCGGCAGGCCCTGCTCCCCGTGGCCGGGGTGGCGGGGCGCCAGCAGATCGAGGCCCGCCAGCGGGGTGACCGACTGGCCCACCGTGGTCAGCGTCACCGCGCCCACGGCCGCGCCCGTCGCGACCAGCAGCGAGCGACGGTCGACGGCGTCCTCGGCCGGAAGGGCGAGCGTGCCGGCCGACCGCCGCCTCCAATGCGCCGCGATCTGCGGGTACTTGACAGCCACATGCAGCAGCAGCGAGCCGATCAGCAGCCAGCCGACCGCGAAGTGCACGGGCACGAAGGAGAACGGCCACGGATACCACTGCGCGATGTTGAGCAGCCCCGAGAAGAGCTCGAACAGTGCCGAGGCCACCAGCACCGCGACCGACAGCCGTTCGAGGGCATGCGGCACCGAGCGCACGGGCGGCCGGACGAAGAGCCGTGGATACACCGTCCACAACTTCACCAGCAGCAGCGGGACCGCCGCGATCCCACTCGCCACGTGCAGCCCCTGACTGACCCGGTACCCCCAGACAGGACGGCTGGGCAGGCCGTCCGCCAGTACCGCGGGCGGGTGTTGCAGGACGTGACTGATCAGCCCGGTCACAAAGCAGACCGCGACGGCCGCCCCGAGCAGGCGGCCCACCGCCGTGGCCGTACGTGCGTCGTGCAACCGGCCCGTGAACGCGGGCCACTTGAGGGAGGGGGAGTGTGGGGGGAACCTCATGCCCCCATCACACCCCGGGCAGCGGCCCGAAACCGGCTCCAAGACCTTACGGAACGCGGACATCGCCGCCGGGCGGCCCCTCGGCCCGCCGCACCGATGCCAGGGTGAAGGGGTGATCTCCCGCCCCGCTGCCGCCACCGCCGTCACCATCGCCGCGCTCACCGCACTCACCGCGATTCTTGTGTCGGCCGTCCACAGCGACAGTTACCTGACCGACCCTGCCGCCCTCACCGGCTGGTACGCCGCCGCCTGGGCGCTGTTCGGCGTGGCCGCATGGACACTGCGACGGGTGCCGGCCCGGTACGTCGTGCCCCTGGTACTGGCCGGGTCCGTGGCCGTCGCCGCGAGCGGGCTGGTCGCCGAACCCCGCACCAGCTCCGACATGTACCGCTATGCCTGGGACGGCCGGGTGCAGGCCGCCGGTATCTCGCCGTACGACCACGTGCCCGGCGACCCGGCCCTCGCCCGGCTGCGCGACGACTGGCTGTTCCCTCGGGGCGCGGAGTGCGCACGCCCCGAACGGTTCACGGTCGGTGCGACGGTGTGCACGCGCATCAACCGCCCGTCCGTCCACACGATCTACCCGCCCGTCGCCGAGGGGTACTTCCTGCTCGTCCACCAGCTCTCGCCGCCCGGGGCGCGGCACAAACCGTTCCAAGTGGGCGGAGCCGTCCTGTCCGTCGCTGTCTCCGCGCTCCTGCTCGCCGCCCTGCGCCGCCGTGGCCGCGCCCATTGGGCGGCCTACTGGGCATGGTCGCCCGCGGTCGCGTTCGAAGCCGTCAACAACGCTCATGTCGACGTGCTCGCCGTGCTCTTCACCGTCGCCGGTCTGACGGCGCTGCGCGCCCGGCCGGTCCGCGGCGGCGCCCTGATCGGTGCGGGGATCGCCACCAAGCTCCTGCCCGCCGTCGTCCTCCCCGGCGCTCTCGCCGGTCGCGGGCTCCGGCGGGCCCTCGTCGTCCTCCTGCCGGCAGCGGCCGTCACCGCCCTCGCCTACCTGCCCTACCTCCTGGTCTCGCACGGCTCGGTCCTCGGCTACCTCGGCGGCTACGCCCAGGAGGAGGGCTACGACGACCCCACCGTCAAGAACCGCTATGCCCTCCTCAGGCTCGTCCTCCCGCCCTCGTGGGCCCAGCCCGCGGTCCTGGCCGTCATGGCCGCGGTGGTGGTGTACGTACTGCGACGCGGAGACCCCGAACGGCCTTGGCGGGGCGCCCTCTTGGTGACGGGCGCCGCCTTCCTCCTCACCACCCCCGGCTACTCCTGGTACGCGCTCCTCCTCATCGCCCTCGCGGCACTCGACGGGCGGTGGGAATGGCTCACCGTCGCGATGGCGGGGGCGGCCAAATACATCGGCGGGCGGGCCGTCGCCGACCCCGACCTCCTCGGGACGGTGGCGTACGCCGTGGCAGGCGCGGCCGTGCTCGCGGGATGGCTGGTGCGCCGTCGTCCGGTCAACTCCGGGGCGCGGTAGCGGCGTTCCGCTGCGGGGCACGGGCGAACTCCGCCATGCCCTGCGCGAAGCCCACCCGCGGGCACCAGCCGAACGCCTCGCGCAGCCGGCGCGAGGTCGCCGTGATGTGCCGGACATCGCCCAGCCGGAACTCGCCGGTGACCACCGGCTCGGGACCGCCGTACGCCGCGCTGAGCACCCGGGCCATCTCCCCGATGGTGTGCGGTGCGTCGCTGCCGCAGTTGTACGCGCCGAAGCCGGGCGCCTCCGGCGCCTCCAGGGCCGCCACGTTGGCCAGCGCGACATCGCCGACATGCACGAAGTCCCGGCGCTGCCGCCCGTCTTCGAAGACCCGCGGCGCCTCGCCCCGCGCAAGGGCGGAGCGGAAGAAGGACGCGACGCCCGCGTACGGGGTGTCGCGCGGCATGCCGGGACCATACACGTTGTGGTAGCGCAGCGACACCGCGCTGCCGCCCTTCGCCCGGGCCCAGGACCGCGCCAGGTGCTCCTGGGCGAGCTTCGTCACCGCGTACACGTTGCGCGGATCCATGGCGGCGTCCTCGCCCACCAGGCCGGGAACGAGCTCTCCGCCGCAGCGCGGGCACCGGGGCTCGAAGCGCCCGGCCGCCAGGTCGCCGGCACGCCGGGGACCTGGGCGTACGGGACCGTGCCCTGGGCAGTCGTAACGGCCCTCGCCGTAGACGACCATGGACCCCGCCAGCACGAGACGGCCCACGTCCGCCTCGGCCATCGCGGCCAACAGCACTGCCGTGCCGTGGTCGTTGCAGCTCACATAGGCGGGCGTGTCGGCAAAGTCCTTGCCCAGGCCGACCATCGCGGCCTGATGACAGACGGCGTCGACGCCGCGCAGCGCCCGGGCGACGCCGACGGGATCCCGTACGTCCGCCTCCAGGCAGGGAACGCCATCCGGCACGGTGGGCCGTACCGGATGGACGGACGGCAACAGGGCGTCGAGGACGACGGGTTCATGCCCCCGCTCGAGCAGGGCGGACACGATGTGCGAGCCGATGAAGCCGGCCCCTCCGGTGACGAGTACGCGCATGCGTCGACGCTAAGGCCGCTCGCGGCCGGCCGGTGCGGGTGCGTGCCGCACGTCATCACCTCGTAAGGTCCGGTGCCGCCCGTCGCGCGGTGCTCGCCCCTGCGTCGTCCGGCGTGCAGGCTGGGGAGTATGGACACCCTCGTGCTCGGGAACGTGGAGATCACCCGCGTGGTGGAGCTGCCCGCCAGAGGCCGCGCCCGCGGCTACGTCTTCCCCGACGTGCCCGTCGAGCACTGGCAGGCGAACGAGAACTGGCTCGCCCCTACCTTCCTGGACCTGGCCGCCGACGAGGTCCGCGTCATGATCCAGACCTGGCTGATCCGCAGCGCGGGACGGACGATCCTGATCGACACCGGTATCGGCAACGACCGGGAGCGCCCGGCCATGCCGGCCTTCCACCACCTGAGGACCCACTACCTCGAGGAACTGGCCGCGGCCGGTGTCCGCCCGCCGGACGTGGACACCGTGATCTGCACTCATATCCATGGCGACCACGTCGGCTGGAACACTCACCTGACGGAGGAGGGGGAGTGGCGGCCGACCTTCCCCAACGCTCGGTACGTGATCCCGCGCGCCGATTTCGACTACTGGAACCCGGCCAACGGACACCGGACCCGCTCCGGTCCCGGCATGGCCAATGTCTTCGAGGACAGCGTCGTTCCCGTGCACCGGGCCGGACAGACCGTGCTGTGGGAGGGTGACCACTACGACATCGACGCCCGGCTCCGTATCGAGCCCGCCCCGGCCACACGCCCGGCTCCTCCGTCGTATGGCTGCGGTCCGGCACGGAACGAGCGGTGTTCGCCGGGGATCTGGTGCACAGCCCGCTGCAGATCGCGGAGCCGGACGACTGCCCCGGTTTCGACGAGGACGAGCCCCGCGCACGGGACAGCCGGCGCCGGGTCCTGGGGGAGGCCGCGGACCAGGGCGCCCTGCTGTTCCCCGCGCACTTCCCCGGACCGGGCGCGGCCGAAGTGCGGCGCGCCGGCGACCGGTTCGCGGTGAAGGGGTGGGCGGCGTGGCGGTGACGCCGTTCCGGGCCGGGGCTACTGCTGGGTGTAGGTGTAAGGGCCGGTGAGGGTGATGTCCGTGCCCTTGCTGTCCAGGATGCCGATCATTTTGCCGTTGGTCGTTCCGTTGTAGGGGGTGTACGGGAAGCACGTCTCGGCAGGCCAGGCGCCGGGGCCGCACGTCCACTCGGGCTTGACCCAGATCGCCGCGCGCTCGCCGCCATTGCCGGTCAGGTTGAAGGTGGTGCAGTACCCGGACTGGACATTGGGGACCCAGGCCTTCCGGTCGATGAGTTCCACCGAGACCGCGATGGGGCCGAATCGGCCCGGGCCGGACTTGTTGCACAGCTTGAGCTGGTGGGGGGTCACGGCGTTGGCCGGGCCGACGCCGATGAGGCTGACCGCCGCGGCGGTGGCGCCGAGGACCGCGAGCGTGCGTACGGTCTGCCGCTTTGTGGCGGTGAGTTTCATGGTGCTCCTCCTACGTGCCCGGTGTGGCGTGTGGTCCACCGGGCGATCGGTGCGCTGAAGTGCGCAGGACCACCTTCACCTTCCGGTGTTGTCGAAATGTTGGCGAAAGATTGGTGCCGGGGCCCGTCGTCAGGGCGCTTCGTCGTCACGGGATCTCGCGCCGCAGGGCGCCGGTGATCGGTTCGATGGCCTGCAGGGTGTTGAGGCAGTGGTGAGCCGTGGGGAGGGTGTGGTGCGCGAGGGGGTGGCGGGTCATCGGCTGCCATCGCCGGGCCGAGGCGGCCGGGATGACGGTGTCGTCGCGGGCACTCCATACGGTGATCGGGTACTCCAGCGGTCTGAGGTGCGGTCCGTAGTCGTAGGCATCGATCAGGGCGAGGTCGGTACGCAGTGCCCGTAGCGTCTCCCGGTGCCGCTGTGTGAGTTCTCCCCGGGGCAGGGGGATGGCCAGCGCGGTGGCGAGTGTGGTCAGGGCGTCGTCGTCCATGGCCCGGCTGTTCAGGTCGAAGCTCGCGTATTCGGGTGGCGAGAAGGCGGCGCAGGCATGGAGGGCGAGAGCCGGCTGGCGGTGACGGGCAAGGTGCCATGCGGTCTCGTAGCCCAGGGCAGCTCCCATGCTGTGTCCGAAGATCAGCAGGGGTTCCGTGACGTGGTGCATCAGGCGGTCGGCAAGCTGGACGGCGAGTCCGGCAAGGCCGGTTGTCGGGTCGGTAGGCGCTTCGCCGGTCTGCCGTCCCGGATAGCGAGCGGACAGGATCCGGAATCCGGGGGTGAGATGGCGGGGCCAGTGCGCGAAGTCCGCGGCGCTGCCCCCCACTCCGGGGAGGAGCAGCACCGCGGCATCCGGGCTGCCCCATCCCTGTCCGGGTGTCAGGTCCCACAGCAGCCCGTCACCCAGTGCTCTCACCTGTCCATCATCGGGCGCCATGCCAGGCTGCATCGCTCCTTCATGGGAATGACCGGATCCCGTCCTTTCCGTCCTTCACGGCATGGGCAGGTTCCGACAAGTCGGTTGAGGGGGCTGGTGTCGTGGGGGCGGAAATGGAATCACCAGCGGACAGCCGCGCTGACGTGGCGGTTGTCGGGATCGCTCTTCGCCTCCCAGGTGGCCTGAACAGCCTGGGCGCGCTGTGGTCCGCGCTCCTCGAAGGGCGGGATCTGGTCACGCGGATGCCTGCCGAACGGTTCGACGCGCAGGAGTTCACCGACACCGATCCGCGGCGGCCCGGGCGCAGCTACACGGTGGCGGCCGGCGTGCTCGACGACATCGCGGGCTTCGACGCGGAGTACTTCTCCCTCTCCCCGCGCGAGGCCGACCGCATGGACCCGCAGCAGCGGATCCTGCTGGAGCTGGCCGCCGAGGGAGTGGACGACGCCGGCATCGACCCGGCCCGCCTGGCCGGTTCCGGCACCGGCGTCTTCGTCGGGGTGTCCAACCACGCCTACGGCACCCTCCAGCTCAGCCGGCTGGAGACCGTCGACCGGCACACCATGACCGGGCTCGCGAGCGGCAACACCGCGGGGCGCCTCTCCCACGCCTTCGACCTGCGCGGCCCCAGCCTGGCCGTGGACACCGCCTGTTCGTCGAGCCTGGTCGCCCTCCACCAGGCGTGCGCGTTCCTCGGCTCCGGCGGGGAGCTGGCGCTGGCCGCCGGAGTCAACATCCTCATCGGGCCTCATGAGTTCGTCGGCTTCGCCAAGGCGTCGATGCTCTCGCCCACCGGCCGCTGCCGCGCCTTCTCCGCGGCCGCCGACGGGTTCGTACGGGCCGAGGGAGGCGTACTCCTCGTCCTCAAGCCGCTCGGCCGGGCCCTCGCCGACAACGACCGCATCCACGCCGTGATCGTGGCCACCGGGACCAACAGCGACGGACGCACCCCCGGCCTGGCCCAGCCCAGCGCCCAGGCGCAGGCCGCCCTGCTGCGCCAGGTGTACGGACCGTCGGGACCGGACGCCCGCGGGCTGGTGTACATGGAGGCGCACGGCACGGGGACCCCCGTGGGCGACCCCCTGGAATGCGAGGCCATCTCGACGGCTCTTGCCCACAGGTGTTCCGCTCAACTGCCGCTGCCCATCGGGTCGGTCAAGACCAACCTCGGGCACCTGGAGTCCGCATCGGGGCTGGCCGGGCTGCTCAAGGCGGTCCTCGTCCTGCGTCATCGTGTCATCCCGCCGTCCTTGCACGGTCTGCCGGTCAACCCCGCCATCGACTTCCCTCGCCTGGGCCTGGCCCCGGTGACCGCTGCCACTCCGCTGGCAACGGCCTGCGGTGGGCTGGTGGGCGTCAACTCCTTCGGCTTCGGCGGCTCCAACGCCCATGCGGTTCTCGCGCCGGCCCCCGCCCCTGCCCGACGGCAGGACCCGCCCGAGGGCCTGCGTCCCGTGCTGGTCTCCGCGCGCACACCCGAGGCTCTCGCCGCCGCGGCCACCGAACTCGCCGACCACCTCGACACCACCGGTGCGGACACCGGCACGTTCTACGACATCGCCCACACCACCCTCGCGCGGCGCGGCAGACACCCCTATCGCTCCGTCGTCCTGGCTGCCGACGCCCGTACTGCTTCCGTCCGCCTGCGCGCCGGCGGCGATGCCTTGCCCGCTCCCGTACTCAAGAGCGGTGCGACCGCCTTCGTCTACAGCGGCAATGGCGCTCAATGGACGGGAATGGGGCGCCGGTTGCTCACCGCATCATCCGGGCATGAAGCCGCTACGGCCTTCCGGGACGCCGTCGACGAGGTCGACGCGGTCCTGTCACCCCTGCTCGGCTGGTCCGTACGGGAGGAGCTGGCCCACGGCACCGACGCGGCCCGGCAGGCGCGGACGGAGGTCGCCCAGCCGTTGTTGTTCACCGTGCAAGTGGCGCTGACCACCGCATTGGCGGCGTACGGAGTGCGCCCGGCCGGTGTGGCCGGACACAGCGTCGGAGAGGTCGCCGCCGCCCACGCCTGTGGCGCGCTCGACCTCGTCTCCGCCGCCGAGGTCATCACCCACCGCAGCCGGGTCCAGGGCCGTACCGCCGGTTCCGGACGGATGGCCGCCGTGGGCCTTCCTGTCGACAGGGCGTTGGAGGAACTGGACCTCTTCAAGGGGCTGTTGGAGCTGGCAGCAGTCAACAGTCCCCGTGATGTGACGGTCGCCGGTGACGAGACCGCTCTCGACGAACTGGCCGGAAGGCTGGCCGGGCAGGGCGTCTTCTTCCGGATGCTCGACCTGGACCACGCCTTTCACACCTCGCACATGGACCCTGTCGAGGCGGACCTGCGCGCCGCTCTGGCCGCGCTGCAACCGGGGGCCGGGACGCTTCCGTTCGCCTCGACCGTCACCGGCAACCTCCAGCCGGGACAATCGCTGACGGGCGAGTACTGGTGGCACAACGTCCGACGCCCCGTGCAACTGCAGGCCGCTGTCCAGGCGTTGGCGGCCACGGGCTGTGACGCCTTCGTGGAGATCGGCCCGCACCCCGTTCTCTCCCTCTACCTGCGCCGCATCCTCGCCGTGGACGACGCCGGGCCCACCACCGTACTGCCCACCCTGTCACGGGACCGGGACGGAGCCGATGCCCTGGAGCGGACCGTCGCCGCCCTGCTCGCCGCCGGCGCCCGCACCGATGCCGACGCGTTCTTCCCCGTGCCGGGCCGGGTCCAGGACCTGCCCGCCTACCCCTGGCAGCGGGAACGCCACTGGCACGGCTCCCCGCGATGGTTCGGGCAGGGCTGCGGCGACGGGCAGCATCACCATCCGCTCCTCGGCGAGCGAGCCGCCCACGCCGAACCCCTGTGGCACCTGCGCATCGATCCCACCCGCCACCGGTGGCTCGCCGACCACGTCGTCACCGGTGCGGTCGTCGTGCCCGCCGCCGCCTTCGCCGAGACGGCCCTGGGCGCCGGCCGCCTCCACCTCCAAGGAGCCGTCCAGCTCGAGGACCTGGCCGTCGAGCGAGCCCTGACCCTGCCCTTCGACGACCCCGCCATGGACGTCCACCTGCAGACCTCGCTCGACGCGGCCGACGGCACCGTCCGCATCGCCAGCCGCGACGGCACCGGGCCCTGGCGCCCGCATGCCCGAGGCGTCGTACGCCGTCTGCTGCGCCAACAGCCCGCGCGGGACGACATCCGGGCGCTGCGCGCCCGTCTGCCGGAGACCGTCTCCGCAGCCGATGCCCATGCCGGCGCCGCCGCCGTGGGCATCTCCTACGGACCTGCCTTCACCGTCCTCACCGGCTTGCAGGTCGGTGACGGTGAGGTCCTGGCCCGGTACGCACTCCCCGGTGTCCCGGAGCCGGCCACGCCCGCGCAGTACGTGCTCCACCCCGCCCTCCTCGACGCGGCCCTCCAGGCGGGTGCTCCCCTCCTCGCCCAGGGCGGACGCACACCTGACGCCCCCTATCTGCCCTCCGCCATCACGGCCCTGCGGGTATGGGACGAGGCTCCCGCGGAGGGCTGGGTCCACGTACGCCGCCGCGAGGCCACGCCCCGTGAGGTGTCCTGGGACATCCGCCTCCTGGACGATCAGGGCCGTGTCACCGCCGAGGCCGAAGGCTGCAGGCTGCGCCGCTTCGAGACCGCCGACACCACGCCGAGACGCCTGGCCACGGTCCTGCGCGCAGCACCGCGCGAGCTCGACCCCGTCGCGCCCGCCCCGCCTCTGCCCGCTCTGCGTGAACTGGCCTGTGCGGCCGAGCGCACCAGGGAAGCGGACTGGGGCGGACAGCGCTACGCCCAAGGCACCCGTCTGATCGACCAGTTGAGCGCGCACTTCACCCTCCGGGCGCTCCGCACTCTGGATCCCGAAGCCGCCGCCTACACGCCCGACAGCCTCATCGGCGCCGGTGCGCTCCCCGTCTACCGGCGCCTGCTGCACGCCGCACTCGATCAGGCCGAACGTGCGGGGCTGTTGCACCGCGAAGGCGAAGGCGAAGGTGACGGGGGCTGGATGCCGGCTGCCCGCCCCGATCCCCAAGGCGTTCTGGCCGAGCTGCTGCGCGCGGTCCCGGAGTGCGCCACGGAAGCGGTGCTGCACGCGCATTGCGGCGCTCTGCTGCCCGAGGTGCTCGTGGGCCGTCAGGACGCCGTCGCCATGCTCTTCGGGGAGAGCGACCGGCACTGGGTGGAGAACTACTACTCCACCGGCGTCGTGCCCCGCCGTGACAAAGCCCGGATGACCGCCCTCGTCCGCGAGCTCGTCCGGTACTGGCCCGAGGGCCGGCCCCTGCGCGTCCTGGAAGTCGGCGCCGGCACCGGGGCCTTGACCGCGGCGCTGCTCGGCGTTCTGCCGCCCGAGCGTACGCACTACACCTTCACCGACATCTCCGCGACGTTCTTCCCCCGCGCCCGCGCCCGTTTCGCCGGACACGACCACATCGTCTACCGCCCACTCGACCTGGACCAGGACCCCGAAACCCAGGGGTTCGCCCCGGGCGCGTACGACCTCGTCGTGGCCGACAACGTCCTGCACGCCACCACCCGGCTGCGCGAAAGCCTCACCCGCCTCGCCGATCTGCTCGGCGAAGGCGGCCACCTGCTGGCCGCCGAGACGCACAACCTCGACCGTCTCCTGCCCTGTTTCGGCCAGCTGAAGAGCTTCTGGAAGGTTGACGACGCCGAACTTCGCTCCCGTTCCCCGCTCTTGACGGCCGGGCAGTGGCATGAGCTGCTCGCCGCCCAGGGGTTCGACGAGACAGCTCAGCTGAACGCGGACGGCGCCGAAGCCGACCACTCCGTCCTCGTCGCACGACGTGCCCCCGGACGGACGGCCCAGGGAGCAGCCCCCACGGGAACAGCCCTTGCCCCGGCCACCAGTTGGATCGCCGCCGCCGAGCACCCGGACGACCCGCTCGCCCACGCCCTCGCCAAGGCCCTCGGCTCGGCGGGCGACGCCCCTGTGACCGTCGTCCGGGCCGTCACCGATCCCGATCAGTGGGGCGCCTGGCTCCGGCCCGACCGGTCCCAGCCCGCCGTGGTCCTCCTCCTGGCAGGCGAGAGCGCGGAGTTGAACGACGACGGCCCGACCGACCCGCACCGTGACCGGACCGTCCTGGAGCAGGCCGTCACCCGCACCGCCGTCCTGCGCGCCATCGCTCAGGCCTGCGCACGGCTTCCCGGCACGGTCGACCCCTCCTTGTGGCTGGTCACCCGCCTGTCGGGAGCCGTGCCCGAGGCGGGGGCCCGCCCGGCCCCGGAGGACTGCGTGCCCTGGGCCGTGGCCCGCTGCCTCGCCAACGAACAGCCCCGGCCCACCACCCGACGGCTGGCCTTCGAACGAGGACCGTCGCCCGAGACCGACGCCACCCGGCTGGTCCGCGAACTGCTGGCACCGACAGCGGAGGACGAGATCGTCCTCACCCCTGCCGGCCGCTTCGTCCCCCGGGTACGCGACCTGCCCGCCGCCACCGTCGCAGCCGACGGGCGCTGCCATCGGCTGCGGCTGCGCCGCCCAGGGCTCGGATTCGGCCTGGACTGGGTGCCCGCCCCTGCCCCACCCGCCCCGGGCCCGGGCGAAGTGACCATCGAGGTACGGGCGGCCGGGCTCAACTACCGTGACGTCCTGCTGGCCACCGACTCCCTGCCACCGGGCGCCGAAGTCCCCGCCCCCGGCGAACACAGTCTGGGACTGGAGTGCGCGGGCATCGTCACTGCCGCCGGCCCGGGCACGGAACTGAGGGCGGGGGAGCGGGTCTTCGCCTGTGCACCCGGCGCCCTGGCCTCGCACGTCGTCGTCCCCGCCGCATGCACCGGACGTATCCCGGACCACCTGTCGTTCGCCGAAGCGGCGACCCTTCCGGTCGCCTTCTTCACGGTGCACCACTCCTTGGAGCACCTGGCCCGCCTTGGAGAAGGGGAGACGCTCCTGGTGCACGGCGCGGCCGGCGGGGTGGGCCTCGCCGCCCTGCAGTACGCCCGGCACGTCGGCGCCCGGATCATCGCCACCGCCGGCAGTCCTGCCAAGCGCGCGCTGCTGGCTCTGCTGGGCGCCGACCATGTCCTGGACTCCCGCACCCTCGGCTTCGCCGACCAGGTGCTCGAACTGACCGGGGGCAAGGGCGTCGATGTCGTCCTCAACTCCCTTGCGGGCGAGGCCATCACCCGCAACCTCGACATCCTGCGGCCCGGCGGCCGCTGCATCGAACTCGGCAAGCGCGACATCCACACGGGCGGCCGACTGGCCTTGCGGGCCTTCCGCAACAACCTGTCCTTCCACGCCGTCGACGCTCTCCAGATGCTCAATTGCCAGACAGAGCTGTCCGCGCGGCACTTCGCCGAGCTCACCCGCCGCGTCCAGCAGGGGACGTACCGCCCGCTGCCGTACCACCTCCACCCGGCCGACACCGTCATGGACGCGTTCGCGCTGCTGCGCCGCTCCCATCACATCGGCAAGGTGGTCATCAGCCTCACCCCCCGGCCCCACCTCACCGAACCCCCCGGGCGTCTCGTGTGCGACCCGGACGCCACCTACCTGGTCACCGGGGGCCTGACCGGCCTCGGAGCCGCCGCCGCGGGCCTCCTCGCCGACCGGGGAGCCCGCCACCTCGCCCTCGTCTCCCGCCGCGGCCCCGCCACACCGGGCGCGGACGACCTGCTGACCGACCTGGCCCACAAGGGCGCCACCGCGACGGCCCACGCCGCCGACGTGGCCGACCCGGCCGCCATGGCCGCCGTGCTCGAGGGCGTCGCCGCCACCGGGCGGCCCCTGCGCGGCGTCATCCACTCGGCCATGGCCGTGGGCGACGCACTGCTGACCGAACTGAGCGACGAGACCGCCCGAGCGGTACTCGCGCCGAAGCTGACCGGCACCAGGATCCTGGACCGCCTGACCCGCGACGCACACCTGGACTTCTTCGTCGTCCACTCGTCCGCCTCCGCCATGGTCGGCCTCCGCGCCCAGGCCGCCTATGCCGCCGCCAACCTGGCCATGGAAGGAATCGTCCGCACACGCCGGGCGGCCGGCCTCCCCGGCCTGGCCATCGGCTGGGGACTCTCCGGCGAGGTCGGGATGGCAGCCCTGGACGAAGTCATCCAGGTACTGGAACGCATGGGGCTCGCCCCCATGAGCACCGCCCGGATCCTCACCGCTCTCGACGACCTCATGACCGGCCCGGGAGCCGGCCCCGGCGTCCTGCAGGTGGCACGCATCGACTTCAGCCGTATGGCCACGATCCTGCCGATCCTGCACACACCGCGGTTCACCGGACTCCTGCCGGCCCAGCCACCCGGCGGCGCCCCGACCACCGAAGCCCGCCGCCTGCCGGCCGGCGGCAGCCCGGTCATCGGCAAGGACGAGCTCGCCGACCTGCTCGTCACCCTCGTCGCCCGTATCACCCAGTGCGCCCCCGAGCGCATCGACCGCACGCGGGGCATGGACGCGCTGGGCCTGGACTCCCTCATGGCCACCGAACTGGTCGTCAGCCTGCAAAGCGAACTGGCCTATGAGATCCCCACCATGGAGGTCATCAACGCCGACAGCATCGACGACCTCGCCCACCGCATCCTCACACTCGCCGGCACGGCATGACCGGGAGCCGCCATACCCGCATCACCCTTCCGTCGCCGGGACCGGCTCGTGCAGGAAGAGGACCGTGCAGCCGGTCCTGCTGAAGGTCTGGTGCTCGATGGGGTACGGGTAGTCGACGAAGTCGCCCTTCGCCCGGTGCGCCGTGTGCCGGGTCCCGTCGGGGAACACCAGCTCGTCGTCGGCCTCACCGTCGAGGAACAGAAAGCGGTGCGCCGTGCGGTGCGGGTGGCGGGGAGAGAAGGAGCCCGGCTCGAACCGGGACAGCCCTACGACCCGTTCGTCGAAGTTCTCGTCGAAAGCGACGTCGAGGAGGAGCCGGAACCACTGGCCCGGACTCGACTCCAGCCACCCTTCCGGGCTGAACACGTCGTCGGCCGGATTCCCCAGCCGCTTCCCGGCCAGTACGAGGGCCAGGGCGCCGTCGGTGCTGGACACGACTGCGTGCCCGCACCCGGGCAGCGCGGCGTAGGCCCCGGTCCGGTACTCCGCGGCGGGTCCGGTGGCGCCGGGCGCGATGGAGAGCCGTCCGTCCAGGACGAGGACCCGTTCATCGCTGTGCCCTGCGCGGGTGAACTCGCCGCCCGCCGCGAGCCGCAGGAGCGAGAACGAGTCGCCCTGGGCGGAGTTGAGCAGATCTTTCGTCCAGACTCCCGGCACCTGCCCGCCGTCGCTCAGGGTGGCCGCAACCCACTTGACGGGGCTGAAAGTTGATATGTGGCTGGGCATTGCTGTCCTCCGTTGCGAACGGATGCATGCGCGTCATGCTAGGCATCGGAAGTATGCATTTGAAGTTATCAACGGAGTTCGCACAGCTGCCGCAGGGCGGTTGCCCTGCGGCAGCTGTGCTGTGTGCTGCGAAAGGTGTCAGCGCCGGGGGCTCCGCGCCGCCGCCTGGCGGTCGAGGAGCTGCTGGTCGTAGAGACTGTCGGGCAGGGCGTGCTTGCCGTTGGACTCGATCTGGCCGTCGCTGCCGTTCATCAGCGTGCCGGTGCAGCCGATGGCCCAGTTGTGGGCGGTCGGGGGCTCCTGGGCCATGTACTGCTGGGTGGTGCAGTTGTAGGCCGTGCTGTTGGCGTCGGACCAGCCGTGGCCGCTGCCTCGGCTGCCGTTGTTGACGAGCAGCAGCGAGCCGTCGATCTGGACGTCGTCGTAGAGGGTGCCGCTGCCCCAGCGCTCGTGGCCGCCCGCGTCGTAGGTCTTGTCCACCAGGGTCGCCTTGCAGCGGGAGAAGACGTTGGGGCCGGACTGGCGGCCGTAGGTGGAGAAGGCGTGGATCATGGGTGCGGTGACGGCGCAGTCCTGGACCAGGTTCTGCTGGCCCTGGAGGAGGTAGGCCTCCGAACGGGCCGAGGAGTCAGTGGTGTTGAAGTCCAGTGCCTGGGTGTGCAGGACGGAGATGCGGCGGCTCTGCGGGCCGAGGAAGGTCTGGCCGCTGCCGCCGAAGTGACGCCAGGTGACGTTGCTGATCCAGGAGTCCTGGACGGCGTTGAACTCCCAAGGAGCCGCGTTGTAGAAGGACTTGGCGTAGTTCGGGTCACCGTTCATGGCCTGGCCGTCCAGGCTCAGGTTCTCGATGCCGGTGTGGTCGATGCGGGGGAAGGTGTACTTGTAGACCGTCGCCTGGGTGTACTGCTTCTCCAGCGCCGTCGTCAGCGGGATGTCGAGGGTGACCTTGTTGCCGTGGACGGCGGTGACCTTGCGCTCCGAGCGCAGGCTCCAGTTGGGTGTCCACGCGTCGGTCATGCCGATCGCGTCGATCCACGCCTGCGTGGTCGGGCGCTCGACGACGACCTCGTCGCCGGCGTTCAGCCCGGCGGTGCTGCCCAGCGTGAGCGTCGTGCCGCCGACGGGTACGTAGTCGTCGGTCACCTGCTGCGTGGCGCCGACGGGGGTGTACCGGGACTTGTCCCCGATGGTCACCAGCGTCCGCACCGACGGCTGGTCGGCGACGAGCGTGGTGGAGCCGGTGCCCGAGCCGCGCAGGACGACACCGCTCGCGCCGATGTGCAGCTGCCCGGCGATGTGGTACTGCCCCGGCGCGAGCTGGACCGCGCCCCGGATCCCGTCGGAGCCCTGTGGCAGCGCGGCCACCTTGTCGATCGCCGCCTGGACGGCCGCGGTCGCGTCTCCCTTGCCGGGAGCGGGGACGGTCTCCTTGACGGGCGCCTTCGGCAACGACGTGCCGCCGCCCTCGTACCCGGCGTAGGAGTAGTCGGGGATCCGGTTGCCCTGCGCGTCCTGCCCGTAGGCCAGGTGACCGTCCTTCAGGGCCAGCCACGCGCCGCCGGACACCGGACCGCTCGTGCGGGCCGTGGCCGCCGTCGCGTCGGGCTGGGCCAGGCCGAGGCCCAGCCCGCCGGCCAGCGCCGCGGCCGCCACGGCGGTCGACACCGCACGGTGCCGTGATATGCGAACTCTGTCCCGTGCCACGGGACACCTCCTTGCTCTCCGTGCAGGCCGACGAAGGGAGCTCGTCGGCCGCGAGCAGACTCCCGGACGGGGAATGGCGAAACGTTGACGAAAGGTTGACGGCAGGGGATGGCAGCAAAAACGGCCGGTGGGTGGTCTCCCGCCGCGAGGCCGGAGACCACCCACCGGGTCCCGATGCGTGTACCTGGTCCGCGTCAGACCTTCTGGTGGTTGTGCATCATGACGTAGCGGGCGAACGCGATGAAGCCGGACATGGTGGTGAACTGTCGTCCGGCCACCTGGAGCACGCCGCCGCCGAGGTTGTTCATCTGCTGGTAGATCCACCGGGAGACGCGGTCCCAGTTGTTCTCCAGCTCGACGTTGTCCGCGCCCATCTGAGCCGTTCCCCGGGCGTTGATGGCGTTGTAGACGGTGTCGTAGATGCGGCCGAACCGGGCGGCCTCGGAGGTCATCGCGATGGTCTGGATGAGGCCGATGCTCAACTGGCCGCGGTTGCCGCCGTTGTTGAGGTAGGACGTGGTGTTCTGAAGTCGGCGCAGAGCTTCGCGTGCGCCCTGGCCGCTGAACGAGTATCCGGCGCGGTCGGTCGCGCCGCCGCCGGGCATGGTGGCGTAGTTGCCGTCCCAGGGCAGGAGGTTCACGCCGACGCCCAGAATGCGCGTCATCTCCTGCGGCCACACGCCGCTGAAGGCGTAGTGCCCGCCGTTGGGCACCCAGTAGCCCGCGAAGTACAGGTTGTCCGCCCACAGGTACAGCGACATGACCTGCTGACCGTTGTCATTGACGCGGATCTCGATCAGGCGGGCGCCGTCCCCGGTCGTCTCGTCCACGGAATTGACGTAGTGGTGCCCGGCGGTGCGGTGCAGCGCGTTCACCATGTCGTAGTAGTGGGAGGCGGCGTTGCCGCCTCCGTTCTCCAGACCCGTGATGTCCCAGTCGATCTTGGTCCAGTTGCTGCTGGGGTCGGCCTGGGCCGTGGTCCCCGCCAGGCCGACCAGGCCGAGGGAAATGGCGAAGGCCACGATCAGGGCGCCCACGCGCTGGAAGACTGTGCGGGCGCCCCGGGACGGCGACAGGGATGTACGGGGGTAAAGCTTCATGGTGCTCCTTGTGCGGGCGGTGGCTTCCGGTCGGTGCCGAGGCCACCGCTCGACCTGACGGTCCCCGGGTGGGGATCTTCGCCATCGTGCCGAGGAGCGGTTGCCAAAAGGTTGGCGAAAGGTTGGCGAATCATTGACGCGAGCGTGCAAGCGCACAGGGCCCGGTTTGGCGGGGCGCGTAACGTCGGGTAACTTGCGTCAGCATTTTGTCTTGTTGTGTGTGGATGCCGAGGGGTACGTACGTGATGGCGGAGGCAGACGGCACCGCCTTGAGGTTCGCGGTGCTCGGCCCGGTGCGCGCCTGGCGCGGGGAGAACGCGCTCGGCCTCGGCAGTCCCCAGCAGCAGGCGGTGCTCGCCACGCTGCTGCTCCACCACGGCCGCCCGGTCGGGCGCGACGAGCTGCTGTACGCGGTGTGGGGAGAGGAACTGCCCGCCTCGGCGGTGGGCACGCTGCGCTCGTACGTCTCCCGGCTGCGCAACAGTCTGCGGACGGCGAGCGGCTCCGGCCCGCTGGTCTCGGCCGGCGGGGGTTACGCCCTGGAGGCGGGGACCGACGCCGTCGACGCCGGCGTCCTGGAGAACGTGCTCGCCGAGGCCGGCCGCGCCCGGTCGGCGGGGGACCACCGGCGGGCCGGTGAGCTCCTCGCCCGGGCGCTCGGCCTGTCGCGGGGAACCCCGCTGGCCGGAGTGCCGGGGCCGTTCGCCGAACGGGAGCGCGACCGGCTGGCCGAGCTGCTGCTGGGCGCCGAGCAGCAACTGGCGGAGGCCAGGCTGGAGCTCGGGCGTCACACGGAGGCGGTCCCCGTCCTCGCCGGTCTGGTCAGACAACACCCGCTGCGGGAGCGGCTGACGGAGCTGCTGATGCTCGCCCTGTACCGCTCCGGCCGTCAGGGAGAGGCGCTCGGCGCGTACCTGGACACCCAGCGGCATCTGGACGAAGAACTCGCGGTCACGCCCGGCCCCGAACTCCGGTCGCTCTACGAGCGGATCCTGCGCGCCGACCCCGTCCTGGCCGCCCCGGTGACGGGCACCGAGCCGGCCGTCACCGCGGCGGCCGTGCCCTCGTCCGTGTACCTGGCCCCCCAGCTGTTGCCGCAGCCGCCGGCGGGGTTCGTCGCCCGGCCCGAGGAACGGCGGCGGCTCGACGAGGCGTGCGCCGACGACGGGGCGCGGGTGCCGCGCGTGCTCGTCGTCGCCGGGGCGGCCGGAAGCGGCAAGACCTCGCTGGTCGTCCACTGGGCGCACACGGCGGCCGAACGGTTCCCCGACGGCAGGCTCTATGCCGACCTCCAGGGATTCGATCCCCGGGGGCCTGCCGGCCCCGCCGGGATCCTGCACGCCTTCCTGCGCGCCATGGGCGTACCGGACGACGAGATCCCGGCCGCCACCGCGGCGCGCGCCGAGCTCTTCCGCGACCGCATACGCGACCGCCGCCTGCTCGTCGTCCTCGACAACGCCCGGTGCGCCGACGACATCGCTCCCTTCCTCGCGGAAGGAGGGTACGCGCACACCGTGGTGTGCAGTCGGCACGCCCTGGACGGACTGATCCTGCCGGGGAACGCGGCGTACCTGGCGGTCGGCTCCTTCACCGCCACCGCCGCCCACGAGCTCCTGCGCCTGCGACTGGGCGACGAGCGCACACTGGAGGACCCCAAGGCGGCGCGCCGCCTGGTCGAACTCTGCGACTTCCTGCCCCTTGCCCTGAGCATCGCCCTCGCCCGGCTGGTCATGCACCCGGAGTGGTCGGTGGCCGACCTCGTCGACGAGTTGGAGGACGAGCAGGCACGCCTGGGCGCCCTGGGGCTGTCCGGCGACCGGAGCGTCCGGCGTGAACTGGGCCTGAGTCGACGCCACTTGCCGTCCGGGGCGGCCCGGCTGCTGCCGTTGCTCGCCCTCCACCCCGGTCCCGGGATCGACGGCCTGGCCGCCGCCGCCCTCCTCGACGACTCGCTCGCCGTCGGCCGGCGGGCCCTGGCGGACCTGGCCGCACTGCACCTGCTCACCGAATCCCGGCCCGGCCGCTACCAGGCCCACGACCTGGTCCGCCTCTACTGCGGCCAGTTGCTCGAAGAGGAGCTGACCGCCCGCGATCGCGAACGGGCCGCGCAGCGCCTCGCCGACTTCTACGTGGCCGCGACCGCCGTGGCCAACACCGTTGTCTTCGGGGACGACCGCACTCCCTTCCCGCCGGTGGGCGAGGTGCCCCGCGCCCTGCCCGGGCTCAAGGACACCCGGGACGCGCTGCGTTGGTGGGGCCCCGAGGCGCCGGTGATCCGCAGGCTCATCGACATCTGCGCCGCGTCGCGCGACCACGAGCGTGCCTGGCGGCTGGCCCACAACACCGCCGGCTACTACGTGTGCACCGACATCAGCGCATGGCTCGAGTGCGCGACCCTCGGCCTGCGCGCCGCCGAACAGCTGCGGGACCCGGCCACGTCCGCCCGGGCCCACACCACGATGGGCATCGTCCTCGGCCAGCTCGACCGCCCCGAGGAGGCTTTGCCCCACCTGGAGCGCGCGCTCCGGCTGTACCCGCCGGGCGATCGCCACCGCACCATCGCCATCGGCATGCTGGCCGGCATCCATCACGACCTGGGCCGCAGCGATCTCGGACAGCAGTCCTTCACCGAGGCCCTCGAGGCGGCCCGCGCCTCCGCCGACGCCTTCCTGGAGGCGTTCGTCCTGCACCGCATGTGCATGGCGGACATGGCCGTCGCCTCGCCCGAGGACGTGCTGCACCGCGCCCGTCACGCTCGACAGCTCCTGGCCGACCGGCCGCTGACCCAGATCGCCCTGGGCACACTGGGCTTCGAGGCCCACGTCCTGGACCGGCTCGGCCGCACCGCGGAGGCCGAGACCACCTGGCGCCGCCTCGTCGAACTGAGCGCCGACGCCGGCGACGACCACCTCCACGGCCTCGCCCGGGCCCAGTTCGCCACCTTCCTCGAAAGCCACGGGCGCACCGAGGAAGCCACCGCTCACCTCGACACGGCAATCGCCTTGTACCGCAAGCGGGAAGACGGCCGCACCGTCGCCGCGCTCACCCAGCGGCTCACCACCCTCGGCCCCACCGGTCAGATCCTCGCCACCGGGTGAGAGGGCCAGGCGGCCTTCGGCTGCAGCATGGCCTCCTGGGGCAGGGCTCACCGATCACCAGCTCCCGGTGCTGCTGCCCCGAGGTGTGCGACGGCGTCGGCATCGCCCCGGGCTAGGATGTGCGCTCGAACGGCGCGTGTTGACGGCGGGGGCGTGGGTGCAGGTCGGGGAGCGGATACGGGCCCTGCGCATGGAGCGCGGCTGGTCCTTGGCGCGGCTTTCGCAGCTCGTTCACTTCAGCAAGAGTTATCTGAGCCGGGTCGAGAACGGCACCCGCGCGCCGTCCCTCGAACTGGTCCGGCTGTGCGACCAGGTCATGGGTACGGACGGCGAGTTGGCCCGGCTGGCCACGAAGCCGGCGACTTCGGTGGCTTCGGCGGCGAGGGTGCGCAGGCATCCCGTACCCAATCAGCTTCCCGCCGTGGGGGAGATATGGGGCAGATGCGGGGAGTTAGCGCGCATCGAGGCTTTTCTCGCGCAGTGTCACGGCCGCCCCGCCGTGATCGCGGTCGACGGGATGGGCGGCGTCGGCAAGACGACCTTCGCCGTCGCGCTGGCCAGGCGTCTGGGCCCGTCCTGTCCTGACGGGGTGCTCTTCGCCGACCTGCGAGCGCACGGCCCGGCGGCGTCCGGTGATGTGGCCGCGGCGCTGCTGCGTGCCCTGGGGGCGGCCCCGGAGGACATGGCCGTCGACGCGGCCGAGCGGGCGGCGCTGCTGCGCGGCACTCTCGCCGATCGCCGGGTGATCGTGGTGCTCGACGACGCCGACTCGGCCGCGCAGGTGGTGCCACTGCTGCCCGGGGCGGGGGACAGTGTCGTACTGGTCACCAGCAGGCGGCAGTTGATGGGCCTGAGTGTGCGGCACGGCGCGTTTCGCCTGAGCCTGGAGCCGTTGGCCGCCGGTGAGGCCGTGCTGCTCCTGCGGCGGGCGATCGACGACGCCGCGGGCACCGATGCGGTGCTGGCGGCGATCGCGCGACACTGCGCGTATCTCCCGCTGGCGCTGCGGATCGCGGCCGAGCGGATGGTCCGGCAGGGCCCCGCCTTCGCCGCCGTGCTCGCCGAGGAACTGGAGCGCACGAGCTCGCGGCTGGACGTACTGGCGTTACCGGGCGAGACCGACACCGCAGTGCGTTCGGTGTTCTCCTGGTCGTACCGGACGCTTCCGGACGAACAGGCCAGAGCCTTCCGGCTGCTGGCGCTTCACCCGGGTGCCGTGGCGGGGGCGGACGCGGCGGCCGCGCTGCTGGGCGGCTCGCCCGACGCCGCTTCGCGGCTGCTCGGCGAGTTGCACGCCGCGCATCTGGTGGCGGAAGTCGCGCCGGGGCGATACCGCATGCACGATCTGCTGCGGGAGTACGCGCTGGAGCGCGCCCGGGACGAGGAGTCCGCGGCAGCGCTCGGCAGTTCCACCGGGCGGGTGCTCGCCTGGTACCTGCACACGGCCGAGGCCGCGGCCGACCAACTGCTGGGACAGGGGCGTCACCGCATACCGGTCGGTTCGCCGCCCGAGGGCTGCGAGCCACGTCGCTTCGCCTCCACCGCGGACGCTCTGCGGTGGCTCGAGAACGAGCGCGAGAACCTGCTGGCCTGCGCCCGGGCCGCGCGTGCCGCCGGCAGCGCGGTGGCCTGGCAACTTCCCTACGCGCTCTGGAGTTTCCTCTTCCTGCGCTTCCATCACCACGATCAGCTGCTCGCCGGGCTCACCGCCCGCGAGGCCGCCTCCGCCGACGGCGGTCCGCTGGCCGAGGCATGTGCCGAAGTGGTTCTGGCCAGTGCGCGCGCCGGGCTGCGCGAGCACGCGGCCGCGGACGGGCACTACCGCCGGGCGGCCGACCGGTTCGCCGCCGCCGGGGATCACGCGGGCGAAGGGGGCGTGCTGCTCGGGTACGCCATGTCCTGCCACCGTCAGGGACGCACGGCGGAGGCGGCCGGGCAGGTGGAGCGGGCGCTGGAGCTGTTGACGGCCGCGGGCAACACCTGGGGGATGGCGTCGGCGCTGTCCGGGATCGGCGAGGCGCACCTCGCCCAGGGCCGGCCCGGCGAGGCGCTCGCGGCCCTGACCCGGGCGTGCGAACTGCACCGTGAGAACGGCTCGTTGTGGCTCCAGGCGTCGGCCTGGACGCTCACCGGGACCGCGTACCGCGAGCTGGGCGAACACGAGCGTGCCGAGGAGTGCTACCGACGGGCGCTGGAACTCCACGGCCGGACCGGCATGTTCGCCGGTACCGCGCATGCCCTGCATCAGCTCGGCGCCTGCCTGAGCCTTCAGGGGCGGCCACGACAGGCACGGCGGGCCTGGCTGCGGGCGTGGGCGATCTACGCATCGCTCGGGGACGCGCGCGAACAGGACGTCCGGCACTGCCTCGCCCGGCTCGCGCCCTGCCGCTGACCGCGAGTGTTGCCCGTTGCCCGTTCGGCCGGGCAACGGGCAACAGGTTGATCACACCCGGCCGCCTCGGCAGGATCCCTGCCAGGAGCTGCTCGCACCCGCCCTGCGGGCAGTGAACAACCGGAAGGCCGAACGATCGTGACATCCGCCCCGAGCGCCGCCACCAGGCCCTCTGCCGACGAGGCACTGCTGACCGACATCGCCCGGGCGGCCGTCCTCCGCGACGGACACGACGGTTGGCGTATCGAACCGGGAGAGTTCTGGTGCCACGTCATCCCGCCCGGCGCGACCCTGCGTGCCCAGGGCTGGAAGCTGCACATCTCGGCCACCCCGCTGTCGGCGGCACTCACCCTGGCCCGGGCGGCGGAGGTGCTGCTCGCGCACCGGGCCCGGTTCAAGTTCGCGGGCACCCCCGGCCGGGTGGCCGAGCTGGTCTCTGGCCGTTGCGCGCGGGGCGGTGGCGGCAAGTTCATCACTGTCTATCCGGCGGACGACGAGCAATTCCGGCTGCTCGCCGAAGAGTTGCACCGTGCCACCCTCGGCCTGCCCGGCCCCGCCGTGCTCTCCGACCGGCGCTACCTCCCCGACAGCCAGGTCCACTACCGCTACGGGGTGTTCTCCGCCGCCGCCGAACTGACCAACGACGGCGTGCTCGCGACCCGGCTCACCGACCCCTCGGGCCGCCGGGTCGCGGACCCGCGCAACGCCTGGTACACCCCGCCCGCCTGGGCCGGGGAACCGTTCCCGGAACGGGCGGTCGCACCGCTGCGCAGCGGTGCGGACCCCAAACCGGTACTCCTGAACGACCGTTACGTGGTCCGGGAGGCGATCCAGCACTCCAACAAGGGCGGCGTGTTCCGCGCCGAGGACACCACCACCGGCGAACCTGTCGTCATCAAGCAGGCGCGGGCACACGTCGGCGCCGGGGCCGAGGGCCTCGACGTCCGGGACGTACTGCGCCACGAGGCCGCCCTGCTGAGCCGGTTCGGCCGGGCGGCGGACACCGGTGCGGTGGTGCCGCGCCTGGCCGAGGTCTTCGAACAACAGGGCAGCGTCTTCCTGGCCGTCGAGTCGGTGCCCGGCGCCACGCTGCGCCGTACGGTCGCCGAGCGGCTGGTCCGCTCCGGCAGCGCCTGCCCCGACCTCGCCATGGCCGACGCGCTGGTCGACGGGCTGCTCGCCCTGGTCGAGGCGGCCCACCGACAGGGCGTCACGCTGCACGACTTCAATCCCAACAACGTCATGGTCACCCCGGACGGCGGGCTGCGGCTGATCGACCTGGAGACGGCGGCCCGGCAGGGCGAGCGCTGGGTGCTCTGCTCGACCCCCGGCTACGCGGCACCCGAGTTGCCCACGGCAGTGCGGGTGGCACCGGCCCTGCCGCCCACCGCCGATCTGTACGCCCTGGGCGCCACCGTGTTGCACGCGCTGAGTGGTGCGGACCCGCTGTTCGCCGAGGACAGGCCGGTGGCGGCCCGGACGAACGCCGAGCGGGTGGGGCACCTGGTCCGGCTGCTGGCCCGTGACCATCCTGCGGTACGGCGCTTCGCCCCGCTGGTGCTCGGTCTGATGGCCGACGACCCGGAGGACCGCTGGACGTTGGCCCGGGCCCGCGCGTACGCGGCACACCCCCAGCCCCCTGCCGTCGCCGCCCCCGCCGCGCCGGAGCCCCGGGCCCGGCTGCTGCGCGACGGTCTCGTCCATCTGCTCGCCACCATGCGCCCGGACCACGACGACCGGCTCTGGCCCTCCGGCGGCGTCGGCGACACCGCTGACCCGGTCGCCGTCCAGCACGGCTCGGCCGGTCCGCTCGCCCTCCTGGCCCGCGCCCTGCACACGTTCGGCGACGCCCTCCCCGGCCTGCGCGAGGGCTTGCGGGCGGCGGCCGACTGGACGGCCGTCCGCCACGAGGAACTGCCCGGCCGTCTCCCCGGCCTTTACCACGGCCGCTCCGGCACCGCCTGGGCCCTGCTCGACGCCGCCCACGCGCTCGGCGATCCCGCGCTGGCCGCCCGTGCCACCGGCCTCGCCCTGGACCTCCCGCTGCACTGGCCCAACCCCGACATCTGCCACGGCGCCGCCGGATCGGGTCTGACCCAGCTGCACTTCTGGCGCACCACCGGCGATCCGCGTTTCCTGTCCCGCGCCGCCGAAGCCGCCGAGGGCCTGCTGGCCGCCGCCCGCCGGACGCCGGAGGGCGTCTTCTGGCCCGTCCCCGAGGACTTCGACTCCACGCTCGTCGGCGCCTGGCACTACGGCTTCGCGCACGGCACGGCCGGGGTCGCCACCTTCCTGCTGGCCGCCTGGCAGGCGACCGGGGACGAGCGCTGCCGCGCCACGGCGGTGGAGGCCGGCGCCGCGATGGCCGCCGCCGCGCGGACCGGACCGTCCGGTGCGCTCTGGCCGGTCGACCGCGCCCGCCACCTGTCCGACGACCCCGACCTGGCCCGGCACTGGTGCAGTGGCTCGTCCGGGGTGGGCAGCTTCCTGGTCCGGCTCCGGCGGGCCACCGGGGGTACGGACCACACCCTCCTCGGCCTGGTGGAGCAGGCCGCCCGCGCGGTGCTGGCCGGCCGGGTCAGCGACACACCCGCCGCCTGTCACGGGCTCGTCGGCAATGCCGAGTTCCTGCTCGACGCGGCCGAACTCACCGGCGACCAGCGGTACCGCACCTGGGCGGAGCAGCTGATCGAACACCTCACCGTCCGGACCACCCTCCGGGACGGCCGGTTGCTGGTACCGGACGAGAGCGGCAGGGCCGTCCTCGCCGAGTACGCCACCGGATTGGCCGGCAGCCTCTTCCTGCTCCTGCGCGCCGAGCACCACGGCGCCCGCCCCTGGTATCCGGCCACCCCCTGACCTCGGTGGTCGTCGGCAATGTCCTGCCGGCCACCGGAGGCGGTCCCCATCCGGACCGCGACCCTTCGCAACAGTCATCGATCCCAAGGAGGTTGACGTCATGGAGCACGACATCGACGCGCTGCAGGTACTGCCCGAGGAGTCCATGGACGCCCGTGGCCAGGAGCACGCCGCGGCGCTGATCACCGGCTGCCCGGTCCACACCAGCGGCTGCTGATCCCCCCATCGGCCGTCGACGGCCGGGGCAAGCAGGGACTTCCCGCCCCTGCTTGCCCCGGCCGTTCTGCCGTTCAGTCGGCCGTCACCAGATGACCGGCAGCCCGGCCGGCATGATCGCCATCCGGTTCGGGTGCCAGGGCACCTCCTCCACCGGTACCGCCAGGCGGATGCCCGGCAGTTGGTCGAGCAGGACGCGGAAGGCGGTCTCGGACTGCCGGCGGACCAGGTGGGCGCCGGGGCAGTGGTGGCGGCCGTAGCCGAAGCGCAGATGGGGGTTGGGGGAGCGGGCGGGGTCGAAGGCGCCGGGGTCGGTGAAGGCGGCGGGGTCGTGGTTGGTCGCGTCCAGCTGGAGCAGGACGAGGTCGCCCGGCTGTACGGCCACGGTGCCGATCTTGGCGTCCTCGGTGACGAAGCGGGGGATGGCGTTGCCCAGGACGACGCTGCAGCGCAGCAGTTCCTCCACGCACTGGGGCATGGTTTCCGGCCGGGTGCGCAGGTCTTCCATCACCTCCGGGTGCTGGAGGAGGTTGAGTGCCGCGACGCCCAGGAAGCCGGCGAAGTCCTCGTAACCGCTGACGAACAGGACGGAGACGATGTTCGACAGTTGCTCGTCGGTGAGTCCCTTCCCTTGTTCGTTTCCTTGTACGTTGAGGTCGGCGAGGCGGTCGACGAGGCCGCGTGGCCGGCCGGGGTGGCGGGCGGCCATGTACTCGTGCATGTAGACGCGGATCTCCTCCCAGTTGCGGGCGAGTTCCTCGTTGGTGGGGGTCACCATGGTCAGGTCGAGGTCGGCCCGTACCGCGAGCCATTCGTGGTCCTCGAAGGGCAGGCCGAGCAACCGGCACATGCACTGGGCGGCGACCCATTCCGCGAAGTGGTGCTGGAGGTCGCCCGGGCTGCCCTGCCGGACCATGGCGTCCAGGCCCTCACGAGTGATCCCGGCGACCCAGTCGGCGGGGAGTTCGGGCTGGTTGCGGCCGAGTGCCTTGAGGACTTCGTCGCGCAGCCCGGCCTGCTGGAGGTGGTTCATGGCGTCCAGCAGTTCGGGCGCCAGGATCGGGGCGTCCTGGCCGGGCGCGTCGGGGTCGCCCAGGACGGACCGGGCGAACTTCCGCTCGCGCAGCACATTCTGGGCCAGCTCGTAGCCGGTGACCAGCCAGGCCTCGCCGCCGGAGTTGGTGCTGACCCTGGCCACGGGGCAGCGGCGCTGCAGATCGCCGAGTTCGGGGGCGAGGCGGTCGCCCTGGGTGCTGAAGGGGTAGTGCGGCAGGTCCTCGCGCGGTGCGGTCGTCACGCTGTCGTGCCTTTCTCGTCCGGTCGTGGGTGGTCGATGGGGTACGTCACCAGCGCACCGGCAGCCGGGCGGGGGCTCGCAGGGGTGTGGACTCGTCCCAGGTGATCGACTCCGCCGGCACGGCGAGCTCGATGCCGGGCAGCCGCTCCAGCAACACCTCGATGGCTATGGACAGTTGCATCCTGGTCAGGTGCCCGCCCGTGCAGGCGTGCGGCCCGTGCCCGAAGGCGATGTGCGCGTTGGGGGAGCGGGTTAGGTCCAGACGGTCCGGGTCGGTGAACGCGGCGGGGTCGCGGTTGGCGGAGGCGGGCACCGGGATGACCGCGTCCCCGGCACGGATGTGCTGCCCGTGCAGGGTGAAGTCCTCCTGGGCGACCAGGATGTTGATGGCGTTCATCAGCGGGACGTGGCGCAGCAGTTCCTCCACCGCGGTGCCCATCCGCTGGGGCGCGTCGCGCAGCTCGCGCAACTGGCCGGGGTGGGTGAGCAGGGTGAACAGCGCGTTGCCGGTGTGCTGGATGTTGGTCTTGTAGCCGGCCATCAGCATGGTGACGACGAAGCTCACCACGTCGTCCCGGATCAGTTCGCTGCCCGGGCGGCGGCTCTCCGCCAGCAGGAGGTGGATGTAGTCCTCGCCCTCGCCCTCCTTCTCCTTGCGGGAGATGAGCTCGTCGGCGTAGTCCTGGAGCGCGTACAGGGCCGCCAGCACCTCGTCCATCGACAGCCCGGCGGCGCTGAGCAGGGTGAGGGTGTGCGGCAGGTAGATCTCGCGGTCCTCGTGCGGCAGCCCGGTCGTCTCGCACAGTACGCGCAGCGGCAGCGGTTCGGCGTAGGAGGCGACCAGATCGGCCGTACCACCGTCGGCGGACTCCACCATGGCGTCGATCAGTTCACCGGCCATGGTCCGGATCCGGGGCTCCATGAACTCCAGGCGGCGCCTGCCGAAGAACGGCAGTACGGTGCGCCGTACCCGCTCATGGTGCTCGCCGGTCATCTCCAGGAACGTCGGCAGGCAGGGCGGCGGGGCGTCGGCGTCCTCGCGGGGCGGCCAGGCGGAGAGCAGGGGGCGGACGAGCCGGGGGTCGGCGAAGGCGGCCCGTGCGTCCTCGTAGCGGCTGATCAGCCAGCCCGTCTCCCCGTTGGGTAACTGGGCCTTGACCACCGGCTGTTCGGCGCGAAGCCGGGCATAGCCGCACGGCGGGCCGGCGGTGCCCGGCTCGACGGCCGGGACCGGGACGAGTTCCTCGGGACTGTTCATGCGGTGTGCTCCGTTATGCGCGGTTCGGTGCTTTGCGGATTTATCGCCAATGATCGGGCTATGGCGGGTTGTTCGGCTGATGAGGCTGGATGAGACTGAACGTTTCCCTTCCGCCTGTCAATCACCAACATCATTTCCGGACAGCCGGCCGGCCGTGGTGCGGCGGCCCGGTGGGGCGGGCAGCAGGAAGGAAGCCAGGAGCGTGACCGCGAGCAGCCCGGCCTCCGCGCCCAGAGCGATCTCCATGGCACCGGTACCGCCGTTGCCGGCCGCCGAGAAGAAGACCGTGCCCAGCACCGCGCTGCCCAGTGCGCTGCCGAACTGCTGCACCGCGGTCAGCGTCCCGGCGGCCGAACCCGTCTCGTGCGGCTCCACGGAGGCCAGCACCGTCTGGAAGAACGGGCCCATCACCAGCCCCATCCCCAGCCCGACGACCACCAGCGCCGGAGCGCACTGCCACACCGTGACCCGCGTACCGGCCCACCACAGCGTGCAGACGAACGCGCCGACGCCGAGCGCCATGACCACGACGCCGGTCTGCACCAGCGGGCGCCCGAACCTGCTCAGCGCCCCCGAGGAGTCCAGCACCTGCACCACCGCGAAGCCGATGACGGTACCGGCGGACCAGGGCAGGACGCCCAGTCCCGCCTTCAGCGGCGAAGCCCCCAGCCCCGACTGGAAGTAGAGGCTGAGCACCAGCGAGAAACCCGCCACCGCGGCGAATAGCGCGGCACCGGTCACCAACCCGCCCGAGAAGGCCCTCTTGCGGAACAGCCCCGGCACCACCAACGGGTCACCGCCACGGCGTGACATACGCTCCTCGTACCAGCCGAACACCCCGAACAGGGCCACACCGGCCGCCATCGACACAAACGCCCATACCGGCCAGCCCAGTTCACGTCCCTGCACCAGCGGGAAGACGACCGGCAGCGCGGCCGCCGAGGCCAGCGCGGCACCCACCAGATCCAGCCTGGTTCCGGCCGCCCCGCCCGACGCGGGCAGGAACCGCCACCCGCCGAGGAACGCGAGCAGCCCGAGCGGCAGGTTGACGAGGAAGACCATGCGCCAGCCGGCCCCGAAGAAATCGGCGCTCACCAGCCAGCCGGCCAGAATCGGGCCGCCCACATAGGACAGCCCCATCGCCGGCCCGTACATCCCCATGGCCCTGCCGAGCTCCCGGCCGCGGAACATCTCCTTGATGAGGCCGAGCCCCTGCGGGATCATCACCGCCCCGAACAGCCCCTGCAGCCCCCGCGCCCCGATCAGGACCTCCGGCGACATGGCCACCGCGCACAGCAGCGAGGCGCCGGTGAACCCCAACGCACCGGCCAGGAACGCCCGTCGGCGCCCCATGACGTCCCCGAGCCGCCCGCCCGTGATCAGCCCGACCGCCATGGCGAGCGCGTAGGCGGCTCCCAGCCACTGGGTGACGCTGGCCCCGCCGCCCAGCTCGGCACGGATCGACGGCGCCGCGATGGAGGCCACCAGCGCGTCGAGCATGTCCATCGTCTCCCCGGCGAGGAGCACCCACAGCGCTGCCCAGCGCCATCGGTAGGGCGGCGGCTCAAGGTCGGCAGGGGCGGTTAAGGCCAGGTCGTCGGCACGGGGGTCGGACATGGAAAGGATCTTTCCCCGGAATGCGGGGAGAGAGGCGCACTCGGCGACGGTTGGCGAGAAGTGAGCCCACCTGTCCGGTCATGCCCCCTTGGGAGGTGCCTTGACCTCGGTGTGGAAGGCGTCGGGCAGCTTGATCGGCTCGTCGTTCACGGTGAGCGCCGTCGTGATGGTGATCTGTCCGGCGGTGCGGTCGGTCTGCGCGATGAACAAGAAGGGGTGGGTCTCGCCGGGCGGCAGCGGCTTCTCCGACGTCCATGTGATCTCGGTGGCCGCGGGTTTCGCGACGATCTTGCCGCCCGCCGCATTCTTCACGGTGACCTTGGTCTTCTCGCCGCGTACGGTCACGGTGAAGACCGTCGAGGCGGCGGAGGGACCGTCGTTCTCCAGGCGCCAGTCATAGGTGACTTGATCGCCCGCCGTGCAGCTGGTGGGCGCGCTGATCGGGGTGGCGACGACCGTGGCCTCGCGCGTGATGCCGAGCGTGCCGGACGCCTTCTTCTCGGCGGTGGGGTTCTTCCCGGCGAGGGTGGCGCTCACCGGCCGTGCGCCGGCGGCGGCGTCGGGGGCGACGTCCAGTTTCGCTTCCACCTCGGAGTAGTGGCAGGCGCCGAGCGAACCGGCGTTGATCACCCAGGTCCTCGGGGCCCGGTCGGTGGTGTGGAAGTCCGTCGGCAGTCCGTTGAGGGTGGCGCTCAGCAAGGTGCAGCCGTCGAGCACGGGCACCGAGAGCGTCAGGTTCGAACAACTCGAAGGCCCGTTGTTGGTGGCGTCCCACACCAGCTGGACATCGCGCCCGGCGACGGCCGGCTGAGGGTCGATTGCCTGCTTCAGATCGAAGGCCGTCTTGCGGGTGATGCCCACTTTCGTCTGTACGGACGGCACTTTCTCGGGTGCCCTGTCCCACGAGGGTGCGGCAGTGAAGACGATCGGTCCGGCAGGTACGTCGTCGAGGGGCCCCCAGGTGAGGGAGACGGTGACGGGAGTCGTGGGCTGCGAATCGAAACGGGCCACCTGCGTTCTGCCGTCGCGCACCGGCACCGCGTTCCCGTCCGCCTGGAGGCCGATGACCTCGACCTTGTCGGGTACGTCGATGCGCAGCGCGGTGTCCGTGAGCGGCCCCCGGGCCCCCGGGGAGACGGACCAGCTCAGAGTGGCCAGTGCCCCCGCGTCCACGGTGGAGGGATTGTCCTTCGCGGCGGCCACGGTCAGGCTGCCTCCGGACACCGCCGTGCGCGTACAGGAGACCGAGGACGCGGCCTTGCCCTGGTACTGCACCTCGGCGCGGGCGGAGTACCCGCCGGGGAAGGGCGCGTCGAGCGTGCCGGTGAGAATGGCGACCCTCGGGTAGGCCGTGCCGCGACCGTCCACCTTGCGGATGGTCACCTTGTTTCCCTCGACCTTGTCGCCCGACGAGGTTTTCACCACGGCGCCGGTCAGTTCCGGGGGTGTCTCTACGACGACAGTGACGTCGGTCGCGTCGGATCCCGTGTTCCACAGGGTCCAGGAGAACTCGGCCTGCTGCCCGATGACCACGGGCTCCGGATACTGGTCGGGCCTGAGGATCAGCGAGGGGCTCTCGGCGATGTCGGCCTGCGGCTTGTCCTTGACGGAGGCGGCATCAGCGTTGGCCGCCTTGGCCGTGGCGCCGGTGGGCCCGAGTTTCTTGCCCCCCTCGTGCAGGCCCACGCTGTAGACGGCGATGGCTTTTGAGGTCGCCTTGCCCTTCACAGTGCCCAGCTTCCACACCACCTTGCCCTCCGCTTCGGTGGCGGGCGGTGCGGAAGCGATGAGCGACAGGCTGAGATTCGCGGGTGGTCCGTCCGCCGAGAGCTGAACATCCTTGGCATCGACGCTCGTTGTGTTGGTGACGGTCCACTCGTACGTGGCGGAGGCGTTGGCGGCCACCTTGCCGAGGATCCTTCCCTTCACCTCCAACGCGGTGCCGAGCTTCGCGGTGACGCTGTTGCGGACGGCGCGCTCCGCGCCGTCCGCGGTGATCTCGACGGTCGTGGTGAGGTCCGCGGTGGCGTCCTTGGCGACCTTGCCCTTGACCGCCAGGGTGGTCTTGGCGCCCTTCTTCAAGTCGGCGAGGTCGGCGGTGAGTTGATTCTTGCCCTTCTTGCCGGCGGTGAGCTTCTTGCCGTCCGCAGTCAGCGTCACCTCGCCGAGCCCCTTCGGCACGGTCACCGTGAGTTTCGCCTTCCGGGCGGTGGAGGGGCCGTCGTTGGTGAGCGTCCATGTGACGGTGAGCTCCTTGCCGAGCTGTGCCCTCTCGGGCTTCGCCGTTCCCTTGGGCAGCTTCAACTGCACCTTGGCCTGTGGCTTGACGGTGAGCCGGTGCGTGGCCGGGAGGGCGTTGCCGGCGTTCGCGGTGCCGGTGACGATCACGGTCGCGGGCGGGTCGTCGGCCACCTTGGCGGTGATCTCGACCTTGGCGTCCTTCTTGGTGCCCAGCGAGCCGGGCTGGAAGAGGATGCCGCGCTTGCCGAGCACCTTGGCCGTGCCCTTGCCGGCCTTGGCTTTGGAGACCGTCAGCCCGGTGGGGACGGTGACGGTGACGTTGGGGGACTTGGCCTCGTTCTTGCTGCCGGTGTTCTTGAGGGTCCAGGTCAGGACGACGGAGGAACCGGCGGCCGGTTTGGCGGTCCCGGCCTTGGCGGAGAGCTGGATCGTGGTCTGCTTGTTCTTGTTCTTCTTCTTCCTGCGCTTCTTGCCCCGGTTCGACTGCGACGAGGAGTTGCCGCCGCCGGGCAGCCTGAGGAGGCCGAACAGCGCGAAGAGCACGCCCGACAGCGCCTTGCCGATGTCCTTCCACAGATCGGAATCGTCGTCGGAGTCCCAGTTGTCCCCGTCGTCCGTGACCTCGCTCCATGCCCCCAGGGGCGATGCGGGGTCGGAGATGTTGGCGGCCGTGACCGTGGCGGTGGCGGTGAGCTTGCCCTTCGCGTCCTTGGCCACCTTGGTCACCAGCGGGACGGTCCAGCCGTCCTCCCAGGGCGCCAAGTCACTCGTGCTGAACTGGTACTTACCGCCTTTGAGATCGACGATGGCGCCCTTCTTCACCGCGTCGTCGTGCTTGGGGTGCAGCGTCACCCCGGAGGGCAGCTGCACCGTCACCTTGATCCCGGTGGCCTTGGCCGGACCGTCGTTGTCCACCCGCCACTGGAAGCCGAGACTGCTGCCGTGTCGGACCTTGCCCGGGAAGGCGTACGCTTCCTGGAGCGTGACCTCCGCGTCCGTCGCGGGCGCGAGCGCCAGCACCGCGGGCGCGGTACCCGCGCCGAAGAGCCGCAGCACGGGCGCGTCGAAGTCGATCCGCTTCAGGACGTACGGCTTGCCCTTGACGAGGGATTCACCGGGGAAGACCTTGTTGATGTCGTGGGGGCCGGATGTGCCGGGCACGTCACCAGCCGCGAAGCCGGCCGAGGTGCCGAGGAAGGCATAGTGCCCGGCCGCGATGGCCGAGACCTTGGGCTCGCTGATCCTCAACTGCCCCTTGTGCGTCGAGATGCCCGCGCCCCACGAGTACGCGTGACCGTCCTCGGTCAGCGCCATGGCGAGCCGCAGGAAGGCCGAGACGGCGGTCACCTTGGCCGCCAGCACTTCCTTCGGCGGTTGCATGAAGGAGTCGTTGGGGTCCTTCAGCCAGGGCACCAGACGGTTCTTGCTGGTGCGGATGAGGGCGTGCTCCTGGCCCGTGGCGACGTCGACCGCGAACTCGTCCTTGGTGGCGGTGAAGAGCACATGGGCCTTCTCCTTGCCGCCGCCCCAGTCGCCCCACCAGTGCACGCTGCCCGCCACGATGGCGACCAGGTGGTCCGGCCCGGCCGCGATGAGCGAGGCCTGCCCGTCCTTGACGGCCTGGGGCTTGCACCGCTCCGTCATCTCGGGCAGCCCCGCCTTCCCCCAGGGGATCACTTTCCCCTCACTGGTCAGCGCGGCGGCCAGGTTCGGTCCGCCCGCCGCCACCGCGACGACCTTCCCCTGGTGTGCGGGCGGGAAGCCGGTGATGGGCTCCTCGGTGTCCCACTCGACGACCTGGCCGTGCCGTACCGCGATGTTCCAGCGCTCCTCGCCGGCGGCGAGGCCGGTGACGCCGCCGTGGGAGATCTCCTTGGGCACCCAGGCGCGGGCCCCGCGCATCACCACCCGGCCGGAGCGCAGGGGACTGGTCCTGCCGGTTTCCTCGTCCGTATCCGTGGTCACCGGGGCACCTCCATGGTCGTCAGCCGAGCTTGTCGAGTGCCGTGCCGATCCGGCCGACCGCCTGCACGACCTTGTCGTGGCCGTACGCGGTGAAGCACAGCCGGAAATATCCGGGCGCGGGGCAGAACAGCGTCTGCCCGGGCAGCAGTTGTACCTGCGCCTCGCGCTCCAGGTACGCGCGCAAACGCTCCTCCCGGGGGTCGATCTCGGGGAACACCGCCGCCGATTCCGCGCCGCCATCGGCCGGGGACGGGACTTTGTCGAGATACGCCCGGAGGTTGAGGAAGAAGAACTGAGCTGCGTTCTCCCCATTGCCATTGAAATACGGAATACGGGCCGCGACCAGCGCCTTCTTCGTCCGTTCATAGCTCTCGGTCAGTCGATCCGGATACATCTCGCGCATCAACGTGTCCGGATACCAAGGGCCTTCGGGCACCTCCCCTTTGCGGAACAGCCTCCCCACGACCACGTTCTTGAGCGAGTCCAGCGGGCTGAACCACGACATCTCCTTGCGCCCGCTGCCACCGTGCATTGCCTCACGGACCACGGACGAACGGGAGACGACGAAGCCCACACGAAAACCGGAGAGCCCGAAATCCTTGCCGAGTCCCCACACGACGTGAACGCGCTCCTCGTGGCCGCGGCAGCTCTCGAGGGAGAGCGCACTGCGGAAGACGGGCTTCGCGCGGGCGATCTGGCTGTGCGCGTACATCTCGTCCGAGATGATGTGCATCTTCGTGTCGGACAGCGCCCAGGTGTAGATGCTCTCCAGCAACGCCGGATCGTAGTTGACGCCCAGGGGATTGTTCGGGTTCGTCAGGACGAGCAGTGTGGTGTGCGGGGCGCGTCGGTACGCGTCCTTGAGGCCCTGGAGCGTCAGTTTGAAGGTGTCCTCGCCTTCGGTGCGCAAGGGGGCCAATACGCAGTCGAGCCCCGGCCGTTGACCGAAGCACCACTTGAATCCCTGCCAGGACGGCGCGGGGAACAGCACCCCGTCGCCGGGCTCTGTGAGGGCGAAGGCCAGGCACTCCAGGGCGCCGGAGACTCCGGCGGTGGCGTAGACGTCCTGCGGTTTGATTTTCGCCGACATCGTCGTCGAGAGCAGACGGGCCACATGCCCGCGCAATTCGTCCGTTCCGTACGACCTCTTGTAGCGGATGTCATCGGGGCCGATCTCCGTGCCCCTGAAGACGTGTGCCTTCAAGGACTCGTAGAGGAGGACATTCTCCGCCACGGCGAGATTCACGACCGGCGTCGTCAAGGACGCCGCATGGGCGGCGAGGCGTTCTTCGGGGTCCGCGATGCCGTACAGGGCGGCGGCGGTCCGGTCATCCGTGGCGATGGCGTTGTCCTTCCCGTGTGTGCCCCTGTCCCTGGTATCCGCGGTGTCCCCGGCGGAAACGGGGCTCACCTGGATAGGTGAACGCCACCGTGGCGCCGCCTCGCCGTGCTCGCCCGGGGGCAAGGATCCGCTGAGGAAGCAGCCACCTGTTCTTCCTGAATCGGTTCGCCGCCGTCCCCGGCGCCACCCATCTCTTGAAACCCGGAGGCAGACATGTCCCTTGGCAAGGTCAAGAGCTTCGACGCGGAGAAGGGATCCGGCTGGATCACCCCGGATGACGGAGGCGACGACATCTGGGTGCACTACAGCGAGATCGAGGCGGATCCCCAGCGGCTGGAGGAGAACCAGCGGGTCGCGTTCGACGTGGGGTCGGGCCCCACCGGGCCGCAGGCCAAGAACGTCCGCCCTGCGGCGTGACGCCTGGCGGTACTGCCGTGTGACCTGCGCCACCTTATTTCTATTGAACATTCAAGAACGTAGGGTGTGGGCAACGAACTACTTGAAACTTCAAGAAGGAGTTGCCGTGAAGTCCACCCGCAAGGCATGGGCCGTGGCCGTCGCGGTCGGCGTGCTCGCCACGAGCGGTGCCACCATCGCTGCCGCCGCCCCCTCCGCCCGCCCCGCGTCGCAGACCGCGAGTGAGGACGCGCAGATGCAGAAGCTGTACAAGCAGGCCGTGGCCGAGGGCGGCCGTCTGGTCGTCTACGCCGGCGGCGACAAGCCGGGCCAGGCCGACTACCTCAAGAACGCGTTCGTCAAGCAGTTCCCCAAGATGAAGGTCGACACCGTCGTCGACTTCAGCAAGAACCACGACGCGCGCCTCGACAACCAGATAGCCGAGCACAAGGTCGTGGCCGACGTCGTCCACCTCCAGACCCTCGACGACTTCCCGCGCTGGAAGAAGGAAGGGGCCCTGGAGAAGTACAAGCCGGCCGGCTGGAACAAGGTCTACGACAAGATCAAGGACAAGGACGGCTACTACACCGGCCTGTACTTCATCGGCTTCGCCAACGTCACCGCGACGACGCTCGGCGGCAACGCCCCCGTCGAGGCCAAGGACTTCCTCAAGCCCGAGTACAAGAACAAGCTCGTCTTCACCTACCCCAACGACGACGACGCCGTCCTCTACTACTTCAAGCAGCTCACCGACAAGTACGGCTTCGACTACCTGAAGAAGCTGCGCGCCCAGAACCCCAAGTTCGTCCGCGGCACCGCCGACGCCGCCGCCCAGGTCGGCAAGGACGGCTACGTGGCGAACTTCGCCAGCTCGGGCAGCTCCGGCGGACTGTCGAAGACGAGCATCCCCGAGAAGTCGCCCTGGGTCGCGTGGCCGCAGACCGGCGCCATCCTCAAGGACGCCCCGCACAAGGCCGCCGCCAAGCTGTACATGAGCTGGATCCTGTCGAAGCAGTACCAGCAGAACGCCTACGGCTGGAGCGCCCGTACGGACGTCCCCGCCCCGGCCGGCCGCAAGGGCATCTTCGACTACGACAACATGAACCCGCTCGGCCTCGGCACGTTCATGAGCGACCGCGCCGCCCTCGACCGCTACAAGGCCCGCGTCAGCCTCTACGTCGGCGACGTCAAGGGCACCGACCCGGCCGGCCCCGAGGGCAGGCTCGGCCTGTACCCCGTCGACCAGAACGGGACCCAGGGCCACTGAGGCTCCCTATTAGGGTTCGGTAGTGGAGATCTTTCATCTGCGCTACTTCGTGACGGTCGCCGAGAACCTCAGCTTCTCCCGCGCCGCGCGCCAACTGCACATGGCCACCTCGCCGTTGAGCCAGCGGATACGGGATCTGGAACGAGAACTCGACCAGCGGCTCTTCGACCGGGATTCCCACCACGTGGCACTGACCCGCGCCGGCACGGCGCTGCTGCCCATCGCGAAGGACGTCCTCGGCCGGTTCGACGACATTCCCTGGCAGCTGCGCCGGGCCCTGGGGCCCGGGCGGCGGGCGGCGTACGTGGGCGTGGTGCCGGCCCTGCACCCGCGGCTGCGGGAGCGGCTCGCACAGGTCGAGGCGCGCTGCGCCGAGGAGTACGACGTCAAGCGCTGGCCCGGGAACAGCGGGAACCTCCTGAACGCCGTGCAGCGCGGCGACCTGGCCATGGCACTGGTGCACCTGCCCGTGCACGCCGACGGAATCGAAGTGCTGGAGCTGCTGCACGAGCCACTGGGCGCGCTGCTGCCGGCCGCCGCGTTCGCCGGGCGGGACTCGGTGTCGTTGAGCGAACTCACCGACTACACCTATGCGACCTCCGCGCCCGGCTCGCTCCCCACGTATTTCGACCAGCTCAAGGTGCGCCTGAAAGCCGCGGGAATCCACAAGGAGGTCAATCTCAATATCGGGGATTACGCGAGCGTGCGCGAGATCGTGGCGAACGGTTCGGTATTCGCAATCACCTTGCTCAGCGCGGGGGATCGCAGGGAAAGGGAGGACGGGAGCGTCGTGCTGCCGTTCCGGGAATTCTCGCCCTCCCTGGCGACCGGGCTGGTCTGGCGCCGGGACCGGGCCGAGCCGGACGGCGACCTGCACGGCCTGGTGCGAGAGGCGGGGGCCGTGTTCTCCGCTCCCTGAACACTCGCCGAACAATGGCGTGACCGCTGCGGTCACGCCATTGTTCGTGCATCGGTGTCACTGATCGCTTGGGTTCCGTCATCGCGCCGGACTAGCGTTTTCCATGCGACCCGGGAATCCCCGGGAATTCCCCGAAAGAGGGAGTGGTGATGGAATCCGCAGCAGAAACAGGCGTATGTGACGGCCCGTTGGCCGGAGTGCGCGTCATCGACATGGCCACGGTGGTGATGGGCCCGTACGCCGCGCAGATCCTCGGCGACCTCGGCGCCGACGTCATCAAGATCGAGTCGCCGAACGACACCGTACGGGTCGGCGCGCTGCACCGTACGCCCGGCATGACGCCCCTGAACCTCAACGTCAACCGCAACAAGCGCAGCGTGACGCTCAACCTCAAGGACGAGAGCGAGCACGCCAAGGCCCTTGAACTCATCGGCACCGCCGACATCCTGATCACCAACATGCGCATCGATGCCCTGCGCCGCCTGGGCATGGACCACGACAGCCTCGCCGCCGCCAACCCCCGTCTCGTCCACGTCCACGCGCAGGGCTTCCGCCCGGACTCCGACCGGGCCCGGCTGGCCGCGTACGACGAGACGGTGCAGGCCGCCTCCGGGCTGCTGGACCTGGCGCAGCGCGCGGGCGACGTGGGGGCGCCCGTCGTGCTGCCGAGCATCTTCGGCGACAAGGTCGCCGCGCTGACGATCGTGTACGCGGCGCTGGCCGCCCTTGTCCACCAGCGCGCCACCGGCCGCGGACAGCACGTCGAAGTACCCATGGTGGACACGATGCTGGCGTTCAACCTCGTCGAGCACCTGCAGGGCCGCATCTTCGAGCCGCCGATGGGCCCGACCGGCTTCCCGCTGTCCATGAACAAGGGGCACCGGGCCCGCCCGACCAAGGACGGCCTGGCGATGGTCATCCCGTACAGCCCGCAGAACTTCCGCGACCTGTTCGCCGCGGCCGGACGCCCCGACCTGGCCGAGGACCCGCGCGTCAACGGCGAGTTCATCGACTCCGCGCGCGACGGCGAGGACCTGGCCGAGCTGCTGGAGACCGTCACGCCCGAACTGACCACCGCGCAATGGGCGGAGGTGTGCGCCAAGCACAGCATTCCCTTCGGTCCCGTGCTGCGGCTCGACGAGGCCGCCGAGGATCCGTACGTCCAGGGAGGCCATCTGCTGGACATCGCCGAACATCCCAGCGAGGGCGCCTACCGCGTGGTCGGCATACCGCTGGCGTTCTCCGCCACCCCGGCCTCGGTGCGCCGGCACGCGCCGCTGCCCGGCCAGCACACCGACGAGGTGCTCGGCGAACTCGCCCGCGGTGATGAGGTGCGGCGATGAACAGCACCGTACGCACGCAGGTCGCCGGCAGCGCCCTCGTCGTCACGATCGACCGGCCGCAGGCCCGCAATGCCGTGAACGCCGAGGTGGCGGAAGGCATCGCCGCCGCCGTCGACCGGCTGGAGTCCGAACCCGGCCTGCGGGTCGGCGTCATCACCGGCGCGAACGGCACCTTCTGCGCGGGCATGGACCTCAAGGCCGCCGCCCGCGGCGAGCAGGTGACCGTGCCCGGCAAGGGCTTCGCCGGGCTCACCGAGGCCCGTACCGCCAAGCCGCTGATCGCGGCCGTCGAGGGCCACGCCCTGGGCGGCGGCTTCGAACTCGCCCTGGCCTGCGACCTGGTGGTCGCCGCCGAGGGCGCCCGCTTCGCCCTCCCCGAGGTCAAGCGCGGGCTGATCGCCGGCGGGGGCGGGGTCGTACGGCTCCCCAGGCGCATCCCCTACCACCTGGCGATGGAACTGCTGCTGACCGGCCGTACGGTCACCGCCGAACGCGTCCGCGAACTCGGCGTCGTGAACCGCGTCGTCCCCGACGGCCGGGCACTGCCGGCCGCCCTGGAGCTCGCCGAGGAGATCGCGGCCAACGCGCCGCTGGCCCTGGCCGCGGTGAAGAGAACCGTCCAACGAGCCGACGGCGCACCGGAGTCGGAGGCGTTCGCCGCGCAGGCCGCCGAGATCGGCCCGCTGCTGCGCTCGGCCGACTTCGCCGAAGGGGTACGCGCCTTCGCCGAGAAGCGCGCCCCGCGGTGGAGCGGGCGATGAACCGCGCCCAGGTCCTGCGGACCCTCAACACACCCGTCACAGCGCCCGCGTACGCCCCTGTCGCCGCCCGCTTCACGGACCGCGAGTATCTCAGCATCGTCTACCGCACCGACCCCGAGGCGCTGCGGGCCGTGGTGCCCGAGCCGCTGCGGCTCGATCCCGGCGAGCCGTTGGTGCGGTTCGAGGTCATGAAGATGGGCGACGTCACGGCCTACGGCCCGTACGTCGAGGCCGGGCAGGCGATCCCGGTGCGGTACGGGGACGAGCGCGGCGAATACCTGCACGCGATGTACCTGGACAGCTTCGCCGCCACCGCCGCGGGCCGCGAAGCGAGCGCCTACCCGAAGGCGATGGGCACGCCCGCCCTGTACACCGACCACGCCGCGCTGGTGGGGACGCTGGATTACGGGAGCGTACGCGTGGCCACCGCCACGATGGGCTACAAGCACCAGCCGCTGGACGCCGAACCGGCCCGCGAGCAGATCGCCGTGCCCACGTACATGCTCAAGGTCGTTCCTGACTACGACGGCACCCCGCGGGTCTGCGAGCTCGTCCGCACGCGGATCACCGATCTCGTGGTCAAGGAGGCATGGACCGGCCCGGCGCGGCTGCAGCTCTTCGCGCATGTCCTCGCACCGCTGGCGGATCTGCCGGTGCGCGAGATCGTCTCGGCGAGCCACATCGTCACGGATCTCACGCTGGACCGGGTCGTTCCCGTGCACAACTACCTGACCGAGGAGGAAGCATCATGAACACCGCTGTCGTCGGTGCCGGCACCATCGGCCTCGCCTGGGCCGCGCTGTTCGCCGCGTACGGAAACGACGTGACCGTCACCGATCCGCGCGAGGATCTGGACGCGGTCGTCGACGAGGCGCTGCCGATGCTCGCCGCCGGGCTGCCCGGCAGCGACGCGGGGGAGTTGCGCCGCCGGATCCGTACCACCCACGACCTGGCCGAGGCCGTGGCGGACGCACGGCTCGTGCAGGAGAACGGGCCGGAGAAGCTCGAGTTCAAGCAGCGGCTCTTCGCCGACATCGCCCGCCACGCCCCGGCCGACGCGGTGCTCGCCACCTCCAGCTCCGGCATCGTCGCCACCCGGATCGCCGAGCGGCTGCCGGACGAGGCCGCCGCGCGGCTGCTGGTCGCGCACCCCTTCAACCCGCCGCACATCGTCCCGCTCGTGGAGATCGTGCCGGGCGAGCGCACCGCGGAGCGGACCGTGGAGACGGCCATCGCCTTCTACCGGGCGCTGGGCAAGACGCCGGTACGGCTGCACAAGGAGCTCCCCGGGTTCGCGGCCAACCGGCTGCAGGGCGCGGTGCTCCAGGAGGCGATCCACCTCGTCCTCGCCGGCGTGGTCGACGCCGGGGAACTCGACACACTCATGCTCTCGTCGCTGGGCGGCCGTTACGCCGCCGTCGGCCCCTTCGAGAGCTTCCACCTCGGCGGCGGCCCCGGCGGCATCCGGCACATGATGCGGCACCTGGGCCCCGGCCTCGCCGAGGGCTGGCAGCGCCTCGGCCACCCCGAGCTGGACGCCGACGCCATCGCCACGCTCGTCGGCCAGACCGAGGCCGCGTACGGGAGCGGACCCGAGGCGTACCGGCAGCGCGCCACGCTCCGCGACCGCAAACAGCTCGCGCTGGACGCGGCGTTGCGCCGCACCGAACGCGACTGAACCTCACGCGACTGAACCTCACGCAGCAAAGGAGTCACCACCATGCCCAAGCCCGCCAACCCCACCCCCGACTTCTTCGGCTTCGCCGAACTGCTCAGCGACGCCGAACGGGCCGAACTGGCCACCATCCGCGACTACTTGGAAAGCGAGATCAAGCCACTGGCCAACGCCGCCTGGGACCGGGCGGAATTCCCCTTCGAAGTGATCGAGAAGATGGCCAAGCTGAACCTGGCCGGATACACCTACCCCGAATACGGCGACGGCCGCAGCCGCAGCGAACTGTTCTCCGGCTTCCTCACCCTGGAACTCAACCGTGTCGACCCGTCGTTGGCGGTGTTCTCCGGAGTCCACACCGGACTGGCGATGGGCAGCATCCACGGCGGCGGCAGCCGGGAACAGCGTGACCGCTGGCTGCCCGACATGGCCGCGATGAAGAAGATCGGCGCCTTCGCCCTGACCGAGCCCGAGGGCGGCTCCGACGTCGCGGGCGGCATGCGCACCACCGCCCGGCGCGAGGGCGACACCTGGGTCCTCAACGGCGCCAAGCGGTGGATCGGCAACGGCACCTTCGCCGACCTCGTCGTGGTCTGGGCCCGCGATACGGCCGACGACCAGGTCAAGGGCTTCGTGGTGGAGAAGGGCACCCCCGGTTTCACCGCCACCAGGATCGAGGGCAAGATCGCGCTGCGGACCGTGCAGAACGCCGACATCACCCTCGAGAACGTACGGGTCCCCGAGGTCAACCGCCTGCAGCGCGTCAACAGCTTCCGCGACACCGCCGCCGTCCTGGCGCGCACACGGGGCGGGGTGGCCTGGCAGGCGCTGGCAGTGGCCGTACGCTCCTACGAGCTCGCCCGCGAATACGCCGTCACCCGTGAACAGTTCGGCAGGCCCATCGGCTCCTTCCAGCTGATCCAGGACCTGCTGGTGAAGATGCTCGGCAACATCACCGCCATGTTCGGCATGGTCGTCCGGCTCAGCCAGCTCGTCGCCACCGGCCGCGGCAGCGCCGAACAGGCCGCCCTGGCCAAGGCGTTCACCACCACCCGGATGCGCGAATGCGTTGCCTGGGCGCGCGAACTCTTCGGCGGCAACGGCATCGTTCTCGACTACGAGATAGCCAAGTTCTTCGCCGATGCCGAGGCCGTCTACTCCTTCGAGGGAAGCCGCGAGATGAACACCCTCATCGTCGGCAAGTCCATCACCGGGCACAGCGCCTTCGTGTGACGCCCGGAGCGCTCACAAGTCGTCGTGGACGCGGACGAGCAGTTCACGGGTGCGGGGACCGTCGTGCTCGGCCAGCATAACCGCCTGCCACCGGCCCAGGCAGAGCGCGCTGTCGGTGATGGGGATGTGCAGTTCGGGGTGGGTGGCGATCATGGCGCGCAGGTGGGAGTGGCCGTTGTCCCGCTCGCCGTGATGGAACCGGTCTTCGGGAGAGCGGTGCTTGTCGTGGGAGTACGGGTGGTGGCCGCTGTGCGGCAGGAGGCGTTCGAGAGCCCGGCTGGTGTCGTCCTCCAGGCCGCCTTCGGGCTCGTTGACGAGGAGACCGCAGGTGGTGTGCCCGCAGTACAGGTGCGCGGTCCCTTCCGTGACGCCGGTCCCGGCCACCAGCCGGTGCAGCTGCCCGGTCAGGTCCACGGTCTCCTCGGGGCGGCTGGTGGTCACCCGGAGCCGGGCCACGAGCACGAGGCGGCTGCCGGGCGGCATGACCCGGCGGGAGACGATGTCGATGACGGAACGCGAGACGGTGGTCATGGCACCTCCACGAACGGCGGCGTTTCTTCCGGCCGACAACCGCACCATGCCCCTGTCGGCCGTGCCTCGCCAACGGCAGTTCCAGCCGAAGGACTTGGCCCGTACGCCGCTCGGAGGTCACCGTGCGTCCGTGTCGGGGCGGACCTCGGGAGCCCCGGCGCGCAGCCCGTCCGTGACGAGGTCGAAGAGGCGCCCGGCGCGCTCGTGCGCGTCGTCGTGCGTGCCGATGTGCCACAGGCCGGCGATGGCGAGGAGGAAGTCGTCGGGGGTCACCCCGGAGCGTATGGTGCCGGCCTTCTCGTTGGCTTCCAGAAGGAGTCCGATGGCGTCCGTGATCGGGGCGTGGCCCCAGTGCGCCGGCGAAGCGGGTGCCCGGGTGGCCTCGCTCATCGCGTCGGCCAGCCCCGCCTTGGCCGACGCGTACTGGGCGAGGCGGTCCAGCCACTCCCGCAGGGCCTGTTCGGGCGGCCGGGTCGCGAGCAGGTGACGGGCCGTCTCGAAAACCTGTTGAACCTCGAAGCGGTAGACCTCGAGAATGAGTGACTTCCTGTCAGGGAAGTTCCGGTAGAAGGTCGCCTGGCCGACACCCGCCTTCCGCGCGATCGCGCTGAGCGCGACCGCGGGTGACTGCGTCAGCTCCGCCAGGGCGACTTCCAGGATCCGCTCGCGGTTGCGCCGGGCGTCCGAACGCCGGGGCAGGGGCTCGTCGTTCGGCTGCGGCACCTTCGTCTGCACCTGCGTCCCTCGCCCTCGGTTCGGTCCCGGTCCGGCAACTCTTGCTGAGCGGACAGCAGTCCGCTAACTTCAGGGACCGGACAACTGTCCGCTTGCAGCTCACTCTAGTAGCAGTCGCTGCCGCAGTGCGAACCCCTCACGCCGAAAAGGGCCGTTCATGACCGCATCGACGTCCAGCGTCATCACCTTGCACGTCAACGGAAAACCGCACACCTTCACCACCGACCACCGCACCACCCTGCTCGACGCGCTGCGCGAGCGCCTCGACCTGACCGGCACCAAGAAGGGCTGCGACCAAGGACAGTGCGGCGCCTGTACCGTACTGCTCGACGGCCGCCGCGCCGTGGCCTGCCTGCAGCTCGCGGTCGCGGCCGAGGGGCGCGAGATCACCACCATCGAGGGCGTCGCCGACGGCGAGGAACTGCACCCGGTACAGCAGGCGTTCCTCGAACTCGACGGCTACCAGTGCGGCTACTGCACCCCGGGGCAGATCTGCTCCGCCCTCGCGGTCCTCGAGGAGCACGCCGCCGGCTGGCCGAGCGCCGTCACCGCCGACGTACGCCCCGAGGCGGGCCCGCCCGCCCTCACCGACGACGAGATCCGGGAGCGGATGAGCGGCAACCTGTGCCGCTGCTCCGCGTACCCGGCGATCGTACGGGCCGTCGCGCAGGCCGCGTCCAAGGCGGTGCCGGCGTGAGGGAGTTCCGCTACGAGCGCGCCACCGACGTGGCCGGCGCGCTCGCCCTGCTCGCGGCCGAACCCGAAGCCCGCCCGCTCGGCGGCGGCACCAACCTCGTCGACCTGATGAAGACCGGGATCGAGCGGCCCGCCCTTCTCGTCGACCTGCGCGACCTGCCCCTCGACCGCATCGAGCCCACCGCCGGCGGAGGCCTGCGCATCGGCGCGACGGTCACCAACAGCGACCTGGCCGCACACTCGCAAGTACGCCGTCAGTACCCGGCGTTGGCGCAGGCCGTCCTCGCCGGTGCCTCGGGGCAGCTGCGCAACATGGCCACCGTCGGCGGGAACCTGCTCCAGCGCACCCGGTGCGGCTACTTCACCGATGCGGCCGCACCCTGCAACAAGCGCGTCCCGGGCAGCGGCTGCGCCGCGCTCACGGGCGAGCACCGCAACCACGCCGTCCTCGGCGCCTCCCCGCACTGCGTGGCCGTGCACCCCTCCGACATGGCGGTGGCCCTGGCCGCCTTCGACGCGGTCGTCACGTACGAAACCGCGGACGGGCCCGGCGAGTTGCCGCTCGACGGGTTCTACCGGCCCGTGGGCAGCACTCCCGAGCTGGAGACCGCGCTGCCGCCCGGCGCGCTGATCACCGGCGTCGTCCTGCCGCCGGTACCGGTCGCCGCCGCCTCCCGCTACCGCAAGGTGCGCGAGCGCGCGTCGTACGCCTTCGCGATCGGCTCGCTCGCCGCCACCCTCGAGGTCCGCGACGGCACCGTGCACGAGGTACGCCTCGCCTTCGGCGCGGTCGCCTCCCGGCCGTGGCGGGCCCGGCAGGCCGAGCGCGCCCTGACCGGGGGCCCGGCCGACGCCGCGGCCTTCGCGGCCGCCGCCGACGCCGAACTGGCCGCCGCCCGGCCCCTGGAGCACAACGGCCACAAGCTGCCGCTGATGCGCGAGCTGGTCGTCGGTGTCCTGACCGAACTCGCCGAGGAGGCCGCCCGATGACCACGGCAACGACCACGGCAACGACCACGGCAACGACCACGGCAACCACCGGATCCGTCGGCACGTCGCTCGTCCGCCTGGAAGGCCGCGACAAGGTCACCGGCGCGGCCCGCTACGCGGCCGACTTCCCGGCCGCCGACCTCGCCCACGGCTGGGTCGTGGTGTCCACCGTGGCCCGCGGACGCGTCCGCTCCGTGGACGACGCCCCCGTCCTGAAGATGCCCGGCGTGCTCGCGGTCCTGCACCACGGCAACGCGCCGCGCCTGAAGGAGGACTTCGTCGGCACCTTCGGGCCCGACGCCACCACACAGGTCCTCCAGCACGACCGCGTGCCGCACACGGGCTGGCCGGTCGCCTTCGTCGTGGCCGAGACCCTCGAGCAGGCCAGGGAGGCCGCGGAGGCGCTCGTCGTCACGTACGACGCCGAACCGCACGACGTGGACTTCCGCCCCGGGCACCCCGGCGCGTACACGCCCGAGGCGACGGCCATGGGGCCGGCGCGCACGGACAAGGGCGACGTGGAGGCCGAACTCGCCGCCTCCGACGTGGTGCTGGACGCCCACTACAGCACCCCGGAGCAGTACCACAGCCCGATGGAGCCGCACGCGGCCATGGCGTACTGGGGCGACGGGCGGCTCGAGGTCGTCGACACCACCCAGGGCGCGTACGCGACGGCGCAGGACCTCGCCCAGCTCTTCGGCCTCGACCCCGCCTCGGTGCACCTGCGCTCCGAGCACGTCGGCGGCGGCTTCGGCAGCAAGGCCCAGGCCCGCCCGCACCTCATCCTCGCCGTCATGGCGACGACCCTGCTCGGGCGGCCCGTCCGCGTCGCGCTCACCCGGCCCCAGACGTTCTCGCTCATCGGCCACCGCAGCCGCACCGCCCAGCACGTCCGGCTGGGCGCCGGCACCGACGGCCGGCTGCGGGCCCTGGAGCACACGGCGCTCAGCGCCACCTCCACGATCCGCGAGTTCATCGAACCGAGCGCCGCGTACGGGCGCACCATGTACGACGCGAACGGCCACCGCACCGTCAACAACGTGGTCCCTCTCGACGTGCCCACCCCGACCTACATGCGCGCGCCGGGCGAGGCGCCCGGATCGTTCGCCATGGAGTGCGCGCTCGACGAACTCGCCGAGCGCTGCGGCCTGGACCCGATCGCCCTGCGCGCCCGCAACGAACCCGACGTCGGCCCCGTCTCCGGGCTCCCCTTCGCCGGGCACCGCCTGCTCGACTGCTTCGCCGAAGGGGCCCGCCGCTTCGGGTGGGCCGAGCGCGATCCGCGGCCCGGCGTGCGCCGCGACGGGCGCTGGCTCGTCGGCACCGGAACGGCGGCAGCCTCCTTCTTCACCGGCGTCTTCCCGGTGACCGCCGCCGTGACCGCGAACGCGGGCGGCACCTTCACCGTGCGCATCACCGCGGCGGACATCGGGACGGGGGCACGTACCGCCCTGACCCAACTGGCCGCGGAAGCGCTGGACGTGGAGCTCGAGCGTGTGAGCGTGCTCATCGCCGACAGCGACTTCGGCAACGCGTGGCTGGCCGGAGGCTCCATGGGCACCCGGTCCTGGGGCTGGGCGGTCACGCTCGCGGCCCGCGAACTGCGCGAGCGCCTCGCCCTCGGCGCCGCCGTGCCGCCGGACGGCCTCACCGTGCGCTCCGACACGGAGCAGGCGGTGGGCGCCCTCGCCGCGGCCGAACGGCACGCGTACGGCGCCCAGTTCGCCGAGGTGGCCGTCGATGTGGGCACGGGCGAGATCCGCGTACGGCGCATGCTCGGCATCTTCGCCGCGGGCCGGATCATCAACCCGCTGACCGCCCGCGGCCAGTTGACCGGCGGCATGATCTGGGGCCTGTCCATGGCCCTGCACGAGGAGGGCGTCCGCGACGCCGCCTCGGGCGGCCTGGTCAACGCCGACCTCGCGGGCTACCACTTCGCGGCCCACGCGGACGTACCCGCCGTCGAGGCGGACTGGCTGGACGACCCGGACCCCGACGACCCGGTCGGGATCAAGGGCATTGGCGAGATCGGCGTCGTGGGATCCGCGGCGGCGGTCGCCAACGCCGTCTGGCACGCGACCGGCGTACGCCACCGCGACCTCCCGATCCGCCCCGACCGCGTCTTGATGCCGGAGTAGGAACGTGCTGGACATAGCTGATGAACTGGCCCAATGGGCCGCCGAAGGCCGGGACTTCGCCGTCGCCACCGTCGTGGCCGTCAGCGGCAGCGCCCCGCGCGGCCCCGGCGCGGCCCTGGCCGTGGACAGCCACGGCCGGGCCGTCGGCTCCGTCTCCGGCGGCTGCGTCGAAGCGGCGGTGTACGACCTGTGCGTCCAGGCGCTCCAAGAGGGGACGGTGCTGCGGGAACGGTTCGGCTACAGCGACGACGACGCCTTCGCCGTGGGCCTCACCTGCGGCGGCACCCTCGAGGTCGTGGCCGCCCCGTTCCCCGCCGCCGCCCCGGGCCGCGACGTCCTCGCCCGCGCGCTGACGGCCGCCGCCCGGGGCGAGGCGGTGGCCCTGGCCCGGGTCGTCCGCGGCCCGGACGGACTCCGGGGCGGGCTCCTGCTCGTCCGCCCCGACGGCTCGTACGACGGCGGCCTCGGCGGCGTGCCGGAGCTGGACCGCACGGCCGCCGCCCAGGCGCATGCGCTGCTCGACGCGGGCCGCACCGGCACCGTCGAACTGTCGGAGGACGGAGCGCACTGCCCCGGCGGCGTGACACTCCTGGTCGAGTCGGGCCTCGAGCCGCCGCGCCTGATCGTCTTCGGGGCGGTCGACTTCACGGCGGCGCTGGTCCGGATCGGCAAGTTCCTCGGCTATCACGTCACCGTGTGCGACGCACGCCCCGTGTTCGCCACGGCGGCCCGCTTCCCCGAGGCGGACGACGTCGTGGTCGACTGGCCCCACCGCTACCTGAACCGCACCACCACCGACGCCCGGACCGTGCTGTGCGTCCTCACCCACGACGCCAAGTTCGACGTACCGCTGCTGCGGGTCGCCCTGCGCCTCCCGGCCGCGTTCGTCGGCGCGATGGGCTCGCGCCGCACCCACGACGACCGCGTCCGGCGGCTGCGCGAAGCCGGCGTCACCGACCGCGAACTGGCCCGGCTGCGCGCCCCCATCGGCCTGGACCTCGGCGGCCGCACCCCGCAGGAGACGGCCCTGTCCATCGCCGCGGAGATCGTCGCCGTCCGCCACGGCGCCACCGGCCTCCCGCTCACGGGGACCGGCACGCCGATCCACCGCGCTGTCTCATGACACGGCCTCGGCGGCCTCGGCCGCCTCGGCCAGGAGCCGGGCCAGTTCCTGGTGTCCGGATCTGTTGGCGTCGTCCAGGGGCGTACCGCCCCAGCGGTCCACCGGCCGCGGGTCGATTCCCCTGGACAGGAGGAACTCCACGGTGCCCCGGTGCCCCTCGGCCGCGGCCAGGTGCAGGGCGGTGCGTCCGTCGTAATCGGCGGCGTCGAGCGGGACGTTGCAGGCGGCCAGCCGGCGGACTTCGTTGAGGTCGCCCCTGCTGGCGGCGAAGCACAGGCCCACGATGCCTTCGGTGGCACTTTGATGGCGCTTGAGACGGGGGTCGCGCTTGCCCGTCTCGGCGCCGGGGCCCGTGAGCAGGTCGTAGGTATGTACGTTGTAACAGTCGACCAGCCGCCGGCAGACCTCGATCCCGCGTACCGAATTCCCGTGACTGTCCAGGCGGGGCGACCAGATGGCGATGCCCATCAGCTGGGGTACGACCAGCATCAGAGCGCCCGAGACGCCGCTCTTGGCGGGCAGCCCGATGGTGAAGGCGAACTCCCCGGAGAAGTCGTACATCCCGCACGAGGACATCAACGACAGGCAATGGCGCACCGTTTGGGCGGAGAACACCGGGTCCTCCGTCAGGGGGCACACTCCGGCGTTGGCCAGGGAGGCCGCCGCGATGGCCAGTTGCCGTGCGTCGACCTCGATGGAACAGCACTGGATGTAGAACTCCAGGGTGGCCAGCAGATCCGTGCCAGGGGGAAACGCGCCGCGTTCCCGCATCGAATAGCCGAGTGCGAAATTCCGGTCCGCGGTGTTGCGCTCGGACAGGTACACGGAATTGTTGAAACCGACACCGCGCCCGCCGGCGAGCCGCTTCCAGGTCTCGGCCACATAGTCGAAGCGGTCCGCGGCGGCCAGGCCGCGCTGGATGAGCGCGCAGCTCATGATGGCGCCCGCGTTTATCATCGGGTTGTGCGGCAGGCCCGCCTTGTTGAAGGTCAGCTCGTTGAAGCCCTGGCCGCTGGGCTCCCTTCCCACATGGCGGTGGACGGTGTCGGTCCCGTGCTCTTCGAGGGTGAGGCAGTAGCTGACGGTTTTGGACACCGACTGCAGGCAGAAGTTCACCTCGGCGTCGCCGATGGAGAAGCGCTGTCCGTCCACCGTGCACACCGAGATGGCGAATTGGTCCGCGTCCACCCGCGCGAGCTGGGGGATGTACGTGGCGACGGCGCCGCTCCGGTCGGCGCGGACCTCCTGGTAGATGCGCCGGAGGTCGCCCACCAGCGCGGGGAAGTCGGGAACGGCGAGCTCCCCGCAGACGGCCCGCTCGATGATGCCCCGGTTGTGCCGGGTCGCGGCGGTGAACTCCTCCGCGCTCAGCAGCGACGGCTCGGCATCCGACAACGCGGGCCGGATGCTGTCCAGTTGGGCGACCGTTTCGGTGACCCTGGGGTCGTCGGGCAGAATGCCCGCCTCGCGCAGCACCTTCAGCAGCCGGTCGGGAGAGAACCGGCCGGACGCCTCCTGGGCGAAGCAGCCGAGGGCGTCCGTACGGATTCCGCTGCTCCGGTCGGCAGGCATGGCACCCCTCCGTCGATCTTCAGTCGATCTTCAGGAGCGCGCAGACCCCAGAACCCCCCACCGCACCGATGATTTCCGGCCACCGGCGACGATAACCAGCCTGATAGCGGGTCTGTGTACTCGGGCCGGTGGTGCGGATGCAGGCGCCAGCGCGTACTGATTCCCGTGCGCCATATGAGTGTTGGGCTCAGCCGCTCACCGGTACCGGATCACGTGCAGCCGCTCGACTCCCGTCATGTCGAGCGACACCGGCGCGTCCGACGCCCCGTCCATCAGGACGACGCCCTGCTCCGTCTTGAGGGCGTTCACCAGCCACCCCACCGCCTCCCGGCCGCGGCCGTCCGTACGGCGGACCCAGGCCAGGGCGCGGGCTCCGGTGGGCAGGGCGGAGAGGGCGTCCAACGCCCCCTGCCAGTCCTCGTGTTCGGAGACGGACAGGACCGGGCCCAGCTCCGCGAGGGTCGGCTCGAACCAGGGGGCCCGGCCGGGCGGCGGCGGGCCGGGGAGGCCCGATTCGCCCGCGTCCCAACGGGCGAGCCAGCCCCAGGGGTCCGCGTTCGGCAGGCCGAACGGCGCGCTCCCGTCCTTGGGGACGACGAGCGTGGCGTCGAGCAGGGCGTCCTGCCAATGACCGTCGTGCAGGAACCGCTTGGTGTTGCAGGAGAAGACCCAGCCCCGCCGGGTCTCGTCCCGCGCCGTCGGCGCGGCCAGTTCGACCCGGCCGTGGTAGGCGTCGTCGAGCCAGAGCCGGGCCTTGGCGACCGCGGACGCGAAGTCCTGCGCCGCCCGCTCCCACGGGTGCCGCGACGGAGCTCCGGGCAACGCGCGTACGAGCACCAACTCGCGCACCAGCGACGTGTCGAGCCGCGCCAGCGACGACGTCAGACCGTCCAGCAGGACCACCCGGCCCTTGTTGTTGTGTGCGTACAGCAGGTTGCCGGTGGCCTCCTCGCCGCCGATCCCGCGCCGCACCCAGACCAGACCCCGGGTGTCCGGGCCCGGCTCGGCGACCGCCCTGATCACGTCGTCCCAGTCGCCCGCCCGGACCGGCTCGAAGCCGGGGAAATAGCGGCGGTTGAGCCGCGCCCACCAGCCGGGTGCCTCGTCGGACGGCCGCCACGGCAGGGGAACGGACGGCGCGCCGCCGATCGCCGAGTGCAGGGCGACCGCGCAGCCCCGGGCGTTGATGCGCCGGGTCTGGTCCTCGACCCTGGCGGCCGCCTCCTGCGGCGGGACCGGCTCCAGATCCGCGAGCGGGGCGCTCGGCGCCGGATGGAACGGGGAACCGCCGTCCTTCGGCACGACGACGGAGGCCGCGAGCATCGGCGTCGCCGGGTAACCCGGCTGGTTCAGGGTGCGGCAGGCGAACAGCCAGGCGGCGGCCGTCTCGTGCACGGGGTGGGGTGCGGCGAGCTCGACGAGGCCGCCGTAGGTGCCGTGCAGCCAGGCCGCTGCGCGTTGATCCGGACTTGTCACGGTTACTCCTTGGGGGGCCACTCGCCCGAAGCGCGTCGGTTCATGTAGTCGGCCACCGGAAAGACGCTGGGCGGGAAGTGGGGCTTCTCGCCGCTGTGCGGAACGATGACAACGCTGGTGACCGGCGACTGGAGCCAGTCCCCGGTCTCGATGTGCTCCTTGAAGTCGAAGGCGACCACCCAGCCGTAGGGGTGCTCCTCGCACTTCTCCGGAAGCATGACCAAGGAGTCCGCCTTCTCGGGATACACCTTCCGGAGAAGGGCGGCGGCAGCGTCCACCGCTTCGGTTCTGCTCAGCATTTACGGAACTCCATCGCGGTACGGGACGTGCATGATTTCCTTCACGTTTTTCTCCAGCAGGCCCAGTTTTCCGCTCTGGCCGTCGAGGAACACGACTCCATGTTCGGTATTCACCGCGTTGAAGAAATGCCCGGAATCGCCTCGCCCGATGAAGACGGCGCTTCTCGAGCCCTCGCCCCGCGCCTGCAGGTCGCGAATGATGTCATCGTAGCTGTCCGCCTTGCGCCAGGCGGTCGCCGGGTCCTTGACCCCGAGCTGATCCACCGGCAGGTGACCAGGGCCTTCCCGGCGCGCCGCGCTGGCCTCGATGCCATCGAGGCGGCGATCGACGGTCACCGTGGTGTACCCGCAGTTCTGCGTGTACCCGTCCTGCCAATGGTTGTTCATGTCCCTCATCCAGGGGTACTGGTCGTCGAGGAACTCCTGGGCCACTTTCGGGTCGACGGAGTCGTGGTGAATGGCCTTCTCCGACACGTGGTCCGTGCTGCGCGCAAGCCCATTCCAGTCTTTCGCCCCGGCCCCGGCGGCTTCGTCCCCGTACTTCAGGCCTTTGGACGCCATGTTGGCGGCCGCGCTCTCCGCCGCCCCTTCCTCGATCCCCCGGGCGAGGGCGCCCCGGGCGAGGCCGGCGCCCTTGGTGCCGATGAGTTCGGGGATGAGGCGTCCGGTGAACTCCGACGGGTCCTTCTCGAAGCCGTCCACGACGGCCTTGACCACCCGCTCCGGGTGGGCCGCGGTGGAGACCAGGCCGGACAGTGTCGTCGAGACACCCTGGAGGTACGCGGCCGGGTGGGTCAGGTTGTACGGGTCCATCGGGTCGAGCCCGCGGACGAAATTGAGCAGTCCGGCCGTGCCCTTGACGACACCGCCGGCGACATGGGTGAGCTCCAGGTTGACCGCCTGGTAGCCGTCGACGGCATCGGCACCGAGCCGGTCGAGGGGCGGCGGTTCGGCCGGTGCGTGGGCCAGGGCCGCCTTGACCTTGGCGGCGGTCTCCGAGGCCACGGTGTTGCGCTGCTTGCGGGCGGCCGCCAGCTTCTCCCGAGCCGCCTCCCGGTCCTCCTTGCCGGGGTCGTGGAACGGCTCGGGCACGGGGCCGGGGTCCTGGTCCGCCTTGACCTTGGAGTTGTAGTCGGCGATGCGCTTGTTGTACGCCGTGACGGCGTCCTCGGACGCCTTCTTGCCCTTCTTGTACAACTCGATGGCCGTATGGGCCTCGTCCTGCGCCCACTTCACGGTGTGCGCGAAATTCTCCAGCGCACCTCCGGCCGATTCGCAGGCGTCGGCCGCGTGCATCCACTTCGCCGGGTGCGCCTCGAACTTCGTGCGGAAGGCGTCGCCGCCCTCGCCCTTCCAGCCCGCGGAGTCCACCTTCTTCATGCCGGTGCCGACCTTGTCGAAGGCGGTGAAGAAGGTCTTCAGGTGCTTGGCGGTCTCCTGGATCTTCTTCGGGTTGCCGTGGATGAGGTCCTCGGCGTGGTCGGACTCGCCGAGCTGCTGCTCGCCGGGAGTGGCCCCGAGGTCGGAGGCGACCTCGTCGCCCCAGTGGTCCACCGCGTGGGCCGCGTCGTGCAGCCCGACCGCGTCGAGGCCGTCGCCGACCTTGTGGGCGCCCCAGTCGATGCCCTTGCCGACCAGCTTCTCGCCTGCGTGGAGGCCGTGTTCGGCCTTGCTCAGGCCCGAGTTCAGGCCGTCCTTGAGGTCCCCGAGGATGCCCATCAGCCCTCACCCCCGCCCTGCTGCGTGCGGGCCCGCTCCTCGGGGGAGGGGCCGAAGTTGTCGTCGAGCATCTTGTTGTACTGAGCGTCCGACACCCCGAACGCCTTGTGCAGGTTCTCCGGGTTGAGGCCCATCGGGCCCATGGTGTGCGAGGTCATCACGTCCCGGCCGGCGTCCTTCCAGCCCTGGACACTGTTGTCGTATGCCTGCTCGAAGGACTTCTTGCTGTAGTCCGGGTGCAGGGACTGGGAGGCGATGTCGCGCCAGCCCTGCTGCTCGACCTGATCCTCGGACGCGTGCGGGTTGCCGATGGCCGAGTTCACGGCGACCTTGAACGTCCCCTCCAGGTAGTGGTCGGTCTCGTAGTACGTACCGGCCGACATGTGCGTCTTCTTCGCCAGCGCGTTGCCTTCGTTGACCAGCGAACGCACGCCCCACTCCCACCGCTCGCAGAACGAGTGGAACGTGTCGGTCAGGTTCTCGTGCCCCAGCTCGAGTCCCGACAGCTCCAGTTGGCTGAAGCCGCGGCCCGCACCGGCCATGCCGACCATGCCGAGGTCCTTCAGGTCGGCCAGCGCCATGGTCAGCCCCTTGGCGATGTCGGCGAGGCCGCCCGTCTCCAGGTCTTTTCCGCCCTCGCTCACCGTCGCGTCCCCTCCCCGTCGGCGACAGCCGCGTCGCCCGAGTAACCCCTGTTCACCGCGTACGTGTCCGGCACGATCCCGGCCACCGGCGGGAGCAGCACCGCGTGTTCCGCGCCGTCGGCCGCGTCCAGGGCCACCCCGCACGGCACCCCGGCCGCCGGGACGGCCGCGTCCAGCAGCCGCGCCCCGAGCACCGTCTCGTACGTCCACTCCTCGCGGCCCTCGTCCCGGGCCAGCGCGTAGCGGGCGAGCGCCGCCTCGTCGGAGAAGGCCAGAATCCAGCGCACCCCGCCGAAGTCGACGGTCAGCCATCCGTCGTCCCGGTACGGGACGAGCACGGCCGTGTCCCGGAAGGCCTCCAGCGTCGCGATGAACTCCCGCCGCCGGGCCTCGACTTCTGTCCTGTCACTCTGCTCACTCTGCGGAAGCTCCGACATGTCCGCATAGTCGGTGATTCGTGAGCGCTGTTCCGGCGCCTCGGTACTGCCCCCGTTGTCTTTCACGCGGATCACCCTCGCATACGCGTCAGTCGGCGAGAGAAACCGGGTCGAGGGGCGTCGGCATCCAGGCGCGCCGCTTCTGGGCGTGGAGCAGGGGCAGAGGACTGTCCGGGTCGGTGCCGTGGAGACGGTCCGCCAGGCGGACGAGAGTGTCGGCGCGGGCGAGGAACAGGCCGCGCACGAGGTGGGCGCGGTCGTACCCGGCGAGGGCGGCGACGCGCAGGGCGGCCGGGGCGCCGAGGGAGATGACGGTACCGGCGATGTCCTCGGCGGGGTCGCCGACCGCGGCGTCCGTCCAGTCGATGACACCGCCGATACCCCCTTCGGGGGTGACGAGCAGGTGCTCACCCTTGAGATCGCAGTGCAGCAGCCGCGCCTCCGCCGCACGGGCGGGAACATCGGTCAGCAGCGCCAACCGCTCCGCATCCGCGTGGCCGTCGTCGGCCAGGCCTCGGCCCGCCGCAGTGGCCTCGCGTGCGAGAGCCGCGAGGTCGCGGGCCGGTTCGTCGGGCACCCCGAGCAACTTCGCTTGCGCGAGCGGGAATTGGCGCAGGCCGACGAGCATGCGGGCGAGATCGTGCTCACCGTGGCCGGCGACGGGGCGGACCTCGGCGGAGAGCCCCTCGAGCCTGGTGTCCAGGGTGCACGTCAGCCCGGGCGCCCACTCACCGAGCACACGGCTGGCCGGGACGGGGACGTGGACGCAGGGGCGCAGGGCGTCGCGGACGGCGATCTCGCGGCGCTGGCGGACGGTGCCGTCCGGGTCCAGGGCCAGGCGGAGGACGTACCGCGAGCCCACCCACCACGTGGCGTGCTCACCGCCCTCGTCCACGGCCCGGATCTCCTGCGCGGCCGCCTCGGGGCACGTCAGGGAGAGGAAACGGCGGACGGTGTCGCTGGTGAGGAAAGGGGGCATGAGCGGACTTCCTGTGCAGGATCATGGAGGTATGGACGACGGCAACCCGGTGTACGGCGGTGCCGAGCCGGTCGACGCGCTCGAGGTGGCGCCGACCGCCCGGACGGCGGTGGCGTGGCTGCCGCCACAGGAGCTCTGGCCGGCGATCCAGGACATCCGCTGGGAGCACGACCCGCAGGTGCGGCGGTGGCCACCGCACGTGAACCTGCTGTTCGGCTTCGTGCCGGAGGAGGAGTTCGCGCGGGCGGTGCCGCTGCTCTCCGCCGGGGCGGCGGAGAGCACGGCGTTCACCGCGCGCCTGGCAGGCGTGCGGTACTTCCGGCACCGGAATTACGCCACGGTGTGGCTCGACCCGGCAGCGGCGGGCGTGGCGCCGTGGGCCCGTCTCCAACGGGCGCTGGAGCTGAGGTTCCCGCTCTGCGGCGGGCGCGGCGGACGCTTCACTCCGCATCTGTCCCTCGGCCGCACGCAGGACCCGCAGCAACTCGCCGCCGAGTGCGCCGCCCGGCTCGGCGCACTGTCGGCGACGGTCGAGGAGGTGGTCCTGCTCTCCCGGCGCGGCGACGAACCCATGCGGCCCCGGGCCACGATCGCCCTGGGCACGGGCGAGGTCAGATGCGGTCGGCGGCGATGAGGAGGTAGTGGAAGCTGCCCTCGCGGTAGGCGGTGAGGAAGGGGTCTTCGACGCCGGTGGCGAGGGAGGACTGGGCTCGGAGTTCCCAGTAGGGGATGGTCGCGGCCGTGAGGTCGACGACGTTCATGGGGACGAGGTTGTTGGCGGCCATGGCTTTGAAGTAGGTGCTGCGGGGGTGGATGTTGCAGGTGTAGTGCTCGTCGATGCGGCTGACGGCTTTGGAGCGGCCGCCGGTGACGTCGTTGGAGCAGCCGGTGATGACGACGTAGCGTCCGCCGAAGGCGAGTTGGCGGGCGTGTTCGGCGAAGAGGTCGAACAGGTCGACGTACATGGTGGATTCGTTGTTCCATGCGCCCTGGAAGGCGGCGGTGGGCAGGCCGGTGTCGAGCATGTTGCGGAAGTGGTAGCGGACCTTGTCGTCCACACCGCGCTTGCGGGCCTGGCCGTTGGCGAACTCGACCTGCTGCTCGGAAATGGACACGCCGTCGACCTGGCAGCCGAAACGCGCGTTGGCCATGATGCTGCTGCCGCCGCGCCCGCAGCCTGCGTCGAGGAGGCGGTGCTCGGGGGTGATGGGGCCGAGGTGGTCGAGGAGGACGTCGGCCTGCGCGGTCTCGAGGCGGTGCAGCTCCTCTATGATGCGCGCGTCGCGGGTGTCGGCGGGGCCTTCGAGGACGGTGGGGGCGTAGTCGCCGAGGCCGTAGTGGTGGTGGTAGAGGCCGTCGACGTCGCCCAGGCGCAGGTTGACCGGGTCCTTCTCGTTGTTCCAGTACTCCGCCACGGACTTCTGGTAAGCGGTGCGCAGGACAGGGGCGGTCATGGCAGGCGCGGTCATGCGGTGACTCCTTGTGCTGTCGGGTGGGCGTGAGACGGGGTCAGGCAGCAGGCGTGCGGAAGACCTCGACGTTCTCGAGGACGCCCAGCGCGTCGGGCACGAGGACGGCCGCCGAGTGGTAGGTGCTGACCAGGTAGGAGATGATCGCCTGCTCGTTGATGCCCATGAAGCGGACGTTGAGGCCCGGTTCGTACTCGTCCGGGATGCCGGTCTGCCGCAGTCCGACCACGCCCTGGTTGTCCTCGCCCAGGCGCATCGCCAGGATCGAGGTCGTGCCGCGCTCCGAGACGCCGAGCTTGCCGCAGGAGAAGATCGGCACTCCGCGCCAGGCGGGAAGGCGGTGGCCGTTCACATCGACATCGCCGAAGTAGATGCCGCGCTTGTTGCACTCGCGGCCGAAGGCGGCGATCGCCTTCGGGTGCGCGAAGAACGCCTTGGTCTGGCGCCGCATGCTCAGCAGCTCGTCCATGTCGTCCGGGGTGGGCGGACCGGAGTGGGTGGAGATGCGCTGGCCGTAATCGGCGTTGTGGAGCAGCCCGAACCCGGGGTTGTTGACCAGCTCGAACTCCTGGCGCTCACGCAGCGCCTCGATGGTCAGGCGGAGCTGCTGCTCGATCTGGTTCATCGGGTCGTTGTAGAGGTCCGCGACCCGGCTGTGCACCCGAAGGACGGTCTGGGCGACGTTCAACTCGTACTCGCGCGGCCTGAGTTCGTAGTCGACGAACGTGCCCGGCAGGACGGGCTCGCCCGCGTGGCCGGCGGAGAGGGCGATGTCCGCCTCGCCCCTCCTGTTCTGCGGGCGGTCCCCTTCGGCCTGACGCCGTGCGACATGGGCCCGCAGCCGCTCGTTCTGCCGCGACACCTCCTCGTACGCGGCCCGGGGCAGCGCCAGCACCGTACACGTCGTCACCGCCCGCGCCGTGAACTCCCACGTGCCCGGCTCCTCGGCCACCACCTGCCCGCCGAAGTGTCCGCCGTCGGCCACCACGCCGCGCCGGGCCTCCTCGCCGTACTTGCCGGTGGCGACCCGCTCCACCTTGCCGTGCGCGACCAGGTAGACGTGGTCGGCCGCCTGGCCCTCCTCCGTGATCACCTGCCCCGGCTCGTACTCCCGCTGCTGGAACCGTCCGGCCAGCGCCCGCAACACCTCGGCGTCGTCGAAGCCGCGCAGCAGCGGCAGTTCACCCAGCTCCTCCGGGACGACCCGGACCACGGCCCCTTCCTGGACGAACGTCACCCGGCCGTCACCGACCTCGTACACCAGGCGCCGGTTGACCCGGTACGTACCGCCCTTGACCTCCACCCACGGCAGCATCCGCAGCAGCCACCGCGAACTGATGCCCTGCATCTGCGGAACGGACTTGGTCGTGGTCGCCAGATTCCGGGCGGCCTCGACCCCGAGGCTCAACTGCGCCCGCCCGGCGCTCTCTTCGCTCTGCTCCGGATCCTGCGGGGGCACTGCGGTCGTCATGCTGATCCTTTCCGTCAGGGCACATGCACGGCTTCGGAGATCCGCCGCGCAAGTGAATCAGCGCGTAACGATGTTGGTCGAGGGTGATGACGCGAGCGCACATCGTAATCACGCCAACATGACTCGTCGGCTTCAACTGTTCCGCTCTCACGGGGAGTTATCCGCCGCAGGTCCGGGCCTCGCCCGCTCGCGCACCGAGACGGCGCGAAAACTACGGCTTCCGCTTCGGCACCCGTACGCTGCCCTGTCCGGAACCCTGCTTGTCTCCTGTAGGCGTGCCTGGTGAGGTGTCGTCGTGACAGCGGACAAGAACGACCCAGGCAAATTGGTCACGGTGGACGACTACCACGCCGCGGCCCGGCCGCTCGTCGAACCCTCCGCGTGGGACTACGTCGACGGCGGCAGCGGCGACGAGACGACCCTGCGCGAGAACGTGGCCGGTTACCGCCGCTACCGGCTGCGCCCGCGCGTCCTGGTCGACGTGTCCCGCTGCGACATGCGCACCACGCTGCTCGGTTCCCCCGTCGCCATGCCCATCGCGGTCGCCCCCACCGGCCACCACCGGCTGGTCACGCCCGAGGCCGAACTCGCCTGTGCCCGTGGTGCGGGAGAGGCGGGCGCGCTGATGATGGTCAGTACGTTCGCCACGACGCGGCTCGAAGATGTCGCGCAGGTGGCGCAAGGCCCGCTGTGGATGCAGCTGTACGTCTTCCGGGACCGTGCGGTCAGCGAGGACCTGGTCAAGAGGGCGGAGGCGGCGGGCTACCGGGCGCTCGTCGTCACCGTGGACGCCCCGGTCCGGGGAAACCGGCTGCGGGACCGGCGCAACGTCTTCACCGCGCCTTTGGACATGGCGTATCCGAACTTCCCCGCCGCTCCCGCCGACAGGCCTTCGGCCGGCGATTCTCCGGCCGAACTGTCCGCGCGGATATCCCGGCGCATCGACCCCGCCCTCACCTGGGGCGACCTGGCCTGGCTGCGCTCGTTGACCCGGCTCCCGATCGTCCTCAAGGGCGTGCTCACCGCCGAAGACGCCGCCCGCGCCGCCGAATTGGGAGTGGACGCGATCGTGGTGTCCAACCATGGCGGCCGCCAGCTGGACGGCGCGGTCACCGCGCTCGAAGCGCTCCCCGAAGTGGTCTCCGCCGTCGCGGGACGCTGCGAGGTGCTCGTCGACGGAGGCATCCGCCGTGGTACGGACGTACTGATCGCCCTCGCCCTCGGCGCCCGCGCGGTGCTGGTGGGACGGCCCGTGCTGTGGGGCATGGCCGTGGCGGGCGCCGAAGGCGCGCGGGACGTGCTGTCGATCCTGGGCGCGGAGCTGGAGACCGCGATGGCGCTCTGCGGCCGTACGGACCTCGCCTCCGTGGACGCGAGCCTGCTGCGCCCCGCGGGCTAGATCACGTCGAAGGCGTTGGGCAGGCCCAGCCGCCACCGGATCTCGTCCCGGCGCTTGAACCCCTCCAGCTCCTTGGGCCGGTGCAGCGGTGTCACCGTGCACCGTTCCGCCTTCGAACCCGCCTCGTCCAGCAGGGCGTTGACCGCCTGCCGGGCGGAGGCGTTGGCGCCCTCCATCGTCGCCAGGTCGATGTCGACGGTGACGTAGTCGCCGGAGAGGAAGAAGTTGGGGATGGAGGTACGGGACGTCGGACGGTTGGGCCAGGTGCCCACGGGGTGGATGAGCAGCTGTTCGTCGTTGGTGGGTTGGGAGCCGCCGAGCCGGACGGCGGGGTCCAGGAACCAGGAGTGCAGGGTCGCGTCCTTGAGGACCGTACGGCCCGTGTCGTTGAGGGCCGCCTTCAGCTGGGCCCACACCTCCTTGGCGACCTCCTCGCGGGTGCACTGCTTGGCCGTCTTGCCGTAGAGGATGCCCGGCTTGTCCCACTCGGAGACGTCGCAGGAGAGGCAGTCGGCGACCGCGCCGTCACCGAAGTCACGCCGGAAGTCATGGCTCTTCCAGAACTGGGCCTGGGCGATGGAGGTGATCGACCATGGCGAATCGATGTGGTTGATGTGGCCATGGATGATCGGTGTGGGCTCGGTGAGGTAGAACTGGATGCCCGTCATCCAGTCCGTGCGCAGGTTGTCGCACCGGGCCAGCTGCGGATCCGCCGCCCGTACGTCCGCGTTCCAGGTGGTACGGGCGTGCTCGACGGGCATCGCGGACACGAACCAGTCGGCCTCGACGGTCTGCCGGGCGCCGTTCGCCTCCTCGAGGACCGCACCGGTGATCCGTCCGCCCTCGAGCCGCAGATCCTTCGCCGCCCATCCGGTGTGGAACTCCACGCCCAGGGACCGGAGATGCTTCGTCCACGGGTCGATCCACTTTTCGTTGGTGGGCCCGTTGAGGATCCGGTCGAGGGGGCCGTCGGCGCCCAGGCCCAGCGCGTTGAAGAAGAATGCCTCGAGGAGGGCCGCCACCGTCCGGGTGCTCGCCACCTCGGCCTTGGTCGCCACGATGTTACGGGTGATGCCGGTGCACAGCAGCCGCTGGTAGTCGGGCGACATGCTTTTGGCCCGGGTGAACTCGAACCACGGCACGTTCTCCCAGTCCATCGTCCGGCGCTTCTCACAGCTGGTGAGCCAGACCAGGAACCGCTCCGCGAAATACGCGACTTCGTACGCGGGCAGGCGGAGCGACGTCTCGAAGAAGGCCGTGAGCATCCGCCGTATCTCGTCCGGGGTGGGCAGGGACGGCCTGGGGCCGCCGCCGGGGAGGGGCAGGCGGATGTCCTCGAGCCCGGTACGGGCGAACATCATCTCGCTCGGTGCGACCAGGTTGTCCCAGCAGCCGTTGCTGTTGCCGGGGAACGGGATACGGCGCAGCGTATCCGGCAGGTTGTGATAGATGCCCGGTATGAAGCGGAAGCCGTGCTCACCGGGCAGTGGTCTGCGGCCGCCTCTCCCGGTGCCGGGTACGTCCATGCTGCGCGCCTTGCCGCCCAGGATGTCCTTGCGCTCGTACACCGTCACCTTGAAGCCGCGCTCGGCGAGTTCGTGCGCCGCGGTCAGCCCGGCGACACCGCCGCCGAGCACGACCACGGACCGCCCTCCGGAGGAACGGGACGAGGCCCGCGCCGTCCCGCCCAGCGCCGCCGTGGCGGCCACCACCGTCGCACCGCCGAGGAACCCTCTTCGGCTGCTGCCCGTACGCTCCACCGCTCCATCAACTCCCTTGGGAATGGATCCGTGTTGTGCGTGGTGCGGTGGAGCATAGGGGCGGCACACGTGCCCCGGAAGAGTGCGTTCAGCGCTTGTGCCGCTGACCCCTGGCGACCTGTTCGGCGATCTCGGCGCTGCCGGCGCGGCGTTGGGCGGCGGCGGACAGGCCGGGGGCGGCACCGCCCAGCAGGGCGAGCAGGCTCATGAGCGGAGGGGCCACGTCCACCTCGGCCAGGTTCTTCTCGATGGCCCGTACGGTCGCGCGCGCCACGTCCTCCGGCGAGCGGGTGCCGACGCCTCGGGGCAGGGTCGCGCCGGAGTCGGCGAACATGCCCGCGTCCCTGATGATCCCGGGGAACACCGTCGAGACACCGACGTTGTAAGGACGCATGTCCTCGCGGAGCGCGAGGGCGAAGCCGCGTATCCCGAACTTGGTGGCGCTGTAGAGCGATGACCGCGCGGACGCCGTCTTTCCGTTCAGGGAGGAGATGAAGACCAGGTGGCCGCGGCGCCGCGTGGCCATGCGTTCCCCGGCCAGCTTCGCCATCACGATGGGCGCGCGGAGGTTCACGTCCAGCATGTGATCGATCTCGTCGACGGAGGAGTCGGCCAGCAGGCCCGTCGACGGCAGCGCGGCATTGGCCACGAGCACGTCGATCTCGCCGGTCGCCTCGAGAAGGCCCTCGACCGCGTCCCGGTCGGCCAGGTCGGCGGGGACGGCCCGGCCCCCCAGCCTCGCGGCCAGCGGCTCGAGCACGTCCGTACGGCGCCCGGTGAGCACCACCTCGCCGCCGCAGGCCGCCAGGTGCACCGCCAGCGCCTGCCCGATCCCGCCGGTGGCTCCTGTCAACAATACTTTCGCGCCGCGCAGTTGCATGTCGCGTACTCCCGTCGACGTGTCAGGCCCTTGGGAGCGATCCTCACGTGTTGTACGGACGCGGGTCTTGTACAAACGTCGCGTGGCCCGCCCACGCGATGCCGTCCGCTTCCAGCCCCGGGTCACCGGCCAGCGTCGCCGGAGTCATGCCGCTGAACGCCACGACTTCCCGGTGGAGATGGGCCTGGTCGAAGTAACCGAACTCCGCCGCGACCCGGGCCGCGCTGTCCCCCGCGGCCAGGCGGTGGGCCGCTTGGCCGAAGCGGACCATCGTCGCGGCGCGTTTGGGGGACAGGCCGATCTGCGACCGGAACCGGGACCACAGATGGCCGCGGCTCCAGCCGACCTCGGCCGCCAGGTCCTCGATCCGGACCCCGCCCCGGCTGACGACGATCCGGTACCAGGCCCGGGCCACCTCCGGGTCCACCGCCGGTCCCGGCCCGCACTGTCGGGCGAGCAAGGCGTCCGTCAGCGCGAAACGGTCCTCCCACGACGGGGCTTCGGCCAACTGCTCCCGGAGTCGTGACACGTCCCGGCCCCACAGGTCGTCGAGGGAGACCGCCGCGCGGTCCAGCTCCCCCGGGCGGACTCCCAGCACGGCCTGCGTGACCACCGGGGACAGGCGTACCTCCACGCATGTGACGTTCTCGCCCCGCATGCGGACTGCGCCGGGTGCGAGCCCGGCGACGAGACTTCCGCGCTGTTGCCGCCCGTTGGGGTCGTCCACGACGAACGGGCCGTCACCGAACTCGACGATCAGGGTGACGGCCGGGTGCGGGATCACCGGCAGGTCGAACGGGCCGGAGCTCCGGTTGCGGAACCCGGCCATGCCGACACCGGCCACCCGGCTGGACCGCGACGGTCGCGCGACATCCCAGGCGGGGGGAGTGGGCGGCATCACCGGGTCGCCCGTATCGCGTTCACCAGCCCGGCCACAAGGATCGCCCGCTCGGCCATGGCCCCGATCACCACGTACTCGTGGTCGGCGTGGGCGCCGCCCCCGACCGCTCCGAGGCCGTCGAGCGTCGGAACCCCCAGCGCGGCCGTGAAGTTGCCGTCGCTTCCGCCGCCGACCGCCTTGCCCTCGATGCCGGGAAGCAATTGCTGTGCGATGGCGAAGAGTTCGGCCGCCGCCGACTCGGGCATCGGGGGCCGGCCGACGGACCCCTCGACCGCGATCCGCGCACCCTCGAGATACGGTGCCAGGGCCGCGAACGCGGACTCGACGCGGTCCTTCTCGGCGGCCGACTCGACCCGGACGTCGACGACGACGGTCGCCTCCGCGGGTACGACGTTGCTCTGGGTTCCCGCGGACGCGACGGTCGGGGTGACCGTCGTGCCGATGCCGGGGCGGCTCAGTGCCGCGATGTCCAGCACCTGGTGCGAGGCCTCGACCAGGGCGTTGACCCCGGCCGCCGGCTCGAGGCCCGCGTGCGACGCCCGGCCCGTGATCGAGACCTCGAACGTGCCGCAGCCCTTGCGGCCGGTCTTGAGGCCTCCGCCGTCGGCGGCGCCCTCGAGCACGAGGACGGCGCCGCAGGCGAGGGCCCGTTCCTCGAGGAGCGCACGGGAGGAGGCGGAGCCGACCTCTTCGTCGGCGGTCACCAGGATCTCGACGCCGGACCGGTCGTCGAGCGCCGCCAGACCGTGAACGGCCTGCACCAGACCGCCCAGCATGTCGAAGACCCCGGGGCCGGTCGCATGCCCGTTCCCGACCGTGAACGGGCGGCGTTCAAGCGTGCCGAGCGGGAACACCGTGTCGTGGTGGCCGAGGACCAGTACGGCCGGATCACCGCCGCCCGACCAGTGGACGTGCGGCCCGGCCTCGCTCTCGACGAGGACGGCCCGCCCGCCGAGGCGGCTCTCGATGACGGCGGCGACGGCTTCGGCCGATGCCGCCAAGGCGTTGAGGTCATGAGAGGGGGACTCGACCTCGACGAGCGTCCTGAGGTCCTCGAGCATCGCGTCAACATCCACAACATCCACGACGCAAGGGTAGCCGTGTCACATGTCGGGGCTGTGCCCTGTCTACCAGGCATGGAGACCCTGACAGTGCAACGCGTCATCGCAGCGCCGATCACCGACGTATTCGACTGGTGCGCCACGAGCACCAATTACACGCGCACCCTATACGTCCTCAAGGCCCGCCTGGCCCGGCCCGGCGCGGGTGCGCCCTACGGAGTGGGTGCCGTGCGGCTGCACACCTGGCTGATCGGCTGGTTCCGCGAACGGATCACCGCCTACAACGCGCCGTACGGCTTCGACTACACCGTCGACCGCAGCTTCCCGCCGGCCCGGCACGAGCTCGGACGGATGACCTTCACCGAAGTCCCCGAGGGCACGCTCGTCGTCTGGACGACCGCCTTCCAAGTGCCCGGCCCCTTCGGCCCGGTCCTCACCCGCGTGGTGGGCAAGCCCGTCATCACCCACGTCTTCGGCAAGATCCTCGAGGCTGCGGACGCGGCGCTGACCGGCAGGGGCCGATGAACTACGCCTGCGCTGTGTGCAGTTCAGTCTGCGCCCTGTCCAGGCCGTGCACGACAAGCGCCTCGACGGTGTCCGCGCAGCGGTCCAGGAGCTCCGGCAGGGCCGCCCGCTCGGACTCCGAGAACTTCTTCAGGACGAACTGCCCCGGCTTCCGCCCCTGCGGCGGACGTCCGATGCCGAAGCGGAGCCGGGCGGAATCCACCGTCCCCAGGGCCTCGCTCACCGAACGCATCCCGTTGTGCCCGCCCGCACCGCCTCCGCGCTTCAGCCGTACCGCACCGAACCGGAACGCCATGTCGTCGTACACCACGAGGAGCCGCTCCACCGGAACGTCGTAAGCCCGCAGGACGGAGGCGACGGGATCGCCGGACTTGTTGATGAACCACTGCGGCTTCGCCAGGATCACGCGCCTGCCGGCGATGTCGATCTCCGTCACGCGGCACCGGGCCCTGTGCCGGCGGAACGCCGCGCCATGCCGCTCGGCAAGACGGTCGACCGCCAGGAAACCGGCGTTGTGCCGGGTGCCCTTGAACCACGGCCCCGGATTGCCGAGTCCGGCTATCACCCAGCGTTCATCGGCTGTCATGGAGTCCTTCTTCGAGTCCTTCTTCCGAGCGGCGGCTGCGCAGCGATCGTACTTTGTGCCGGTTGCCGCAGTGCTCCATGGAGCACCAGCGGCGACGGCCCGGGCGGGAGGTGTCGACGTAGATCAGGTGGCAGTCGTCGGCGGCGCACTCCCGGATGCGGTGGGCGAAGGGGCCGGTGAAGAGGTCGACGGCATCGTGCGCGACAGTGGCGAGGAGGTGCGTGCCGGTGGCGGCTTCGGCCCAATGCCGGTGTCCGTCCGGCCCGATGGCGGGTGCCAGGGGCGGGTGGGCGGCGGCCCGGTTGATGGTCTCCACATCACCGTGTGCGGGCGGCTCTTCGCGGATACGGGCGACGGCCGCCCGGAACATCGCGTCGCGCAGCCGGCGCGCGTCGGCCACCTCGGTGTCGGAGATGTCCAGGTCCGGTGTCGGCGTCAGCCGTGAACTCGCCGCCCAGGAGGCCAGGTCGGCGGGCCGGTGCAGGACCTCCCACTTGCGGTAGGGGCCGGGGCCGCCGGTGGGGATCAGCTCCAGGCACAGGGCGCCGGGGTCGAAGCGGTAGGCAACGCCGGTGTGGGAGTGGAGGACGAGTCCTCGGGGCGGGGCGGAGTCCATGTAACCAATATAACGAGTTACCCGGTGTTCATCCCTCCGCTACGGGGCAAGGATCTCCCCGGCTCCGCACAACCCGGCAGGAGGACAGAGTGGTTACGGACCGGCACGCCCACGCGCTGACGCACACCGATGCCGATGCCGCGCGGCACTACGAGAAGGCGCTCGACCATCTGCTCTTCTTCCGCGAAGAAGTGTCCACCGAAGTCGGGGCGGTGCTCGACGCCTCGCCCCGGTCCGCCATGGGCCATGTCTTCCGGGCGTACCTCGGGCTGCTGGGCACGGAGGAGAAGGACGCCGCCGAGGCGGCCGCGGCCTTCGAGGCGTACCGCAAGGACGTGCCCGTGGACGGCCTGAGCACGCGCGAGCGCATGCACGTCGAGGCGGCCTCGTGCTGGCTGGACGGCGACATGCACCAGGCGGGCCGCGTCCTCGCCGAACTCGTCGTGCGGCACCCGAAGGACGCCCTCGCCCTCGCGGTCGGCCACCAGATCGACTTCTTCACCGGCGACGCCGTGCTCCTGCGCGACCGCATCGGCGGCGCGCTGTCCGCCTGGGATGAGGACGATCCGCACTATGGCCTGCTCCAGGGCATGTACGCGTTCGGCCTGGAGGAGGCCGGGCACCACACCCGGGCCGAGCGCGTGGGCCTGGAGGCCGTGGAGCGCAACGCGCGCGACGTGTGGGGCATCCATGCCGTCGTGCACGCCTACGAGATGCAGGGCCGCCACGAGGACGGCATCCGCTACCTCGACGCCCGCAGGGACGACTGGTCCACCGGCAACTACCTGAACGTGCACAACTGGTGGCACTACGCCCTGTACGTCCTGGAAACGGGCCGCACGGACGAGGTCCTGGCCGTCTACGACGCCGCCGTCCACCACGACGGCTCGGCCGGGGCGGCGATGGAACTCCTGGACGCCGCCTCGCTGCTGTGGCGGCTGTACCTGGCGGGCACCGACACCGGCGACCGCTGGCCCGCACTGGCCGACGCCTGGGCACGGCGGGACGACGGCGCCCACTACGCCTTCAACGACGCCCACGCCGTGATGGCGTACGTCGGGGCCGGTCGCATCGCCGACGCAGAACGGGTCGTACGTGACAGGGAGTTGTGGCTCCGGGAGGCCGGTCCCGGCCTCTCCAACGTCGCGATGACCGCCGAGATCGGGCTGCCGGTGTGCCGGGCGCTCGTGGCGTACGGGCGGCGGCGCTACGCCGATGCCATCGGCCTGTTGCTGCCCCTGCGGCGCCGCTTCCACGTCTTCGGCGGCAGCCACGCGCAGCGCGACGCCCTGCAGAGGACGCTCGTCGAGGCGGCCCTGCGCGCCGGGCACCACGACCTGGCTCGTACGCTGCTGAGCGAACGCCTCAATCTGCGCCCCCGCTGCCCGTACGACCAGGGCGCCTGGGCCCGTCTCACCAGTCCACGTGCCGGGTGATCACGTCCAGGAGGCGGTGCACGGCCGCGTCCGCGTCGGGGTGGTGCACGGCGGCGACGGTCGTCCGCAGATGCGGTGACGCGTCGCGGAGCGGCACGAAGGCGATGTCCGGGATGGGGAAGTGCCGCAGGTCCTCCGGCAGGAGGCCGACACACAGCCCGGCGGCGATGTAGCCGAGCAGGCCGCTGAGGTCGTCGGCCTCGGCCCGGCAGCGCGGCGTGAACCCCGCCTCCCGGCAGGCGAGTTGGCCCTGCGCGGCCAGCCCCGGAAGGGCAGCGGTGCTGGGGAGCGCGAAGTCGTCGTCGCGGAGGTCGGCGAGGGCGATGGCGTCGGCTTTTGCCAGGCGGTGCTCGCGGGGGAGGGCCGCGACGATGCGCTCGACGGCGAAGTCGTGGACGGCCAGGTCCTCCGTCACCGGTGAGGGATCCCGGATGAACGCGATGTCCAGGGCACCGGAGCGGATCATATCGACGAGCGTGGCCGAGGAGTCCTGGTGCAAGTGGACTCGCAGGCCGGGGAGTTCACTGGCGGCCGCGCGCAGCAGCCGGGGCAGATGACGGTGGCTCAGGATGCTCACGTACCCCACGCGTACGTCGCCCTCCAGGCCCTGCGCCACGCGCCGTACGCGTTCGACCGCGGCGGAATGCGCGTCGAGCAGCCGTCGCGCCTCCACGGCGAAGGCGGCGCCCGCGGGGGTCAGGCGTACGCCGCCCGGTCCGCGGTTCAGGAGCGTCACCCCGAGGCCGCGCTCCAGGCGCTGCATCGACTGGCTGAGCGGGGGCTGGCTCATCGAGAGGCGCTCCGCGGCCCGGCCGAAGTGCTTCTCCTCGGCCAGGACCAGGAACTGCTCGAGCAGGCGTTTCGTGAACTCCATAGGGCAAAGGATATCGAATCCTAGGTCATCATATATTGGACAGACATGGTGACCGTGGCGTGAAGTGGATCCAGGCGCCGAGCGGAGAGATCCGCTCCCCGTCCTGACGGACACAGACGTCTTACGAGGAAGCCACTCATGGACATGCACGACGTCGCCCGGCTGTTCACCACGCCGCTGGACGCACCCGCTTTCGCCCCCACCCGGTACCGGTTCACCGACCGCGAGTACCTCAACATCACGTACCGCACCGACCCCGCGGCCCTGCGGCGGGTCGTTCCCGAGCCCCTGTCGGTGCCCGAGCCGCTGGTGCGGTTCGAGATCATGCGGATGCCCGATGTGACGGGGCTGGGCGACTACACGGAGGCGGGCCAGGTCGTCCCCGTCGAGTACGCGGGCGAGCGCGGCGAGTACAACCTGGCGATGTATCTCGACAGCGTCCCGGCGATCTCCAGCGGCCGGGAGCTGAGCGCCTACCCGAAGAAGGCCGGCAAGCCCCGCCTCTACGTCGACTCCGACACCCTGGTCGGCACCCTCGACTACGGCTCGCTGCGCGTGGCCACCGCCACCATGGGCTACAAGCACCACCCGATGGACCTCGACGAGGCCCGCGCCGAGATCTGCGCGCCCACGTTCATGGTCAAGGCGGTGCCCGGTTACGACGGCCGCCCGCGCATCTGCGAGCTGGTCCGCACCCAGATCACCGACATCACGGTCAAGAGCGCCTTCCGCGGCCCGGCCCGCCTGGAGCTCTTCGCCCACGCGCTGGCACCGCTCGCGGACCTGCCGGTCCTCGAGGTCGTCTCCGCCAGCCACATCCTCACCGACCTCACCCTGAGCCCCGCCGAGGTCGTCCACGACTACCTCGCCGACTGAGAGGCGCATCATGAGTGCTTCAACTCCCCACCGGCGCGCGGCCGTCATCGGCGGCGGCGTGATCGGGATCTCCTGGACCGGACTGTTCCTCGCCCACGGCCTGGACGTCGTCGTCAGCGACCCGCGCCCCGACGTACGGGACCAGGTCCTGGCCGGACTGGACGAGATCACCCCGGCCCTCGCCGAACTCGGGCTGCCCACCGCACACCTGGCGGACCGGCTCCGCTTCGAGCCGGATCTCGCCAAGGCGGTCGCGGACGCCGACGTCGTGCAGGAGAACGGCCCCGAACGGCTGGCGGTGAAGCAGGAGATCTGGCGCGCCGTCGAGGACGCCGCCCCCGCCCACGCGCTGCTGGCCACCTCGACCTCCGGCATCCCCGCCACCGCGATCGCCGAGGCGATGCGCCGGCCCGAACGCCTCGTCGTGGGCCACCCCTTCAACCCGCCGCACCTCGTGCCGCTGGTGGAGATCGTCCCCGGCGAGAAGACCTCCGCACAGACCCTGCGCCAGGCCCGCGACTTCTACGCATCCCTCGGCAAGAAGCCGCAGATCCTGCGCAAGGAGATCCCCGGGTTCGTCGCCAACCGCCTGCAATCCGCGCTCTTCCGCGAGTGCGTGCACCTGGTGGCCGAGGGCGTGGTGACCGAGGCCGAACTCGACGACATCGTCACCGACTCCATCGGCCTGCGCTGGGCCGTCGCGGGCCCCTTCCGTACCTTCCACCTCGGCGGCGGACCCGGCGGCCTGCCCCACTTCCTCCAGCACCTCGGCCGTGCGATGGAAGCGACCTGGCCGGGGCTCGGCACCCCCTCCTTCGACGAGCCCACCGTCGCCCGGCTGACCGCGCAGGCACGGGAAGCGTTCGCCGGCGAACCGGTCGGCGAACTCGCCGCCCGCCGCGACCGCGCGCAGATCGCCCTCATGCGCGCCCTCGCCGACACCTCTCACGAACAGGCAGCGTCATGACACCCACCTCACCGCTCACCGAGAAGATCGAGACCGCGCTCGCCAAGCCGGTCACCGACGAGGCCGGCGACCGCTTCGACATCCACGCCGCACTCGACGACGTCCTCGGCGGCGTCGGCATGAGCGCACAGGACGCCGGCGGCACCGTCACCTTCACCGGCGCCGACCCCGTCGTCCCCTCCGCCCTGCGCCTGGCCTCCGCACCCGCCCTCGGCCTGACCGCCAAGTCCGTGGCCCTGGCGAAGCTGTGGCAGCACCGCGGCGGGCCCGGCCAGGACATCGGCATGGACCTGCGCAAGGCCCCGCACCGGCTGTGCCCCTTCTACGACGCCAAGTGGGAGAAGCTCAACGGCTATCCGATCGTCGCCCCGGACGACCCCTTCTCCCTCTCCTTCTACCGTGCGGGCGACGGGCGTTGGGTGATGCCGCTGAACGTCTACCCGGCGCTGAAGTCCCGCACCCTGAAGCTGCTCGGCACCCCTGACGACGCCCTGGCCGTCGCCAACGCCGTCGCCGGCTGGTCCGGCGCGGAACTGGAGCAGGCCGGCGCGGACGCCGGTGTCGTCATGCCGATGCTGCGCGGCACGCGCGAGTTCCTCGGCACCCGCCAGTACCGCGACGTCCTGGCCGACATGCCCCTGATCGAGATCGAGAAGATCGGCGACAGCGACCCCGAGCCGCTCCCGCCCGGCGCCACCCAACCGCTCGACGGCGTACGCGCCCTGGGCCTCGGCCACGTCATCGCCGGTGCCGCCATCGGCCGGACCATGGCCCAGCACGGCGCCGACGCCCTCAACATCTGGCGGCCGGGCCAGTTCGAGAACGACATCCTCTACTACACCGCCCAGGTCGGCGTGCGCTCGACTACGCTCGACTACGCCCGCGACCCGCAGGCCGCAGCGGTCCTCCGTGAACTGCTGCGCGGCGCCGACGTGTTCTACGCCAACCACCGTGCCGGCTACCTGGAGCGCATGGGCCTGACCGCGCAGGAGGCCGCCGCGATCCGGCCCGGCATCATCCACACCACCGTCAGCCTGCACGGACAGCACGGCCCGTGGGCGAACCGCGTCGGCTTCGACCAGACCGCCGGCTGCGTGGCGGGCATGATGAACCTCGAAGGCACCGACGACAACCCGGCGTTGCCCCCGATCAAGGTCGTCAACGACTACCTCGTGCCCTGGCTCGCCACCACCGGCATCATCGCCGCCCTCATGCGGCGCGCCACCGAGGGCGGCAGCTACCGCGTGCACGTCTCCCTCACCCGGGTCGCCCTGTGGATCCTGAGCCTCGGCATCCTCGACAAGGACTACGCCCGCGAACTCGCCGGCACCGGCGAACGGCACGCCTACCTCGACCCGGACACCTTCACCGCCGACACCCCGTGCGGCCGGTACCAGGGCGTCACCGACCAGGTCGTCATGTCCGAGACGCCCGGCGCGTTCCGTACGGTCCTCGTGCCGCGCGGCTCGGGCCGGCCCGAGTGGCTCGGGGTGCGCTGAGCCTAGGGCTTGGGCGGGGCAGGGTGGGCGGCATCGACGGCCGGGCGCAGTGCCTTGGCGAGCGCGGTGCCGTCCCCGGTGGCCCAGAAGTGCATGAAGAACAGCCGGGGTTGGTCGTCCAGCAGGTGGTGGTGCAGCTCGACGATGTCGATGTTCCCCTTGCGCAGAGCACGGATGACGTTCTGGACCTCGTCCGAGGACATCACGAAGTCACCGTTGACTGCCGCCTTCCGGCCACCCGTGGGCTGGAAGTTGACGGCCGTGGAGACGCCCAGTCCGGCGGGCAGCAGGTGACGGCCGTCGGTGACGGGATCCTTGCGTCCCATCGAGAACTTGTAGATCCCGCCGTCGTTGGTTCCCTTGCGCCCGAGGGCGGAGTCGATGGCGGCGGTGTCCAGGTCGACGGGCGGCGGGCTCGACGGCGGGGGCGAGGCGGCCGGGATGGCGGTGGCGTCGAGTGCCGTCCTGACACCCCTGGCGAGGGTCGAGGGATCGCCCATGCCGTGGATGTGCGTCCACACCATGGCGGGGGACTGCTCCGGGAGATGCTTGTGCACAGCGGTCTGCTGGATGCCCGCCTTCTGCAGGGCGTCGGTGACCTTGGGCAGTTCGTCCTCGGTGACCAGCAGGTCGCCCATCAGCATCGTGCCGTCGCCGTACTTGGCGAACACCGCGTAACCGCCCACCAGGCCCGGCTTGACCGCCACTCCATGGGTGGTGATCTTCAGGTCCTTGCGCGGCAGCGGTACCCGGTAGAAGGTCTTGTCCATCAGCGTCCCGGTGCGGTTCAGCGCGTCGGAGACCGGCTTCCAGTCCTTCTCCGTGGTGGACATGGGGGCGGCGGCACCGCCGCTGGGCTGCGTCGCCACGGCGACGGGCCCGTTGTTGTCGGCGCTGCATCCGAACAGGACGAGCGAGGAAGTGGCGGAGAAGGCCAGCAGGACGGAGAGCCGTGTTCGGGCGCGCATAGCTGTCAACGTAATCGCGGTGGCAGGGCCGCGCACCCGCGCGTAGGGCTTTCGGGTGGTGCACCGGTACGGGGCCGCGCGCCGGACTTTCCGCTATTGACGCCGAGCCGTGGGCGGGGCTTTAGTTACCGGCGGGTATCGGAACGGCGTTGAAGGAGGACGGCGATGGTGCGGTTGACGGACGGCCCGAAGGCCGAGATGGACGTGTACGTGGCCGCGCCGCCGGACCGGGTCTGGGCCCTGGTCAGCGACATCACCACGCCGACGAGGTTCGGCGGGGAACTGTACGAGGCCGAGTGGCTGGACGGTGCCACCGGGCCCGCCGTCGGTGCGACCTTCGTCGGCCGCAACCGGAACGAGCTGCTGGGCAGTTGGGAGACCACCTCGCGGATCTACGACTGCCGGCCGGAGCGGGCGTTCGGCTGGGAGGTTCGCGGGGCGCAGGGCGACTTCGAGCGTCCCGTCGCCCGGTGGCGGTTCGAGCTGGAGCCGGAGGGCGACGGCACCCGGCTGCGCCAGTCGGTCGCCCTCGGGCCGGGCGGCTCGTACCTGAGCCGGGCGATCGAGGCCGAGCCCGAGCGCGAGGAGGAACTCACGTCCTTCCGGCTGGGCATGCTGGAACAGGGCATCCGGTCGACCCTCGAGGGTATCGCCGGGCTCGCCGCGGAATCCTGAGCTCTTCCGGAAGCTCTTCCGGACCGGGCGGGGCGCACGGGCGGATATTCCCCGGGGTTGGTGGACACCCCTGGCCTTGTCATGCAACGTTCACGTTGCGGCCATCCGTGCGTCACCCGCGCTCTTCTCGGCGCGCGGCTCGGCGTAGGAGAGTCCGGCCGACAGCGGGGAGTGCGTCACTCTCCCGCCGGAAGAGACGGAGAAAGCACTATGTCAGGTTCCCCACGCCGCCGCTGGCGGACACCCGGAGCGTTCAGAGCGACCGCGGCGGCCGCCGCCGGAGCGGCGTTGGTGTTCGCCGGGGTCGGAGCGCCGCCGGCCTCCGCGAACGGCACCCATGGGGTCCCGAAGAAGCCGGGCCATGTGTGGACGATCATCCTCGAGAACAAGTCGTACGAGGCCACCTTCACCGGGCTGAACCAGAACAGCTACCTGTGGAAGACCCTGCCGCGCTACGGCGAGCTTCTGCGGCAGTACTACGGCACCGGTCACTACAGCCTGGACAACTACATCAGCCTGGTCTCCGGCCAGTCGCCCGCCCCGGACAACCAGGACGACTGCCCGCAGTACAAGGACGTCAAGCCCGGCACCCCGGCCGCCGACGGCCAGACGCTGGCCTCGTCCGGCTGTGTGTACCCGTCGCGGGTCAAGACGCTGTTCAACCAGCTCGACGCCAAGCACGTCCCGTGGAAGGTCTACGCCCAGGACATGGGCAACGACGACAAGCGGGAGAACGTCTACAACTGCGGCATACCCGGCAACCCGGCCGGCAACGGCGTGCCGGACCCGGGCGGTGCCACGGCCAAGGACCAGTACGTGGCCAAGCACAACCCGGCCGCCTGGTTCCACTCCGTCATCGACAACCCGAAGGACTGCGCCCGGGTCGTCCCGCTGAACGGCAGGCCGAAGCAGGCCGGGCACAAGGCGCTGACCGGGCTGGCCCAGGACCTGAAGAAGGAGTCGACGACTCCGCGCTTCAACTGGATCACCCCGAACAACTGCTCCGACGCCCATGACGCGACCTGCAAGGGCGACAACCTCTCCGGCGACCCGAAGGACCACCAGGGCGGCCTGTACGCCACTGACAAGTTCCTCGAGAAGGTCGTCCCGCAGATCATGGCCTCGCCCGCGTTCCAGCACGACGGCATGATCCAGATCCTGTTCGACGAGGCCTTCCCGCCGTACAAGATGTACGGCAACTCGATCGCCGACTACACCGGCAACAAGGACAAGAGCCTCAACACCCCGACCGACACCGCCCAGTCGGTGGTGGCCTGCTGCAACGAGCTGCCCGGCCCCAACACCACCCAGCCCGGCTTCCAGGCGTTCGGCCAGGACACCACGCCCGGCGGCGGCATCACCGGCTCGGTGGTCATCTCCCGCTTCATCAAGCCGGGTTCCATCAGCGACCAGCCGTACAATCACTACAGCTGGCTGCGCAGCATGGAGGACCTGTTCGGCGTCAACCGCGGCGGCACCGACGGGCACGGGCACCTCGGGTACGCCGCTGCCGACGGCCTGCGCCCCTTCGGCGCCGACGTCTACAACAACCCCTCTGGCCGCGCCCTGCCGCCCGCCGACTCGGGCAGCGTCGTCTACCCCGCCACCGCGCGGGCCGGCGAACCGCAGCACCCCGTCGTCAACGGGAGCGCGCAGCACCGATGAACACCCCGCGCCACACGGCGCCGAGCCGGGCGGGCTTCGGCCTGCCCGGCCTCCGCCGCCGCTCCCTCACCGCCTGCTCCCTCGCCCTGGCGGCCGCCGTCCTCGCGGGCTGCGGAGGCAGCCACGCATCGTCGTCGTCCGCCCGGTCCGCCGACGACGCGGCCCAAAAGACCGTCCAGAGCCTGGGCGCCGTCCCGATCCCCTCGGCCCCCGCCGGCCAGGCCACCCCCACCGCCGACGGGAAGCACCTGCAACTGGTCGCCGTGGGCTCGGCCGTACGCGCCCAACTCCCCGAGGCCACCGCCCTGATCCGGGCGTCCGGCCCCACCGAGGACCTGCCCACCCCCACCCCCGGCAGCAAGCCCCCCGAGCGCACCACCGGCACCTTCACCATCACCCTCGACCAGGCCACCGCACCGCTCACCCTGCACGCCGAGGACTTCAGCTCCCGCGACGAACAGGGCAAGGACATCGCGCTGAAGCCCGCCGGCGAGTCGACCGTGACCGCGAGCCCCGGGCACCCGGCTACCCTCACCCTCACCGGCACCTTCGAAGCGGGCGCCGCCCAGCTGACCTGGCAGCACGGTCAGAAGCCCGTCGCCGTCTGGGACTTCAACATCGAACTCGACTGACCCCTCGCCCGTATCGTTCCCCGGCGAAGCCTGCTGTTGCGACAGCGGCTTCGCCTTTTGCTTTTCGGGAAGTCGGACGACGGTGATAAACGTTTGCTCAACGATTTCTGTGCCGCCGGGCCGGCAGGAGATTCCGGCCGACCTCCGTGCGGTAAAGCCTGTACAGCAATTCGGCATGAAAACACATGCGGTGGCGGCGATACCGGACAACTCGCCCGGAAGGGAATCCGCGGTGTGGCGGCCCTCACGGCGGGATCAGGACCCGAGGTGTGGGCGGGCACGGAGGATGAACGCACTTCTCGGCAATCCGGCAGGTACGCGAATGCCGCTTGCGGAGGGTGCGATGTGCTGGAGCGGTCCATGTTTCCAGGGAACTTGTCGCCGGGCAGCGGCAGCCGGGCAGTGTCAAGGGTACGCATCCGGCCAGTGAACGGTAAACGGCGCGAAACGTATCTGCCGGTCTCGCGCGGCGCCGCCGACTGAAAAGAACCGGACGCGCTCCGGGGTGGGGCAATACTTCTGCTGCCCGGCCGCCCTGGGTGATTCACGTGCCTCTGTCGCCCCAGATGCCCCACGGCGATTGTCAGTTCGATGCCAGTGGTGAACGCGATCACTGGTGAGATGTGAGGGGCGGCTGGGCTGCTGGGAAGTGGGTGCCCGGCTTCCGCTCCGTCCTGTCCGATAACAAATTCCGTGCAATTGACGCCCCATCCGGGGCCGTATTGACTTGCCGCTCGTCTCCCCGGTGCGGCAGTCCGGAAGCGCGGAACGTCGAACGTGCGCCGAACCCGTCCGGCAACTCTCAGTGCAGAGAAGAGGAATTGTATGAGCACGCCTGCCACGTCCCCTGAACTCCTGATCCTGGACCCGGAATGGACCGGCATCCGGACCCTCGGCTACGCCAACCGATTCGCCGTCTGGGACAGTGAGTTCCGCTACGACGGCCGGATCCGCGTCCCGATGGGCGTGAAGATCAAGCAGCTCAAATACTCCTTCTACGGCAACGGCCAACTCGACGGCAGCACCAGCGAGTTCCCGCGCGGCGGCAAAAGCGGCTACGGGGACCAGCAGTACGAGGTCATCGACCTCACCTTCCTCGACGACTCCGACCTGATCACCTTCGCCCTCCGCGGAGACCTCAACGTCGACGCCGACCCCCGCCCCGCCTACAGCCGCAAGTACCAGATCCGCGTGGACGCCATCCTCGACAACGGCGATGTCCGCACGGTCAGTCCGGAGATCGAGGTTCTCGCATCGGCCTGGGACAGGAGCAACCCCGAGATGGTGGGCCGCCCCTTTGTCCGCTTGCCTTATGGCGGCGCCTGGGGCGGATTCCCGAACAGCCAGGCCGGATTCGGCTACGTGTCGGACAATGGCCGGATTCCCGGGGACAAGTTCATCATCGACCTGGTCAACCTGCGCCAGGGCGAGCAGGGCGTGGCGAGCAACAACAGCGACCACGTGTACTACCAGCTCGTGCACGAGGACGGCACACCGTCCCACTACACCCCGACCCCGCAGCTGCAGAAGGTCGAGGGCCACAAGGACAGTGGCACGGGCCGTAAGGTGACCCTGCCCGACCTCGACCTGCGGCAGCTGGGTGACAAGCCGGGCTACTACCGCTTCCTGGTCTGGCCGCAGTCCCAGAACCCCGACGGTTCGGTCAGCAGCCTGAGCTGGGACCCGGCCAAGCCGGAGGACGCCTTCCAGCTCGGCAGTGTCTACTACCGCTACACCGCGCCCCGCACCATCGACCCCGGGCTGCGCGCCGTCGTCAAGACGCAGGAGCTCACGGCGACCGCCGGGCAGGACCGCTGGGTCTACCCGCCGTTCGTCGTCCGCAACACCGGCCAACGCGTCATCGGCACGGTCAAGGTCGTCTTCACCGCCCCCGAGGGCACGCACTTCACCGAGGACCACGTGGCCTTCACGCACTGGGCGGACGAGAGCCACGAGGTCGTCGCCCAGGGTGTGTTGTCCGCCGACCGCCGCACCCTGACCTGCCCGGCCGTCGCGCTGAACCTGGAGCCGAGCGGACCCGGCAAGGACGCCTGGGTCTCCCTCTACCCGGCCATGGCCGTCGAGGGCACGGCCCAGGGCCAGTTACAGGTCGGCATCCAGCTCGGGGAACCGGTCTTCGCCACGGCCCACGACACGATCGTCGTCACGCCCGCGAGCTGACCGACGGAGGTGACAGGGGGTGCGGTGCCCCGCGCGCCGCACCCCCGCCATGAACGGCAACGCCGCGACAACGGTTCCAGGAGTGCACCCTCATGCGAAGGCCGCGCATCACCCGCAGAACGTCCCGACCTCCCTTCCGCGAAGGGCAGAACGAACCCCGCATCGTGGCGCTGATCCCCGCCCACAACGAAGAGCAGCGCATCGCCGCGGCCATCGCGGCCCTGTACCGCCAGGAACGGCCGCCGTACCGCATCGTCGTCGTGGCCGACAACTGCACCGACGACACCGTGGCCGTCGCCCGGGCCAACGGCGCGACCGTCGTCGAGTCGCAGCACAACCGGAACAAGAAGGCCGGCGCCCTCAACCAGGCGCTGGACCGCGTCCTCCACGAACTCGAGAGCGCGGACTTCGTGCTCGTCCAGGACGCCGACACCGTCCTCGCACCCTCGTTCCTCACCAGCGCCATCGCGGCCATGGGCCGCTCCGTCGGCGCCGTCGGCGGCATCTTCTACGGCGAAGGCGGCGGCGGCCTCCTCGGCGCCCTCCAGCGCATCGAATTCCACCGCTACGCCCGCGAGATCGCTCGCCGCGACTACCGCGCCGACGTCCTCACCGGGACCGCCACCCTCTTCCGCGTCCGTACGCTGCGCGAGGTCAGGACCGCCCGCCGCACCGGCCGCCTCGGCGGCGGCTCCTCCTACTACTCCCTCGCCTCCCTTACCGAGGACGACGAGATCACCAAAGCGGTACGGACGCTCGGCTACCGCACCGTCTCCCCGCCGGGCTGCGCGGTCGAGACCGAGGTGATGACGAGCCTGCCCAAACTCTGGCACCAGCGGCTGCGCTGGCAGCGCGGCGCCCTGGAGAACCTCCGTGACTACGGCTGGACCCGGGTCACCGCCCCGTACATCGTCCGCCAGGGCTTCATGGGCCTGTCCGTCGTCTTCCTCGCCCTCTACCTCGTCTTCACCGGCTGGATGCTGGCCCGGGGCCGGCCGGAGTTCACCCCGTTCTGGATGGCCGTGGGGCTGGTGTTCGTCGCCGAGAAGGTCGTCACCGCGCGGGGAGCGGGCTGGAAGTCCCAGCTGCTGGCGGGCACACTCGCCGTCGAGCTCGCGTACGACATGTTCCAACACGCCGTCTACCTACGGTCGTTGTGGGACATGGCCCGCCGCCGCGAGGAACGCTGGCGTGCGACATGACGTACGGACTCCTCCCGCCGCTCGGCGCGCTCGGAGCCGGAGGCGCCTCGGCTCTCTCGGCCCGCAGGCCCGGCTCCGGTTTCCAGGCGCTGGCCACCGTGGTGGCCGCGACCACTCTGATCATGGCAGGCACCTCGCTCTGCAAACTCCTGCCGCCCAGACGCCGGTTCACCGAGACCGCCGTCACCTGGCACACGCCCCGGCGGACGGGCGCCCACGACCGGAGCGGACGGGACGGCACCGCCTGGATCGCGGTGCCCTGACCCTGACCGACACCGTCACCACGAGAAGGAGATGACGAACAGTGACCGAAGAAACGAGCGGCGCGGCCCAGCCGCCTGGTGAAGGCGACGAGGGCGAGCACCAGGCGATCAATCCGGAGGCCAGGTTCTTCCGGCCGGGGCCGTGGATTCCGCTCCCGCTCCCCATACCCAGGCCTCCGACGACGACGCGGCGGCCCGTCACGACGACGCGTCCTCCGGTGACGACGACGCGGCCGCCCGTCACCACGACGCGGCCCCCGGTGACGACGACGCGGCCGCCAGTCACTACCACGCGCCCTCCGGTGACGACGACACTCCCTCCCGTCACCACGACACCGCCTCCGCCGCCTCTCACCGCCGACGTCACGGGACGGCCCCCCAGGCAGGACGCCGCCGATCCGGAGCTCGTGTACGTGTCGGTCCTGGTGCAGAACACCAGTAGCGGCCGGATCGGCACGCAGACCGTGACGATCACCGCTCCGGCGGGGACACGGCTCGTCAACGAGTTCCTGGGGATGTGGCGCGAGGCCACCGGCGATGAGACCCCCCACGGGGGCACCCTCTCACCGGACGGGACCACCTCGACCATCCAGGTCCCGGTGGACTTCGACCCCGGCCAGCGGATCGTCCTCTACGTCGGCGTCCGTATCCCCGCGGGTGTCACACCCAGCCCCACGCACGTCACCTTCGCCCTGGGTTCCCCCGCCTTCGCCAACGGCACGGGGAGTCTCGTCTGAACGCCGCCGGTGTGCCGGCGCACCGTGCTGCCGGCACACCGGCGGACCACCCCGCCCGTCAGGACATCCACCTACTGGAGACGGCCAGTTGAGCTCTGCAGAGCACCACGACCCCGAACCCGCCTTGATGGCATATCGCCTGCCCGACACCCCGGACATGCCCATCGCGCCCGCACCCGCACGGCGGGACTGGCTGGACCGCGAGGCCCTCCGCCACACCTACCGGTGCCTTCCCCTGCGCATCGCCGGTCAGAACGGCTGGTGGGTCCTCAACGACCGTACGTTCACTGTGCGCTGGAACGGTGGGGACGCACTGGAGGACCTGCACGTTCGCTACGAGGACGGTGACACCGCCGGCCAGGCCATGAGCCACTTCGGCTACGGCATCCTCACCTTCCACATCCCCTATCTGATCCGGACACCGCCCGGCTGGAACCTCCTCGTACGCGGCCCCGCCAACCTCCCCAAGGACGGGGCACATGCGCTCGAAGGGCTTGTAGAGGCCGACTGGGCCGTGGCCACGTTCAGCATGAACTGGAAGATAACCAGGGCCGGTACCGACATCGCCTTCGCGGCGGGCGAGCCCGTCCTCATGCTGGTTCCCCAGCGGCGTGGGGAGCTGGAGCGTTTCCGCCCCCGGTGCGCCCCGCTCGACCGCATGCCGGACGCCGACGACCACCGGACCTGGAGCCGGAGCCGCATCGAGTACGCCCAGGCGGTCATGGCGGGCGACCCCTCCGCGGCGGACGGCTGGCAGCAGCACTACATGAAGGGCACGCACCCGGCCGACCCACAACCCTTCCCCGAACACCAGCGGACCCTGCGCCTGCGCGGATTCGAGGAGTTCACCGACATCGAAGGGAACCCGCGATGAGTCGGCTCACGGTCGGCATGGCGACCTACGACGACTACGACGGCGTGTACTTCACGCTCCAGGCACTCCGGCTCACCCATGCCGCCGAGCTGTCCGACGCGGAGTTCGTCGTCGTCGACAACAACCCCTCCGGCCCGGTCGCGTCCTCGCTGCGCTCTCTCGCGGACCGCATCCCGGGCTGCCGCTATCTGCCCTTCGGCCAGTACGCGAGCACCGCTGTCCGTGACCTCGTCTTCCGGGCGGCGGAATCGCCCGTCACTCTGTGCCTGGACTCCCACGTCCTGCTCGCCCCGGGGGCCGTGCGTGCCGTGCTCGACCACCTCGAGCAGCGGCCGGGATGCCGAGACCTGCTCCAAGGGCCCATGATCGCCGATCCGTTGGACGACGGCCGTGAACCGCCCTCCACTCACCTGGCCCCCGAGTGGGGTGAAGCGATGTTCGGTGTGTGGCGGTCCGACCCCCGGGGTGCCGACCCTCACGGGGAGCCGTTCGAGGTGGACATGCAGGGCCTCGGCCTCTTCGCCTGCCGCACCGACGCCTGGCCCGGCATCAACCCGCGCTTCCGCGCCCACGGTGGCGAGGAGGGGTATCTCCACGAGAAGTTCCGACGCGGCGGCGGGCGCGTGCTCTGCCACCCGGGCGTCCGCTGGCTGCACCGCTTCACCCGGCCGCAGGGTCCGTCCTTCCCCGTCGACCTGCTCGACCGGGTGCGCAACTACCTCATCGGCCACCGCGAACTCGGCCTCGCCGAGGACGGCTTGACGGAGCACCTCCGCGACCTGGTGGGCGAACAACAGGCTCAGGACGTACTCGACCGCGCCCGGAGACAGCTCGACAGCCCCCTCGCCGGCTTCGACGCCGTGGTCTGCCTGCTCGGCGACGGTTCTCCGGAGACCTGGGAGCGAGCTCGACTGACCCTCGACGCCCTCGACATCGACTGGCTCGCGGAATGGCTCGTACCCGATCCGGCGAGTGCCGCCCCGCCCGACCGGGAGGCGGCCCTCCGGCAGATCACAACGGACGCCGCCGCCAGAGGACTCGACCACGTCCTCGTCCTCGATGCCGCCTCCCTCTGCGCACCGGGGGTCACGGAACGGCTGTGCCGGAACCCCCGAGCATTCCAGGGGGCATGGTGTGTGCACGGACAGCAGGCGGGGGCGTATGGCCGTGCGGCCGTCGCCGGATGAGGGCCTTGCCCCCGGCTGTTCGGTGAGCAGCTATCGCGCCCTCGCAAGCGGCAAGCGGCAAGCGGGCACGGGCGCTTGGTAGCGGTGCGTCGTTCGCCAGGCGTCCGCCGGTGGGTGGGGCGGCAGCGGTGGGCGGTTTACGTGGCGGGTGTTTGGCCGTCTGCCCGTTTCGTCGTTGTGCATGTGAAAAGCGGCTGGTTACGGGGCGGATGGGGTCCGGGCCGGGCCCTCGTCGCCGGGTGCGGGGGCGGGCCGGGAAGCCTGAGGTACGTCAGCGGTGAGTTGGTTACGTTCCCGCGCTACGTATGTCCGGTATGGAACGTAACCAACTCACCGCTGATGCCCCGTCACATCACGCCCGCCTCACTCGCACCGCAAACCGCCCACCGTTGCCGCCTCATGTGCGAGCGTGAGGGTGACTGACGAGTCGGGTACCGGTTTCCCCCCGAGAAGTGCCCCCAGACGTGCGGAAACCGGTACCCGACTCGCCGTTCAGCATCCGGGCTGTGGCGCATGAGACCTGCGAGGCCAGGCCCACCCCGCACAGCGCACCCCACAACTGCCGGCACTCGGCAACGTGCACCGGCCAGGCCCCCCTCCTCGCCCGTAGCCCGCCGCTGTGCGCCGGAGGCGCGAGACGAGACCCGCATCCGCCCGAGCGCCATGCCGCCCCACCAAGCACCTGCGCGCACGCCCGCTGGACAGTCGGATTGGCGAAGCGGTGTTCGCCGGGCTGGTGGCGGACAGGCTCATCGAGCGGTGAAGAAGGCGCTTGCGGCCGTCTGGGGCGGTGTCCGCCCGCCCAATGGGCGGGCGGACAGCGGGCGTTACGCCTCGCGCAGTGCCAGCGCGGCCCGCTTCACCGCCGAGGCCACGGCTTCCGTGGCCTTCGCGTTGAAGACGCTGGGGATGATGTAGTTCGCGTTGAGCTCGTCGTCGGTGACCACGTCGGCGAGGGCGCTGGCCGCGGCCAGCATCATCTCGGTGTTCACGGTACGGGACTGGGCGTCCAGCAGGCCGCGGAAGACGCCCGGGAAGACCAGCACGTTGTTGATCTGGTTCGGGAAGTCGGAGCGGCCCGTGGCCACCACCGCGGCCGTCTGGCGGGCGATCGCCGGGTCCACCTCGGGGTCCGGGTTGGCCAGCGCGAAGACGATCGCACCGTCGGCCATCGCGGCCACGTCCTCGGCGCCCAGCACGTTCGGGGCCGAGACGCCGATGAAGACGTCCGCGCCGCGCACGGCCTCCTTCAGCG